>JAISYP010000121.1 GCA_031269825.1 Deltaproteobacteria bacterium
GTTCGGTGTCTGGAAAATCAATCATCAGGCTGTGACCATACTCGCTCTAACGGCGGCCATCTCAGGCGTTAAGAAAAAACCAAGGCTCCACGTCGATTCATCTTGAACATAAAATTACACCAACAATGGAGAGCTGTATAGCAAAAAGTATACCAAATTTAATATTCCATTTTTGAAGCGCTATTCTAGAAGGCTTAAACTATAAGTTCCTCCCGTGATCGCTATACCCATATACTTATTTTATAAGAGCGTTATCCACTGTAGTGATTCATTAGGTATTACATTATTTTATGAATTGATATTATTATATTCGACTAATAAAAGCCAATCATATTTCAATTTTTATATTTAACGTATTATTATAAATTGTATAAATATTTTTTTTATCCTAGTAGATCTTAATTTCTATTTTAAGAACTCTTATTTTGGCATCAATAGTTTTAAATCTTCCTAAATATAGAAAATTTATTTATCATTATTTCTATAATTTTATTATGTCTATGATAATATTATAATTTTAAAAATAATATGATATATTTATTAAATAAATTTTAGGCCTCTATAGCGTTTTTTGACGTGGCGGGCCTGGTCGCGCCATAAATCCAAGGTTATCCAGCGTTTTAGGCGCCCTTCGACCGTCTCCAACCAGGCGTCACTGGGAATTTAAAGAGCCCTTTAAATACAAATTTTTGGGCCGGATTTTGTTTGACGAGATTCGTAAAAAAATATAGTATGATCCATTTATAGGCTACTTTGAGCCTGGTCGCCTTATACCTTATAAAGTTGTAGGCTCAGGTTCTTGGGCCCAGGGTCAACCCCATTGGAGACACTTCATCGATGAGAGTTATCAATTTTAACGGAGGGCCGGCGGCTTTGCCTGTGCCGGTTCTGGAGAGAGCGGCCGCCGAGATGCTCGATTGGCAAGGGACAGGGATGTCCATCATGGAGAACAGCCATCGAGACAAAAAAGTTGTGGCCATGGCCGAGGAAACCCAACAGATTTTGTTGGATCTTTTGGGCGTTGGTCATGAGTGGAAAGTCCTTTTTTGTCAGGGTGGAGCCAGTCTCCAGTTCGCCATGATTCCCATGAATTTCGCCGTTGGGGAACAGACCGAATACATTGACACGGGGTTGTGGTCCACCAAGGCTTGGCAAGAAGCCCAAATTTGTGGGGCTTTGGTTCATGAGGCCGCTTCCTCGAAGAAGGCCGACTTCACCTACATCCCGACGGAGTTCAATTATTTATCCTCCCCCGCCCCCCGCTATGTCTACTTTACCAGCAACAACACCGTCCGGGGCACTCAATGGCATACCTTTCCCCAAGACGCCCCAGCTCCCCTCATCGCTGATATGTCCTCGGATTTTCTTTCTAGGCCCTTGGATTTGACTAATTTTGTCCTAGTTCACGCTGGGGCTCAAAAAAACGTGGGGCCAGCTGGCTTGACTATAGTTCTCATTCGGCCCGAATTCGCGGCCACTGGGAAAAAAAACCTGCCCCATATGCTGGATTACCGCACTTATATTGAGCATGACAGCATGTTCAATACTCCCCCGGTCTTTTCCATCTACATAGCGGGCTTAACTATGAAGTGGCTGCGCGATGAAATTGGTGGGTTGGCCAACATCCAAAAGCTTAACCAAGCTAAATCCGAGCTTCTTTACCAAGCCATTGACAATAGTGGCGGCTTTTACCGGGGCACGGCTCGGCCAGACAGCCGTTCGCGCATGAACGTCACTTTCCGATTGCCGGATGAGGATTTGGAGCGGTCTTTTTTGGAAGGAGCCAAGAAAGCTGGCATGGTTGGCTTAAACGGCCATCGGAGCGTGGGCGGGATACGGGCTTCCCTTTACAACGCCGTGGATATCGCCTCGGTTAAGACCCTGGTGGATTTTATGGGCGAATTCCAGAAAAAGAGAGGCTAAAATATGGCTCCTAGCGTCCTTTTGAGTGACAAGATTGAGAGCGTTTGCCCTGATTTGTTAAAAAAGGCGGGCTTTTCCGTGACGGAAAAATCGGGCCTTTCCCCAGAAGCCTTAGCCCAGGAAATCGGCCTCTACGATGGTCTAGTGGTTCGGAGCGCCACTACGGTCACGCGCGAAGTCTTAGCCGCTGGGAAAAAGGGATCTTTAAAGATCGTCGGCCGGGCGGGAGCTGGTTTGGATAACATTGACGTGGCCGCGGCTCAAGAACTGGGAATTAAGGTGGTAAACACCCCAGGGCTAAACGCCAACGCCGTGGCCGAGTTGACCGTGGCCTTGGCGATTGTTTTGTCTCGTAAACTCTGGGTGGCTTTTTCTTCCATTAAGGAAGGTCGCTGGGAGAAGAAGGGCTTAGTTGGAACCGAGCTTTCTGGTAAAGTCATTGGCTTAGTCGGTCTTGGCTACGTGGGTCGACTAGTGGCCAAAAAAGCCAAAGGTCTGGATATGTCGGTTTGGGCTTATGATCCCTTTCTGAAGCCCGAGGACATCGCCAAGGCTGGGGCGGAACCCAAAAGTCTAGCCGAAATCTGGGCCGGTTCCGATTACATTTCTTTGCATCTACCCAAAACCCCAGACACGCTCAACTTATTGAGCGCCGAGACGATCGCTAAATTAAAAAAAGGCGCCTTTGTGATTAATTGCGCTCGGGGGGGGCTAGTCGACGAGAAGGCTCTCCACGAGGCCTTGGCTAGTGGTCACTTGGGTGGGGCGGCTTTGGACGTTTTTGACCAAGAACCACCAGGGGCCAGTCCCCTCTTGGCGCTACCCAATTTTGTGGCCACGCCCCACGTGGGCGCTTCTTCCTTGGAGGCTCAACTTAACGTGGCCGAGGAAGTGGCTAGACTCCTGGTTGACTTTTTAGGCTCCAAAGTTTAGGACGGTTCTTAAGTCTTGTCTGGTTTAATTTCCCTTAGTTTGCTTGTGGCGGCCCTTACGGCTGGAGCCCTGGGGCCGCCGCGGCTAATTTTTTTTGATTTCCCCTCCGCGCCCATTATATCGCGAAAAGCCTATTCCTCGCCCGAATCTCCCAGTCGTTATGGTCGTCAGCAAGCGGCTTATCGCCGCGCGGTAGGCTTTATCCGGGAGGAGAAGTTCGCCGAGGCTTTAACTTTTTTGCGCAAACAATCCTCGGAGTTAAGAGCTTGGCCAGGCCTAGCCGGTCTGGAGGCGGGCCTATTGTCCGTGGCCCAACCTAAGGAGGCCTTGGCTATTTATGATCGGATCCTGGTCGGGAAAGTCCGGGATCGTTATTGGGTGCGGGCTTTGGCTGGTTATCGGGTTTTATTAAAAAATCTGTCCGCGGAGGGCGATTATTTGGCTCGGGCTCGGTTAGTCCGTCTTTTGGCCGCCGAGTGGCGCAATCAAGAAGCTAAAAAGCTTTTGGCGGAGACTTTGGCGGACGTGGCTTTGCCCACAGCCGCGCGTCAAGATTTGGAGGCGTTTGGGGCGGTTTTGGATACGCGGGTGGGGAACTTCGCCACGGCCGAGGCTTACTGGCGGGATCGGCCAGACATTGTCTCGCGTCGATATTTAGCCACCTTGCGTTTAAGACAAGGCCGACTTGACGAAGCCGCCAACATTAGGCTAGAAACCGCCAAACTTTTAAAAGGCTCGGCTCGGCTTAAGGAATTGGGACGGGCCTTTGACGCTTTGACCAAAGGCGGCTTGACCGACCGGGCGAAGGAGCTTTTAGACCAAGAGCCGGAGTTAAAAAAAAGATTGAACTCTTGGTCGTTTCATCTGGGGTTGTCCGCCTTGGTGGCCAAAAATCCCGAAGAGGCCTTGGCGTATTTCGAGGCGGAGGAAAAGCGGCCTGGGCGCCAAGGCGCCCGGGCCTTATATTATAAAGGGCGGTCTTTGGAGCTTTTACAACGTTTTTCGGACGCGTCCCAGATCTATCAAGTGGCTCGTTTTCAGGCCCCCAGTTTTTACCAGATTTTATCCGCTGGCCGGTATGAGTTTTTAAACGACCAAGGTCGGCCCAAATCCATGGCTCAGGACATGGTTGGGTTAATGGAAAGCCCAGCCGGCGCGGAAGACCAAAAGACCATGGGTTATTACTTGTGGTTGGCCGATAAACTCCCCTGGCCTTGGTTAGATTTAAAAGAAAATCCCACTTCCAAGATGGGCTTGGGCGAAATGGCCAGAACCAAGATGGCCATTAATCATTACCTGGCCCAAGGCGATTGGCGAGAAGCGGCCCTGGAACTAGCGGGCGGTTACGAGGAACTTTTACCCAAAAAGCCCCAGGAACTCGACAATGAGCTGAAAAGGTGGATTCTGTTGGCCGCCCAAAGTGGGGATTATCGCTTGGCTCTACGCTTTTTAGGCCAGGTTAGAACGCCCAATGGCTCGCTTTCTCGGGCCTGGGCTCATCCCGTGGTCTATAGCCAACCCATCTTAAAAGCGTGTCGTCTTTATGGGTTCGCGCCGCAACTACTTCTGTCCGTGATCCGGGTGGAAAGCGCCTTTCAGAAGGACGCGGTCTCCACCTCCAACGCCCGGGGATTGACCCAACTATTGCCGTCCACCGCCCATTCAATTTCCGTTATTTTAGGGGAACCCGAACCCCGAGAAGAAGATCTTTTTGATCCAGACTTAAATATCCGTTATGGCTCTTGGTATTTAAACCAATTATTCCAAGCGTTTGGCCAGTGGCCTTTAGCTTTGGCCGCTTATAATGGCGGGCCGTTTAATATCAAAAGTTATATGGCGGCCCGGCCAGGCTTACCGTTGGACGTCTTTATCGAGACATTGCCATTACCCGAGACGATCCGTTACGTTCAATCAGTTTTGGAAAGCCAGTTTGTCTATGACGCCGCTTATTTTGGGGTTAACAATTATCCCAACCTGACCAATCCAGTCGGGGCCATGATTCAAGAGCCCCCGCCTTTTTGAGAAACTAGCCTCTTTTTAGGCGGGAGCTGGGAGGCTAGAGCGCTGGAGCTAAAATCAGTTCACCCTTTATCAATCAATAGAGCTTCCCCTGAACTTGAGTTATGGACGAGGCCAGGGATGGCTTGATGGACTCGCGAAAAGTCCATAATCTGTAATTCCCGGAATTTTTCACACTACGAAAAGGTCGGAATCCCGTGGAAAGAAAAAACAAGCACCAAATCAAATAAATACCATAATAAATATTTAATAGTAAATAAAAGAGA
>JAISYP010000013.1 GCA_031269825.1 Deltaproteobacteria bacterium
CATAAGGCGAAATTTGATTATTTTTTTTAATCATCCGTATATAGTGGCGTAGAATCTAGGCTACCCCACAATTTTTATTCAATTTAGCCAGAAAAAAATTGAGAAATACGGATAATTTATACTATTAAAATATATAATTAGACTATAACAATGGTCTATGAGTCTTAAGTATAGAGCTACTCGTAAAATTGATGGTCTCGCGAAAAATCCAAAATTCCAGAATCTTAATTGATAAGTTATTGAAATTAATACTTTTTTACTTGATGATTCCACAAAAACTAAGGTTTTCTCGAAGCCATCAAAATTGAGTTCGCCAGCTTCGCTTCCGGGCCAGCGTAACCACGCCCCGACCTAAAGCCGAGTTCCGATCTAGCCGAACTTCACGCGTCCATTTATTACCACTCACCCGTTCCTGGCTATATCGCCTAAATTAAAGTTTCCAGTTTTAGCGCGACCATTTATATTGATTTTATAGATAATTAGCACTTATTATATTTTTTTACTATATTTATTTTTATAATATTGAATTTTTACTTATATTTATTACATATTAAAATATTTTACCGCTATAACAATTTATTAACAAAAAATTTGGCTATTAACCCGCTTTTAAAAATATTTCCTAAAATTATACTTTAATTTGCTATTGCCTGGGGTTCTGACGCGTGGTAATATGGGGTCGACCAGCTAGGGCTTGGAGCGAATCTGGCCCCAATTCTTTCTTGACCAATCCGTGGGGGAAGGTTCTAAGCTCCATTTTTTTCGCGACCAAAATACCAACGATTCTTGGCCTTTTCGCCAACTAACAACGCCCTAGACTGGGCCAGGTGGCCCGTTAGACATCCATAGTTCCCTTATTATTTAGGGACTGATGACTATTATATATCCGTTTTAGGTAGGTAACCATGAAAGCCTGGCACGCCGATTTGGCGATAATCGGGGCGGCCGCCATTTGGGGTATGTCCTTCATCTTCACTCGTTGGGGATTGCGAGACGCCTCGCCCGCCCTCTTTTTGACCTGTCGTTTTGGCCTGGCGATGATCGTGTCCATTTTCATATTTGGTCACAAATTGCAGGGGTTATCCAAGACCACCGCCAAAAGAGGCCTGTTATTGGGCTTATTGATGGGTGGTGGTTACCTGCTCCAAAACTATAGCGTCAATTTCACCGAAGTGCCTCGGGCGGCCTTCATCGCCGCTTTAACCCTCCCAGCCATTCCCATTGTCTCCTTTATTCTTTTCCGAGAAAAAATAAAAAAGCACAACCTCTTAGGCGTCATCATCACGCTGGGAGGGCTGTACTTACTACTGGATCCCAGTTTTGGCGGCGTTAAACCTGGGGATATCATCGCTCTTTTATCAGTGCCGTTATGGGCCTTGTACCTAATTTACATGAACATCTTCACCCAGGATTTGGAGGGACAGACCGGCCAGCTGTTGGTGTTACAGTTCATGGGGGCGTTACCGCTAACCATCTTGGTGGCCGTTTTCTTTGAGACTGGGCTATGGACGCCCTTGCACCCCGATCTAGCCAAAGGATTAACCTTCACGAAACAATTTTGGATGGGGTTACTTTACTGCGCCATCCTCGCCTCTATTGGCATTGTCTTCATCCAGACCGCTTGCCAGAAATACACCACCCCGGTGCAAGCCATGCTGTGTTTTCAGTTTGAGCCGGTCACCGCGGCGGCCGGGGCTTGGTTGTTTCTTAACGAAACCGTGGGGGTCGTGGGGGTCGTGGGCGGCATAGTGATCATTTTAGGGGTTTTGACTTCGGAGTTGGGCGGCCTGTTAAGCCCCAACCAACCGGCCAAATTTTAAACCCCGTCCTCCTCCTTCACCATCGGCGCCCATTTAACCAGGGCTTTATAAAGCTCCAGGATATTAATGGGTTTAGAAATGTGATCATTCATGCCCGCGGCCAAGGATAGTTCTCGATCCCCGCTCATGGCGTGGGCGGTCATGGCCACAATGGGGATCCGCTGATAACCCGGTAAAGCCCGAATGGCCCGCGTGGCCGTTAAACCGTCCATCTCGGGCATCTGAATGTCCATGAGCACCAAATCAAAGGTCTCGGCCCGGGCCATATTCACGGCTTCTAAGCCATTGTTGGCGATTTTAACCACCAAACCGGCTTTGGCCAGAATCCGGCTAGCCACCAGTTGGTTGACCTCGTTGTCCTCGGCCAATAATATTTTAGCCCCACGGATATTTTGGAGTAATTCCGAGATGTTACCCATGGGGCTACTTTTTTCTTGGGCCAAATCCGCCTTTGGGTTTAGTTTTAGGCGAGCCGTGAAATTAAAATGGCTACCTTGCCCAACGACGCTTTCGCACCAGATCTCCCCGCCCATCATTTCCACTAACCTTTTACAGATCGTCAGGCCCAACCCCGTGCCACCGTATTTGCGCGTGATAGAGGTGTCGGCCTGGGTAAACGGGGCGAAGAGACCCTGGATCTGCTCCTGGGACAAACCAATGCCGGTGTCGATGACCTGAAAAAACACGACCGCCTCGGCGTTCGCCTCGCGATTGGCCTGGCTATTAGAGCTCGCGGCCGCCTTCGGCGGCCCCGTCTTTAACGACACGTCCACCGTAATGGAACCCCGCGAGGTAAACTTAATGGCGTTACTGACTAGGTTACTTAATATCTGGCCCAATCGGCCGGGATCGCCCAAAAAGCGATCCGGGACGTCGGAAGCCAGGTTAAGGTTAAAGGCGAGCCCTTTTTCCACGGCCTTAACCTCCAAGATATCAATGACCGTGTTTAAAGTGTCCACGAGCCGGAAAGCCGTCTCTTCCATCGCCAACTTACCGGCCTCGATTTTCGAGAAATCCAAAATATCGTTGATGATGCGCAAAAGGGTACGCGCCGCCATATCGGCTCTTTTTATATAATCCTGTTGCTGCTCGTCCAGATCCGTCTCCAAGGCTAAATGGTTTAAACCGATGATGGCGTTCATGGGGGTGCGGATCTCGTGGCTCATGTTGGCCAAGAACTCGCTTTTGGCGCGAGTGCTTTCTTCGGCCAAATCCCGGGCCAACTTCATTTCCCGCTCTTGCTCCTGCATGGCGAAAAAATCCTTCTCCATCTTCTTGCGATCGTCAAAATCAAAGTGCCCGCCGATCATCCTTAACGGTTCGCCTTGATCGTTTCTGGTGGCCACCCGCCCAAAGTCGTACGTCCAAACGTAGTGCCCATCTTTGTGGCGCATCCGAATTTCCGCCGCGTACATATCCTCTCGCCCAGACAAGACTTTTTCCAAGGCGGCGTTGGTGGAATCCAGCTCGTCAGGGTGGACAAAACTTTCCCATTCCTCAATGGTGCCTTTGATCTCCTCAGGTTTATAACCTAACATATCCAAGTACACGTCATTAAACTTGATCGCGCCGGTGGTTATGTCCCAGTCCCAGGCCCCAATCCGGGCGGCTTTAAAGATTAGCTCCAGTTGGTCATTGTTTTCGGCCAAGGATTTTTCAATCATTTTCTGTTTGGAAACGTCGATCATGACGCCAATCAAACGTTTGACCTGGCCAAACTCGTCATACTCCACCACTCGGCCACGATCCTGGGCCCAAACGGTGGAGCCATTTTTATGCCTTAACCGAAACTCGCACTCATAACTAGGGGTTAAACCACGACAATGATCCTCGACCGCTTTGTTGGCCCTGTCCAAATCCTCCGGGAACATGGCGTTTTCCCAAGCGCTGACCGTGGGGCTAATCTCGGACAGCTCATAACCAATAATCTTGGCCCAACGTTGGTTATAGAGAACCTGGCCAGTCTGAAGCTCCCAGTCCCAGGTGCCCAACTCCCCCGCCTCAATGACCGCGGCCAGTCTCTCCCTTTCCAGGGACAAAGCTTTGGCCGCGACGTCTTTTTCCGATAAAGCCAGTTGAAGAGCTTCTTGGACAAGGCGCCGGTCGTGAATGATCTCAATAATCCCAAAAATTCGGGTGGGCCGATCGGCCGCCAAAGCGAACGGTCGGCCCACCAACTGACACCATTCCCAATCGTCAATGCCCTGGCGCCAAAAGCGGGCCTCTAAATCAATGGACTCCGCCCCCTTCAAAAGCCCTTCAAACAAAGCCAGAACGGCGCCCCTTTCCCGGGGATGGATCCATTTGTTGGCGAAAGACAAAAAGTTAAAACTGACCTCCGGCCAAGCCGGATGGACAAACATCTGATGGGAACTGGGGTCAAAAGCGATCACCGCGTCGCTTAGCCCCCCGGAGGCGCCCATGGTCAGTTCCCACAGGCCCACTCGACCTTGTTTAAGAACGCTAGTAAAGACCTCGACAGGAATGTCCTCGCCAGGCAAAAAATATGACGATTTCATAAAGTTCCTTGACTCAGGTTAAGATCGAGACAAAACGATCTACTGGAAGTAATAGGCGAAAGTCATAATCAGCGAGGAAAAACCTGAAAAAATTTAAACCTAGGCGAAAAAACAAGAATATAGACAAAACCTAATAAATAAATAAGAAAAATTTTATAAGAATATATTAAATAGAAATCTAAAACTAGATAATAGAGATCAAATGTGGCTAATTAATTCTTAATAGAATCGCGATATTTACAAGATAGGCGCTAATTTAAATAATTATCAAAAAATAAGTTCAATTTTTAATTATTTTAGAGATATCAATCTGTTTTTCTCTCTAATAAAAGAATAATAATAGCGATTTAATTAATATATATATTAATTGTAGTAATATCAGTCTCAATATATTATCATAATAGGTTAGTCACAGTAGGATAACCAATTTAATTTCCTATTAGACAACAAAAGAGAGCTAAGTTTGGGTTAAATATTAAGTTTAGAGCCCGCGGGATGGTAACCGCTAGCGGCCACGCGGTTAGGCCACAAGCGCGAGTCTGGCCCCATTAAAGTTCCCGGGTTAGTGACGCTGTTACAACCGGTTACGCAATGGTCGCCCAAAATAGCCCCCATTTTCTGGATTTGGAGATTAATCTCTTCCCCGGGGCCCTTAAAACTAATCACCCCGTTATCCAACAAGAGGTTGGCCAGTTTGGCGCCCGCCCCTAAATTAACGCCCCGCCCTAAGACGCTATCGCCTAAATAAGCGAAATGGCCCGCCTTGGCTCCATCCAACAGCAAAACATTCTTCGCCTCGGTGGCGTGCCCTATAACCACCTCCCGCGTCGCCCAAACCCCACCCCGGACGTAAGCCCCTTGCCGGACTTCCGTCCCAGGCCCTAAAATGGTGGGCCCTTTAATCATCGCCCCAGGCTCAATAAGCGCGCCCGGGCCAATCTCCACCTGGTCATCGCCAATAAAGGCCCCGGGCAAGATTAAGGCCGCCCCCGACAAAGGCAAATCCTGATCCCAGACCTGAAATCCATGGGGCCCGGATAAGTTATACTGCACCCCAAAAAGCGTTTCCCCGGCGATGATGGCCGTGGGCGTGGAGATCAAGCCATGCTCTGTTCGCGCGGCCGCGACATTGGGTTGGATAGACTGGCCAATCCAAGTCGGTAAGCGCTCCAGGATCTCCCAAACATAGGTTAAGCTCGCCAATCGCTCGGCCAAGGGGTGGTCGGGCTTGAGATCAAAATAGGTTTTCGGGGCCCGCCAGTCAGGAGTATGATTTTTAATTTTTCCGGTTTTCGCGGGGGAAACTTCCGATTTTACGGCTTTAGCCACGACGCGCCTCAATAATCCACGCCCGGACGGGCCGGAATCCCGGCTCGGAAGGCGTGTTTAATTTCCTTCATTTCGGTGACCGTGTCGGCCAGTTCGATAATTTTAGCTGGGCAGCCTCGACCGGTCAGAACCAGGTTCAACTTCTCGGGGCGATTTTGGATAAACTCGGCCACTTCCGAAGGCTCCAAAAGACCCAGGCTTAAAACCACGTTGATCTCGTCTAAAACCAACAGATCATAGTCCTCGGCCAGAGAGCGAGCCAACCTTAGACCTTCCTCGGCCAACTCCCGGTCAGCGGTGGACGGGTTACGCCCCACGAATCCCTGACCATGGCGAGAAAAACAAAAGCGCTCCGGCCGATTTCGGGCCAGTTCGCTTAAAAATTGGCTCTCCCCAGTGTCCTGACACTTGATGAACTGGATAAACGCCACCTTCTGGTCATGACCTAAAGCGCGGGCCACCACCCCTAGGGCGGCCGTGGTCTTGCCTTTACCTGATCCAGTGTTGACCAAAGTCAAACCTTTGACCATAAAATTTCCTTTCCCCCGAGAGCCTAGACCAAGCCATCAAACTAATTAACTTATCAGCCGAGCGACTTAGCGGCCTAAAGGCTGAGCGTCCTACGCTCAGCCGTTGGCCGTTTTTGCCAATCAGTTAACCAACGGGTATAATATCATATTTATTGGCTTCAGAGCCATAGTTTAAATTCGTCGCGGCCTAAATCAGGAAGTTATCCCCTTATGTGTGGAATTATCGGTATAATTAGCCAGAAGGACAATGTGGTTCCCCAACTATTGGCTGGACTGCGCTTATTGGAATACCGCGGTTATGACTCGGCTGGGCTAGCCACTCTAGATCCCCAGGGTCAAATCCAACGTTTAAGAGCCCCTGGCAAGATCGCCGTCCTGGCCCAACGCTTGGAAAACGAGCCGCTCACTGGCGCGACGGGACTAGGGCATACCCGCTGGGCCACTCACGGGGCGGCCACGGAAATTAACGCCCATCCCCTGGCCAGCCCCCAGGTGGCCGTCATCCACAATGGGATCATTGAAAACTTCCAAGAGCTAAAAACCGAATTAACCCAGCTCGGCCATCAGTTCGAAAGCCAAACCGACACCGAAGTCATCGTTCGCCTGATGACCCAAAAACTGGCCGAAGGCTTGTCACCGGAAGAAGCCACCACCGAAACGCTGAAGCGCTTAGAAGGCGCCTTCGCCCTGGTTTTTCTTTTGGCTGGACGGCCGGACATCCTCATCGGGGCTCGCCGGGGCTCGCCTTTGGCCATTGGCTATGGCGATGGCTCCATGCGGCTCGGCTCCGACGCTTTGGCCGTGGGGCCATTAAGTTCCCACATCGCCTATCTTGACGATGACGACTGGGTGGTGCTCACGGCCACCGGGGCCACGATTCGGGATCGAACTGGGCGCGAGGTGGTTAGGAAAATCACCGCTTTGGATCCGCTGGTCAATGTGTCTCTTGGCAAAAGTGGCTATCGTCATTTTATGCGCAAAGAGATCCTCGAGCAACCCCAGGTCATTGGCGACACCTTAGTCTCTCTCTTAGATCCCCAGCAAGGTCGCTTAACTTTAGATCTCCCGTTTCCCCTCCACCAGACCCCTCGTCTTAATCTAGTGGCTTGTGGCACTTCCTATTACGCGGCTTTGGTGGGCCGTCATTGGCTGGAATCCTTAGCCCGGATTCCCTGCGATCTAGAAGTGGCCTCGGAATTTCGGTATCGCGACCCAGTTTTAACGGCTGGCGGGACGTCTTTATTTATTTCCCAGTCCGGGGAGACGGCCGACACTTTGGCGGCCTTACGTTATTGCCAAGCGGCCAATCAAAAAATCATTAGCTTAGTCAACGTCCCCGGTAGTTCCATTGAGCGAGAAGCGCAAGTTAAACTATTAACGAAGGCGGGCCCAGAGTTCGGGGTGGCCTCCACCAAGACTTTCACCGCGCAGCTAATTATCTTAGCCGCCTTAGCCGTTATTTTGGGGGCTCGCCAAGGTCTCGTCAGCCCCCAGGAAGAAAGCCGTCTAACGCGGTTACTGATGGAAACCCCAGCCCTCATGGCCGAAGCCTTAAGCCGGGACGCGGAGATCCAAACCCTGTCCAAAAACCTCATCGCCCCGGCTCGGGACGTCTTGTATCTGGGCCGAGGAGCCAGTTACGCCTTAGCCTTGGAAGGGGCTTTAAAACTGAAAGAACTTTCCTACATCCACGCCGAAGGTTACGCCGCCGGGGAACTAAAACATGGCCCCATCGCCCTGGTGGACGAAAACACCCCGGTCATCTTTTTAGCCCCCTCGGACAAATATTTTTCCAAAACCGCTTCTAACCTTGAGGAAGTCCGAGCCCGGGGCGGTCAAGTGATCTTTATCGGCGACGCGTTAGGCGCGGAAAAGATCGCTGGCCCCTTGGCGGGTCAACTTCTCCTCCCCCCCACCGATCCCCTGATCGCGCCCTTGGTTTACGCCGTGGCCGCCCAGCTTTTGGCTTACCACGCGGCGGTCTTTAAAGGCACCGACGTGGATCAACCCCGCAACTTGGCTAAATCAGTCACCGTGGAGTGAGCCCCAATTCTGAGATCAGCTAAAAATAAAACGCCTCGCTCAATCTAAGCTTGAGAGAGGCGATTAATGTGGCTGTCACTAACGCGCTATTAAAGAAGTCGTTATTTACCAACGAAAACGGCAAATTTTTCGTCTGGTACGCTTTTCTCCCCTTCTGGCCAGTGGACATAGCTAAACTCGAGACTGGGCAGCTTTTTTAAGTGAGCCAAGTATTCCAAATCATCCGGCTCTTCTTTCACATTACCAACAATGATAAGTCGATCCGCTTTATTAGCGTTAGGATAATAGCGGTATTCAAGGAGTTGGCCTATAGCCAGGCGAATGGATTTTTTCGCTGTTTCCGCTGGCTTTATCTCAATAAATGATACCGTCTTATCTGGCGCCACAAACTTAATGTCAACCCTCTCATCCTCACAGGTCACATCGCCGCCGCCTTGGAGGCGACAAAATTCTTTTAGTTTTATGGCCAAAGGTATCTGGATCCGAGCTTGATGAGGAGTACACTCTTTTCCAGTGATGGCGCGTTGTTGTCTTATCTTTACTGAGAAGCGGTCGAGTGGTTTTCCTGATTTACTGTCTGTCATAGGGACAGGTTCATCTTCTGTAGGGACAATTATCGCGTAATAGTCTTCCGGTATTTTACCATCCCAGTCCCGCGTTCCGCGATAAGTGATGTTTGTAGCCAAAACTAACTTTCTTCTATCGTTTAGATCAAAAAAACGTAGCGAACCAGGTCTGATGGTCTCGCGAAAAGTCTAAAATTCAATAATTCTAATTTATAATTCATTGAAATTATTACTCTTTTACTTGACGATTTCCCTTAAACTAGGGTTTTCGCGAAGCCATCAGGTCTAAAGCGGATGTTCACTAGGTTTAATGGATTGTTACCGGTTAGCTTAGTCGAGTCGCCATCGATAGCCTTGACTTCCTGGCGCATAATTTCAAGCCATCCCTTCTCAGCGAATCGGTCGGTGGCCCAGCGAGCTTCCTCCGCGCCGATTACAAAGGCTTCTTCCAAGACCCCAACAGCCGTAGGCTTTATTACGCCAGGCTCTTTATCGTTAATGTACAATAACAACCTAACTTGCGCCTCCTCATCATATTGAGCGGCATTCATTTCTTCGATACGCGAGTAACGCCATTCTCCCGTTAAGCCAGAGTAGCCAGATAGAATCCATTTCTCGCGATTAAGCCAATCCTCAAGCCCAAACCCAGATTTAGATAAAAAGGATTTTGGATCCTCTAAACCTTTTTTTCTTTTTGAGGGGCGCGTCCAATTGTTGTCGTTAGGGCATATCCGACACATTTTTTCAATCATTGAAACCTCCTATAGCCATAAGGCTAGGTAAAATAGTTCGCCACATAACTAGACCAATATCGCCAGCGCGTTGTATGTCCACGCTGGCGCTAAGACGTTTAATCGACTACCACTGGTTGGAAAATGATATAAATCGTTCCTTATCTAGCCCAGAAAAAATTTATCAATAAGTCAAACAGCTATGGATAGATATTGAGTCATCTATTTTTTCCACGCCTCGAACAATCAAAACGAGACAGACGCTTCTAATCGCGATCGTTAAACACGCCGAGAATGAAAGTTGTTATTTCCCCACAAAAATGGCCAAATCTTGACTGGGCATGGTTTCCGCCCCTTCTGGCCATTGGATATAGCTAAAAACATGACCGTACGCCTTTTAAAGATGAGCGAGGTAAACCAACTCATATTGGGTCGGTTTGGCGGCGCTAACAAATTCCAATGTAGATAAAATTTTAGAGACAGCTAAACTTATATATTGATAAAACTTAACATTAATTATAAAAAAAGAGAGAGAATAAAATCTATACCGACCAGTTTTCGCCAGTTATTAGATCGTAATTAATGCTTTTATTATAATTAATCACAATTAAATTCTCCTTAAAATTTCAATCAAGCGCTGACGGAAAACGTGGGTAGTCAAAATGACCCCTAAAAACCAGACTAAAGCCAATACAGTCGAGCTCAAATTTTTAATCCATAATTTATAGCGCAAAGCCAACGCGATGTCCAGATAATTTTTTTCTCTCTCTATTATCGGCTCTGAAGCCTAGATTTAACGGCTTACTTAGGCGGTTATTGGGGTTTTTAGTTTGGACGGCTGGCGCCTTGACGCCTTTTCTAGCCAAAAATTATTTTCCGCCTTCGCCCCACCAAAGAATTAAAACCTTTTTTAGACGCTATATTAAAAAACTCCGTCTCACGTTTAAATAAAATTTAATTATTAGGTCAACTTAATTTTCTTCTAATCCATAAAATCTGTCTATTATTATTTTTCGCTATTACTCATCATTGATGAGTTGGCTAATTAGTTAAATATCTTTATTTAAATTAACTATAGCGGCAAAATTAATGCATAAATAGATCCACTTCTCCCTGGCGCGTCTGTTTATTCAATAATTTAACAATAAGATACTACTGGCCAACGGTTATAATGTATAGTCTCGCGAAAAGACAAACTCCAAGAATCCTAATTTATAAGTTATTTAAATTAATACTCTTTTACTTGACGCTTTCCCTTAAACGAGGGTTTTCGCGCAGCCAGCTTAATACGGCCAACCTTTTAACCACGGCGAGGTTCCAGTATTTTGACCAGCTTTTCCTTAAAATCCTTACCGCTTTAATCTGGTTTGACTCTGACCGCGCTGTCAAATAAATTTTTCTTTCTAAATTAGAAAGTAGTTATGACTAAAATTTTCTTAAAATTGTTTCTCTTAATACTGTTTAATTCTTAACTATACTTTTTAAAATTAATTTAGTCTAAATAACCCAAACTACCCCTCTCCCCCGCCCACCAAAAGGCTTTATAGTAAAACCACTTTAATTTAGGTATACTGCCCGTGTTTAAGTTTTTGGGACGTGAGCTTGTCGCGCCCCCCCTGGGCGGGGAGCGGTTCGAGCCTTTTCCCAACGCCTGATCGCTTGTCTATGCCGCTAGGTTAATCACTTAGGTTAATCGCCTGCTTGACTATCCAATTTTGATGATTATTTTTTCTTTGATGATTATTGTTTCGCCAGGAGGCGCGCGGATGACCGAGACACCGCTTTACGAGGGTAAAGCCAAGAAAGTTTTTCGAACAGACCGGGCTGATGAGTATCTGGTCTTCTTTAAGGACGACGCCACCGCCTTTAACGGGGTCAAAAAAGGGCGGATCGAGTCCAAGGGGGAACTGAACAACGCCATTAGCTCGGCCTTTTTCGAGATCCTGGCCCAGGCCGGGATCAAGACCCACTTCCTCCGGCGAGTTGACGCCAACTCCATGTTGGTTAAAAAAGTCGACATCATCCCTTTAGAGGTGGTGACCAGAAATCTAGCGGCTGGTTCCTTGGCCCAGCGGTTGGGGTGGGCCGAGGGGAAGGCTTTGCCGAGCCCCATTGTCGAGTTCTACTATAAAGATGACGCCCTGGGCGATCCTCTGATCAATAATAGCCACATCGCGGCTTTAGGGCTCGTCACCCCCCGGGAGCTGGAGTGGCTAGAGCTACAGGCTCTAGCCATTAATCAGATTTTACGCCAATTTCTCTTGGCCCGCGACGTGAAGCTGGTGGATTTTAAGCTGGAATTTGGCCGGGTGGGGAACGAAATTATCCTCGCCGACGAGATTTCCCCAGACACTTGTCGCTTTTGGGACGCTCAGACCAATCAAAAGCTAGATAAAGATCGCTTCCGTCAAGATCTCGGCCAAGTGTCCGAAGCCTACCAAGAGCTCTACCAAAGGCTCCTTAACCCGGCCGCCTATAAAGCCCGGGTGGAAGTTCGCCTCAAACCTAGCGTCCTTGATCCCCAAGGCGAGGCCATTCTGCGCTCCTTAAAATCCCTCGGCCACGTCGAATTTAGCTCCATCCGGGTCGGCAAACTGATTGAGCTCACCCTAACCGGGGATTCCGAGGCCCAGGTCAAAGAAAAAATGGCTAAACTGGCCGATGAGCTCTTGGCCAACCCGAACATGGAAAATTACGCCATCACCGTGGAGCCAAAACAGTGAAAGCCGCGGTCATCGTTTTTCCGGGCTCCAACTGCGACCAGGACTGCGCCCGAAGCTTAAAGGCGACCACCGGGCTAAAGGCGGATCTAGTCTGGCATAAGGAAAGTTCCTTGCCCGATTATGACTTGGTGATCCTGCCAGGTGGGTTCGCCCATGGCGATTACCTCCGCTGCGGGGCCATCGCTCGTTTTTCCCCAGTGTTGGCCGAGGTGCGGCGTCTGGCTCAGCGGGGTAGCCTGATATTAGGAATCTGTAATGGTTTCCAGATATTGTGCGAGGCCCAGTTGTTACCCGGGGCCTTGTTAAGAAACCGGAAGCTAAAATACCTCTGCCAGGACGTTTTTTTACGTGTGGAGACGGAACGAAGCCCTTTCACCAGCCTTTACCAAAAGGCTCAGATCCTCCGGATCCCCATCTCCCACGGGGAAGGCGGTTATAGCGTTAACCCCAAAGAACTCCAAAAACTAAAGGATCAAGATCGGGTGGCTTTCCGTTACGCCCACGCCGATGGACTGGTCGACGACACTTCCGCCCCCAATGGCTCCTTAGAGGCCATCGCCGGCGTTTTAAACGAAAAACGTAACATCTTAGGCCTAATGCCCCATCCAGAGCGTTTAGCCGAGCCGGAATTGGGCGGGGTGGATGGTCGCCCCTTGTTTGAGGCCGTTTTCGCGGCCATGGGAGGCGCGGCCTGATGGCTGAATCTAATTTGGCTCAACCTTTTAAGGAACATAACCTAACCGAGGCGGAATACCAAAAAATCTTAACCCTTATGGGTCGAGAGCCTAATTATCTGGAACTCGCTCTCTTTGGGGTTATGTGGTCGGAGCATTGTGGGTACAAAAACTCCAAAGCCCAGTTAAAAAAATTCCCCACCACCGGGCCCCAAGTCCTCCAAGGGCCTGGGGAAAACGCCGGGGTGGTGGATCTGGGCGATGGGTTAGCTTGCGCCTTTAAAATGGAAAGCCATAACCACCCCTCGGCCATTGAGCCCTTCCAAGGGGCCGCGACCGGGGTGGGCGGCATTATCCGGGACATTTTCGCCATGGGAGCCCGACCCATCGCTTCCCTGGATAGCCTTAGGTTTGGGGATCTTAGCCAAACCAAGACGCGCCACCTGCTGGATGGGGTGGTGGACGGCATTGGCGGGTATGGCAACTGTATTGGGATCCCTACCGTGGGTGGGGAAATCTTTTTCCATCCCTCTTTCCAAGGCAATCCTTTGGTCAACGCCATGTGCGTTGGTTTACTAAAAAGCGATCGGGTTTTTAAAGGCTCCGCCGTGGGGCTCGGTAACATCGTTATGCTCGTCGGGGCTCAGACTGGTCGCGACGGTATCAAGGGAGCTAGTTTCGCCTCCGAAGAGTTAAGCGACCAAGATCCCGACAAAAGGCCCAATGTCCAGGTGGGCGATCCTTTTATGGAAAAACTGCTATTAGAGGCGACCCTGGAAATCTTAGACGCCGATCTGGTGGTGGGGCTGCAAGATCTGGGCGCGGCGGGACTAACCTCCTCGGGCGCGGAAATGGCTGGCCGGTCAGGCAATGGAATCACCTTAAATTTGGAGAAAGCGCCCTTAAGGGAACCGGATTTAACGCCCTGGGAGATCATGCTCTCCGAATCCCAAGAGCGGATGCTGTTGGTGGTGGAGCCGGAAAAAGTCGCGGCCATTGAGCGAATTTTTGACAAATGGGATCTTTTAGCCGTGGCCGTAGGCTTAGTCACCGATGACGGCCATTTTACCCTTAAACTACGGGGCGAAGTTATCGCCACGATTCCGGCCGCCTATTTAACCGAGGAAGTCCCAATCTATCTTCGGGAACAAAAGGAACCAGCCTATCACGCGGAACGAAAAAAAGCCGATCTAGCCGCGGTCAACCAATATGGCGACTTCACTGATCTACTTTATAAGCTCCTCGCCTCGCCAAATTTATGTTCCCGGGCTTATGTCTATGAGCGTTACGACCACATGGTGGGGCTAAACACCGTCATTAGGCCCGGGGGCGACGCGGCTTTGTTAAGATTGCCGGACAGTAAAAAAGGCTTAGCCCTAACGGTTGACGCCGACAGTCGACAAGTTTTTCTCGATCCCTATCAGGGCGGGGTATTGGCCGTGGTGGAGGCGGCTTTGAACGTGGCCGTGACCGGAGCCCGTCCTCTGGCTCTGACCAATTGCCTTAATTTTGGCAATCCCGAGGATCCAGAGATCTATTGGCAATTTGTAAAAGCCACCGATGGCCTAGCCGAGGCCGCTCGCGCTTTGGAGACCCCTGTCACTGGCGGCAATGTCAGTTTTTACAATGAACACAATGGCGCGGCCATTTATCCCACCCCCACCATTGGGATGGTAGGGTCGCTGGAAGATCTGGAGCGGCGCGTCACCATCGCTTTTAAAGAGCCTGGGGACTTAATCTATTTACTTGGCCAATCGCGCGAGGAACTGGGAGCCAGCGAAGCCCATTACTTATTGACTAAGCGCGACGAAGGGCCTGTTCCCCAAGTGGATTTAAACCAGGTTAAAGCCCTTTGCCGGTTTTTAGAACAAGCCGCCCAAAAAGGTTTATTACGCTCAGCCCATGATTGCTCGGCCGGCGGGTTAGCCGTGGCCATCGCCGAATCGGCCATGGCTAGCGACTTAGGCGGCGTCCTAAACTGGCGAAGCTCGCTATCGTCTGGCGCGGCTTTTTTTGGGGAAAGCGCGGGCCGAGTTCTGGTTACCTTAAAAGAAGACCATTTGACGTCTTTTTTGGCTTTAGCCAAGACCTGGAACCAAACGACGACCGAGTTAGGCCGGGTTGGCGGCCCGGATTTATCCATCACCCACAATGAAGTGACCATCAAAGCCCCAGTCGCTAGCCTGAAAAAAGCTTGGCGCGAGGCCCTAGCGGATTTGGCGGCTATTTAGAACCGCCCCAGACCCAAAAGTATGACCAATTCTGAGCTAGCCGTCCGTTATTCCCCCCACCGCCGCCAGGAGGCGTGCGGCGTGATTGGCGTTTGGGCCCCTGGACCCCAAATCGCCGATCTGTGTTATTTGGGTTTATTCTCCCTCCAACACCGAGGGCAAGAAAGCGCTGGCATCGCCATCACCGACGGGCTCCATATCGAGGAAGTCAAAGGCATGGGGCTGATGACCGAAGCCTTCCGCGAACGCCGCCCCACCATGGCTGGACACGCGGCCATTGGTCATGTTCGTTACTCAACCCAAGGAGCCAGCGCCTATTGTAATATCCAACCTCTCTTCGCCTACGCCAAAAACGGGTTCCTGAGTCTAGCCCACAATGGCACCATCACTAATTTTGATTATCTGCGCGCCAGCTTAGAACGCGAGGGGGGAATTTTTCGGACCACCTCCGACAGCGAGGCGATCCTTAATCTTCTGGCCATGTCCAATGGGAGCGGCTTGGAAGAGCATATCGTTAAGGTTCTAAATCGGGTGGAGGGGGCTTATAGTCTCATCCTCATGACCAGCGACCGCTTGATCGGGGTGCGGGATCCCCAGGGTTATCGACCTTTATGCGTGGGACAGATTAAACCTGGCCAATATGTCCTGGCCTCGGAAAGTTGCGCCTTAGACGCGGTCAAAGCCACTCTTATCCGCGACATCAACCCCGGGGAAATGGCTATCGTCAGCCATGAGGGTCTGTCGTTCCGACGGTTTAGCCAAGCCACCCGTCATTCCAGCTGCGTGTTTGAGTATATCTATTTCGCTCGGCCAGATAGCGTCCTCGATGGGCAGTCGGTCTGGGGAACTCGCTTTCGTCTTGGCCAACAACTGGCCAAGGAGTTTGACCAATCCGCGGACATCGTCATTCCAGTGCCGGATACCGGTATCACGGCGGCCTTGGGGTTTAGCCAAGCGAGCGGCTTACCTTATTTAGAGGGTCTCATTAAGAACCGCTATGTAGGTCGTAGCTTCATCATGCCCCAACAGATCAGCCGGGAATCCACCGTGGAAATGAAGCTTAACCCCGTGCGCGCTAATCTAGAGGGCCAAAGGGTGGTTCTGATTGACGACTCCATTGTCCGGGGAACCACCAGCGCTCGCATCGTCTCCATGGTGCGTCGGGCTGGGGCCAAAGAGGTGCGCATGTGCGTCTCTTCCCCGCCCATCACTCAACCTTGTTATTACGGCATTGACACCTCCATTCGCCGAGAATTGATCGCGGCCATTAAAACCGTGCCGCAAATAAAAGAAAGTCTGGGGGTCGACAGCCTCCACTACTTGTCTAAACAAGGGCTATTGGATCAGATTAACGATCCAGAAAATCGTCGTAGCTGCCTAGCCTGCTTTGATTAGAAATGGCCAAGTCCACGCTCAGCTGGCCCATTAACTATTATGAACTAACCGCTATAACCGCCTCAATGGCCCCTATTTTCCTAACCTGGGCTTTAAAGGTCAGGCTTTTAGCCAACGATGATTTGGCTTTATGAGGTTATGACGAAAATGAAAGTTTTTTGGCGAGCCCTTTTAATCGCCCTCATCTTCGCGACCTTGGTCTATTTCCCTGACCCGGTCTGGACACAAACCCCATCGCCGTCCCCTTCCTTGGTGGACATAGTGGAACAGGGTTATTTGGCCCATCGCCGAGGCGACTTTGACCAGGCCATCGACATTTTTACGTCCATCATCCGGCGACGGGGGCTAACCATCAAGGAACGGGCGGTGACCTACCTCCTCAGAGGAGAGGCCAAAAGGGAGAAAGGGGATCTGGAAGAAGCGGTCAATGATTTTACCCGGGCCATCAACCAGTGGCCCAATTATCCCCAAGCCATCTTTTTTCGCGGGCAATCGTTAGCCAATTTAGGCCGCTTTAGCGAAGCTTTGGCCGATTTGACCCGCGCCGTGGAGCTGGATCCCAACCGGGAAGCCTACAAAACCACCTTGGAACTATTACGAGTTAAGATGGAAAAGGCCGGGATCGACCTAACTTTTAACCCCTCCAATGACCTCCGAGCTCCTTTGGAGGATTAGCGTTTTTTTAAGGACAAACCAAAAGCCCCCCCAAAACCAAAAAATTAATGATAATGGCCAGCAAAACGGCGGCGGATCCCTTATCCTTAGCGTCACGCACCTTCTCATTGAAGTTTGGGGACACCAAATCACAAATGTCCTCCAAAGCCGAGTTAACCAACTCGGTCAAGGGGATGAAAAAATAAGTGGCCGTTAAAACCCATTTTTTCCACCCAGCCCAATCCACCCAGGCCAAAATCAACGCCAGGATTACCAAGCCCACTAGTTCCAGCTTAATAGCCTCCTCTTTTTTAAAGGCCGACCACAAGCCACAAAGCGAAAACCCCATGGCCCTTTTAGCTCGGCGGGGAATGTTTTTAAGGGCGTTTAACATGATTTCCTCGGAAACCCGATCGCGTTACGACCGGATATAAAAAACTAACGTAATAGAGCTCAAATCAGTCCAAATTTTATTAATAAGATCAATTTCATAGTTATTTATGTATTAAAAACTATTTATATATTATAATAGCTAAAACAGCCTTCTCTATTTTATCTTTATCTATCTAATAACAATCTATTATCAATTTTTTTTATATTATTCTATTTAAATAATTTATTTAATATTTACATCAACTTATAAAATATTTTAAGTTAATTAAGACATAATACTATTTAAAAAATATTGATTGACATATTATTAATAATAAATTAACTTCTAAATTAGTCTATTAAATTTATTAATATATAATTATTATTGCAATCAAGCTTTAAAACATTATAATATATAACTAAAATAAAAAGAGAAAAATTTAATGGCCTTTAGAGAATAACGAACGTTTAAAATAGCCAATCATTCGCCATTGGTTCACTTCAACGGTTGTTCTTGTTAGCTTATCACCTATAACACCTTAAAACCCTAAAAAAACGTTAATAGTTTTGATATCTAGAATAGTTATAATGTTTTGCCATCAATAAAAAAACAAATTAATATCTGATTAAATGTAAATTAATAATATTACTAAATATAATTATATGACTTAATAAAAATAATAATTTTAAAGTTAATCATCACTATTAATAGCCTAAACATCAATAAAACGAATAAAAATTGAAATCGCGTCATCAACGGATAACTGAAACAAAATCAGTAAAAAAATAGATGGTTACTAGCGACAAAAGCTGAAGTGGCCAACCATCAATGGTTAATTTTAGTGGATCTATGTCCGCGTTAGATAAGCCCATCATCGCTGGGCCCAGGAAAGTTGTTTAATGGTTTCGATGTCTAGAGCGGTTATACGGGCGAAGCGGCGTTAGCCAAACCTATTTTACGGGCCTTACGCGCCACCTTTTCGACGCCATCTTCGCGCTCCCGCCTCAGTTCATCCAAGAATATAGATTCAACGTCTAATATTTTAAAAATTACACTTATTATGTTTAATAATTAGAATAAAGATATAATATTATAAATATTTTAGTTATTATATTGTCATAAATGAATTAATTTAAATTATAAATTTAAATACTTCTGACTAATAATGAATTATATTCGTTGACCATTATTGTGACCAAGACTAGCGTTCCAGCTAATAGGTCAAAAAAACCAAAACCGATTTCACAGCCAGTACCGGGAAAAAGACAGAGCGAAAAGTTTTTTGTCCGCTCGCTCAAGTGGGGGTAATAATAAATAAAAATCGCCTCAACGGTTATTTAACGCGAGATTGCCTTTTCCTACCAAAAATAACCGGCCGAATAGCTGATTAATTGGAAACCGTACTATTCCTAAACTTAATTCTATGTTAACTAAAACATAATTATCATGAATCAAATCATCATGATTTAGCTTATTAAGATCCAATAAAACGAATAACCAATGAATTCGGGGCTCGATGGATAACTGAAACAAAATCAATAAAATTGATGGCCATTTACAGACCATCAACGAATGAAATGGGTGCCCATTAGCCGTGGGTTAACCTCATTGGCTATGTTCGCGTTAGATCTCCTCATCGTCAGAACCTGGAAAGCGGTTAATGGTGTCGATGTCTAGACCTGTTATACTGGCGATAGTGGCGCTATCCAACCCTATTTTACGGGCTTTACGCGCTATTTCTTTACTGGATTTTTCACGGCCTATTTTGACGCCTTCTTCGATGCCTTCTTCGCGTTCCAGCCTCAATTCAATCAAATAGGCGGCTTCAGCGGTCAACATCTTTAAAACTCCCTCAATTATATGTTTACGGACAAAATCAACTAAAATATTATAAATAAGCAATAATATATTGTTTATTGTAATTAGTCGCGGTAGGAAGTGCCCTTTCGGGCACCCCCCCGCACAGATCCCTGCGAGCGGAATTACCGCACAGGGCTCCTCAATTGAATCAGACGTGTGTACCTTTGACTAGGATAGGGG
>JAISYP010000024.1 GCA_031269825.1 Deltaproteobacteria bacterium
ATAATTTTTTTAACTTTTTAATTACTACTTTTCCTATTTACAGACTTATTGTGTCAATAATATGATGGGGCTTCAAATCCCAGGAGTCAACTTATTTTTCCTATGAAAACCCGTGTTAACCTTAAACCTTAAACCTGATGGGGAGCCTAAAACCACCCGGATCAAGCCGGAACCCGGCTAATGACCGCCCCCAAAGAGATCAGTTTCCGATCTAGACGCTCATAGCCACGATCCAAATGGTAAACGTGGTGGATCTGGCTACCCCCTCGAGCGGCTAAGGACGCTAGCGCGCTGGAGCTAAAATCAGTTCACCCTTTATCAATCAAAAGAGCTTCCCCTAAACTTGAGCCTTGGACGCGGCCAGAGCTGACTTAGCCCTTTCAACTTTGGCCATCCAATGATAAACTTTCTTCCTATTTTTATGGTGTTCGATAAACAAATAGATCTTATTAACTAACTCTTCAACCGATTCGCGGCCACTCTGGGACAATCGCGGTTTTATGGTCACGTAGTTATCCAAAATAATATGGATTTCTTGGTCTGTCGGCGACGCGCTTTTAAGTTGTTCCATAAAATTGAGAAAATCCTGACTGGCGTGTTTGTCCACGCGTACGCCATTTAACTACTGCCGAGCGAGCGCCTGAATCTTAAGTTTTTCTCCACGCGGACGACAATTGAATTAGTTTGATAATATTACGCTTGGAATAGTTAACTATAGAAGCAATTACACGGTTATTTTTTTATCTTCAGCTAGAAGAATAACATTAGCCCATGCAACAAGTCTGTGTTACGCATACTTTTTGGTAATAATCTTTAATTGAGCCCGTTTTTAAGCCGTTAAATTGATTTTATAAACTTTCTTTATGCCACTACCCTCCTGAATAATGATTATAATATATGAAAAGGGAATTATTATCAACCTTTTATAGATTTTTTTAAGTTTTTTAATGTAAATAGATGTATAAATTTTAATAATTTATAACTGTAATTTTATATACTTATTATTATATTGTATGTAATTATGTTTATCGCTAAAATTAGCCTTTTAAGATATTTTTAGTAGATCGTAATAGGTGGTCGTAGTTAAGAGCCAGTATAAATGATACTTTTTTACTTGATCATCAATTAAAGTTAATAATTTTATAAATTTAACCACTTTTTTTTCATACCATATAATAATAATGTCAGTAATTTCTTTATAAATATTTAATAGCCGACCTATACCAAGGCGATTCGTCTAGATCAATTTTTTAGGTTAACTCAACGTCGACCTGACCCCTTCTACGCGCCCAGCTGAAAACCAAAAAAAATTGTCAAAAAAAATTCCCCCCCTTCGTCTAGCCCAGGAACCATATTATTTAACTTTATTATTACAATTTAATATTTTTTACAATTTTATAATACTAAAGTGTCACTAACACCCAACAAACACCTCCATCCCCCCTGTCAATAAATTACTTGCGCCTTTATTTTTTCTCTGTTATCATGGTCGCAAACATGGGGTCTTTTTACATAACCTGGCCAGAACGCGCCATGGGTTTGAGTTCAAGGACTAGGCGAGAGGGCATTCCGGCGTCTGAGAAATCCGGTTGGTTGTCCTTATCAATATGGTTCCGGCTCGGCTGTGAGACGTTTTGGCGAGGTCGAGGGCCCTTATTCATCCCCTGATTTTAGGAGAATATATGAACAAGGAAGCGAAGAAATTCTCTTCCCAAGAACCGATCAACATGAGTTCCAGTGACCTCGGCTTCGCCAAGAAAGTGGGCAAAGTCGCGGGCACGGATCTTAACTCCTGCCTAACGTGCATGAGCTGTTCTGGCGGGTGTCCCATGTATCCTTACATGGACTACGGTCCTCACGGGATAATGAGACTAGCGGTTCTGGGCTTAAAGAAGGAGGCTTTGACCTCCACCTCCATCTGGCGCTGCGTCGGTTGTCACACTTGCGCGGCGGTCTGCCCGATGGCCATCAACATCGCCGGGGTTATGGACTACCTCCGCGAAGAGTGCTTGGCCGAAAAACTACCCGTGGGCGACAACCCCTTGATGCAGTTCCACCGGGCCTTCCTGACCTCTGTCCGGCTCCATGGCCGGGCCAGCAAGGTTGAGTTAATGGGCCTCCACAAGCTCTTCACCCTCGGCGGTGGTCCAAAAGCCTGGATGCAAGACGCCGTCCTGGGCGTGAAGATGATCCTGATGGGCAAACTCCACCTTTTACCATCCCGCGTTTCCGGGACTGGTCGATCGATCATTAAGAAGTTCGTCACCGGTCCTTGGCGGACAAGATAGGAGGCGACACCATGGCTGAATACACGTTCGAAGCCTCCTATTTCCCAGGCTGTACCATGAAGACGGGCGTGGATGAGTCCAACCGACCCATGTCCATCGTTCTTTCCAAATTGAAAATCAATTTGGAGGAGATCAATGACTGGAACTGTTGTGGCTCTTCCTCTGGCCACGCCATGAACCACGAGATCCCGGTGGCCATGGGGGCCCGGAATTTTTCCCGGATTCCCGTTGGCAAACCCGTGGTCATCCCCTGCCCCAACTGCTTCCGGAACTGGGCGACGGCTAAACACCATTTAGAGACCGAGCCGGAAACCCGCAAAAAGTACGAAGACACCCTTGGCCGTCTACCCGTTGAGACTCCGCTTCTGAACATCTATGACCTGTACTATAAGGTCATCAAAGATGCCAAGGAAAAGTCGATCCCTTTTGAAAACGCCAAACCCCTCAAGGGCTTGAAGGTGGCGGTCTACTACGGCTGCAGCGCCATGTACCCCAAAGATCTCCGCCCCACGGATCAGCCCAGAGACTCCGTGGAACAATTGATGAAGGATCTAGGGGCCGAGGCGGTGGTCTGGCCGTGGCCGCACAAATGCTGTAGCGCCTTTGTCTCCGCGGTTTACCCGGAAATCTCCGAGGAGTTCGTCACCCAGATCATCAATGGGGCGGCTCAGGCCGGAGCCGAGTGCCTGGTCACGACCTGCGCCATGTGCCAGATGAACGTGGAAATGAGGATCAAATCCTCCAACATGGCTAACGCCCTGCCGATTTTCCACCTCAACCAGCTCATGGCCCTTTACTTAGGCGAAAAGGCCAGCGCTCACACGGATTGGTGGAAATACCACCTGGTTGACCCGGTTCCGCTTCTGAAAAAAGTCAGCCTTTGGGATTAAGTTCCCTTTTTGCTAAAAAGGCCTCTTAGGAGGCCTTTTTTATTCACAAGGTTCCGCCTGGTCGTTGAACAAGTGGGCGCCTCGGCCCAAACTAATCTTCGCCTAGCGTATTTCAATGGTCAAGGCGTGGCCAGAGACAAACCAATTCACTCCTCCACGCGCCCCCCCAAATCCCCTAGAAACCCTCTCCAATAAATTTTATTGGCCCAATAAATCGCGCGGGTAAAACCCAAAAAGCCCCTAGCGAAGCCTTTCGGGTGGCCACTTCGTTCCTTTTGATCTTATTTTACCTTCAGATTTTGCCCAGGTTTAAGATCGTCATCTTTTTTGCCATTGAGTTTTTTCAACTGATCCACGGTCAAATTATGGGCCCGAGCCACGCTATACAGGCTATCCCCGTCTTTAACCTGGTAGGAGCCGCCCTTGGCGTGGCTAACGGAGCTTCGCGAGGGCGCTATTAGTTTAAGACCTGGCGACAACCGGTCGCTGGTTAATTTATTAGCGGTTCGCAACTGAGCCGGGGTTGTTTTTAAATACGCGGCCACTGACGCCAACGTGTCGCCCACTTCCACGATGTAAAATTGACCGGCCGAGGTCTGAGTGGACGACTTAGAAGAAGTCGCCGAGCCAGTGGGGCTGGCGGGTTTGGCCGGGCTAGTTTGACCTTTAACTTTTAATTTTTGGCCCGGCTTAATCTGGTCATTAGTCAGGTTATTAAGTTCCCGCAACTCCGAGGTGGTCATGTTATGCCGACTGGCGATTTGACTAACCGTGTCGCCAACCGTTACTTCATAGACGGTGGCGGAGGTTTTCGTCGCGGCTTTAGGGACGGCTTTAGAAGCGGTTTGGGGAGCCGCTTTAGCCGTCGCCCGATTCTCGGACTGACGCGTCACGCTCGCCACTTTCAGTTTTTGACCCACCCGGAGCTGATCGCCGGTGAGGTTATTGAGGCTTTTTAGTTCCGCCGAGGTCATCTGGTGTCGCTCGGCGATTTGGCTAACCGTGTCCCCCTTGGCGACTTCATAAAGAGCGGAGCTAGATTTGGCCGATCTTGACCCTGACTCGACCCGCGCTTTACCTTTAACGCTCACTTGTAGTTTCTGACCCACCCGGAGCTGGTCGCCACTTAAATGGTTCAGTTCCCGCAGCTCCGCGGAGGTTAAATGATGGTTTTCCGCGATTTGGCTGATCGTGTCCCCAGAAACCACCTCATAAAAAGCGGCTGAGCTTTTCTCCCCGGCCACGGCTCGACTGGCGGGAACGGATTTGTCCGGGATATTGCCCTGGCTCGCTTTTTGGCTAGGGCGCTGGCCAACGCGCGAAGCGTCCCCCAAAACCTGACCGCTAACCGAAGATCGAGCGACCGCCGCGGCCGCTTGGGCTGGTTGGGTCGCGGCTCGCACCCGCAACTTTTGGCCCGGCGAGACGCGGTCGTTATGGAGTTTATTGAGATCCATTAACTCCTGGCTGGTCATTTGGTAACGAGCGGCGATTTGACTAATCGTGTCGCCAGAGCTAACCACGTGGCTAGAAGGGGCGGAGCGCGTGGAGAGATCGGAGCCTTTTCGCTCCACGCTGGCCGTCTGGCTCGACCGAGCCGGGCCAGAGCCCACCACTAATTTTTGGCCAGCTAAAATATTGGAATTGGGGAGGGAATTTAACGTTCTTAATTGTTCGGGGGAGGTCTTATAAATATCGGCGATGGTTCCCAGGGTGTCCCCAGCTTTAACCAGGTAATAGACCGGTTCCCCCTCGGTCTCCTCAACCCAAGTGGTTTTCGAGCGAGGCAACGCGGCCGTGGGCACGGGGAGATTGGAGCTAACCACCAACACCTGACCTTCCCGCAAATTGTTGGAGCCCAATCGATTATCGGCCCGCAATTTTTCCGTGGTTGTCCCGTAACGTCTGGCTAGTTCCCCTAAAGTCTCGCCCGCCCGCGTCCGATGCCGGACGGTGGCGATGACCGGTTGGCGACTTTTAGAGCTCACGGTGGCTAAAACCGGCGTCACCGCGCGCGTCTGAATTATCGGTTTTGGTTGGAACTCGCGCCGCGTCACCACCACCGCGGGGCTCACGACCTGACGCGAAGTTCTCATGACGCTGGCCACGGCGAGGGGCTCTTGAACGCCCGGGGCCTGGCTCATGGAGGCGGGGAGAACCAACCGCTGCCCCGCCTTTAAGCGAGCCATGGACAAGTTGTTGTACTGTCTAACTACCTCCGGGGTCAGTCGATAATGATTAGCCACCGATTCCACGGTATCGCCCCGTTTAGCCAAATGGATGATCACGCGATTGGAACGCTGAGCCTCAGGCAACTGAGCGTAGAGTTGATAAAAAACCTCGCTGGAGCCCTGGGGCACTCGGAGGATAAAATCCTGTTCCGAAGGCGGGGTGGCCATCCTCTTTAAATGGGGGTTAAGTTCCTTAATCCGCTCTAGGTTAGTTCCCGACAACCGCGCGGCCATGGCCAGATCAATAGGTTGAGGCACCACCACCTCATCCCAGGTGTCCACCTGAGCGCTTTCCACCTCTAACCCATAGGCCAGCGGATCCTTGGCGATGATGGCCGCGGCCAAAAAACTGGGCACGTAACGCTTGGTCTCGGCGGCCAAAAAACCGTCGGCTTTAGCCATGTCCCAGTAATTATCCACCTCGGGCTTAAGCATGCCCTTTAAGATCTTGCCTTCCCCGGAGTTATAGGCCGCGATGGCCAAAGGCCAGGAGTGGAACATCTCATACAGGGTAATCAAGTAATCAGCGGCCGCGTAGGTGCTTTTGATGGGATCCATGCGCTCGTCGACCCATTCATTAATGGTCAGGCCATAGCGTCGCCCAGTGGGGGCGATGAATTGCCAAGGCCCCACCGCGCTGGCGCGCGAAACCGCCTCGGTTCGATAGCCACTTTCGATCAACGCCAAATAAACTAGATCCTCGGGCAGGCCTTTTTGTCGCAAAATGGCCTTCATGATCGGGATATATTTCTGCCCGCGGTTTAACGATCGCGTTATAAACCCCCGAGCGTCATTTAAAAAATAGTTCAGATTTATCAGAACTTCCTGGTTCAACTCTAGGGGGACGTCTTCTTTACGGCCAGCGATGGCCAAAAACTCCTGATCCACCATTTGGTTAAGCTGTTTCTCAAAACGTGGGCCCAAACGATAGTACTTATGGGAGCCAGCTCGCCCTTCCCTGGCCACCATGTTGGCTTGCCGCCCAATGGCCGAGTCCGGCTTGGGGCCGCCGCAAGCGGCCAAAGCCAAAAAACTGATCAGGCCAATCGCGAAAAAATGTAGACGTCTCAATTAAATCATTCCTTATCACAGTCTAGTTTATCGCTAAATTATAACCAAATAAGCGGTCATAAGCGAGATGGAGACTAAATCGCGCCAGAACGCGGAACTAAATACCGCCACTCGTCAGGAACTGGAGCTGGGATTGGTCAAAACCGTGGCTAAAAAAGCGCGCCTAACGGACGGAGGCCAGAGGGAGCCAGACGAGAACCAAACGATAACCAAACGAGAACCCAACCAAAACCATACTGTAGAGGCCAGATGGATTAAAAAGAAGAAGATTAATTATTTACAATAAATGACAAATAATCGCGCCCCATAGGCGACATTATAATCAATTACTTACTAAATAGCGACTAGAGGTTGAACCCGCCTCCCCAACTCTAGCCTCTGGACGCCCGCTAATCCTTTTGGCCTTGGCCGCATATTATAGTATAGTTAAACCGAAAAGAGAAAGATCCTCGACCTAAGAAGAGGCTAGCCCGCTCCCGTCTTAGGCGCCGGTTCCCCAAAAACTTCCCAAAAGGCCCACCACCGGGCTCTAATAAAACTTTTAGAGATAAAAAAGAATACCTTGTTTTAAACAATTAAAATAATAAATATTAATTTTATTAAACTAATTAAAGTAAAATTATTAAGAACAGTCAAACCCCCAAAGAAGCAATTTAGATAATATTAAACTATTTTTATCTGGCTATTAGCCCTATTTTTCTATATATATACAAAAAATTAGGCTACTGGCTCCCAAAAGATTTATTGACTAAAAACCGGAAAATTTTCGCTTCGGTGGTTGTCAAAATGATTTATCTAGTTTATAATGCCTAGATTTTAAGTTACCAGGGTTTCCCATTTTTTCCAGGAGGCTTCTCCAACATGTTTTTTGCCCTTGCCAGACTCAAGTCTGTTATTGGCCGACGTTTCGGCCTCTTGGCCCCGTTATTGGCCACGCTCCTGGTGGTTTTCTTCGTCACCGGAGCCTGGGCCAGCGAAGCGGATCTGATCGTCCCAGATCTAGAGCCTGAACAAAACCGTTACCTGATGGGCGGGCTGGTCGTTTGTTTTTTAGGTCTTTTGTTTGGCCTGTACCAATATTTGGGTATCAAAAAGCTTAAAGCCCATTCCAGCATGTTGGAAGTGGCCGGCATGATCTACGAGACCTGTAAGACCTATATGTATCAGCAAGCCAAACTGCTTTTGATCTTGTTGGTCTTTGTCGGGGCCTGCATCGCCTTCTATTTTGGCTACCTAGGCGACACGTCTTTCTCTGGCGTGGCTTTAATCTTGTTGTGGACGATCATCGGCATTTTGGGTTCCTACTCGGTGGCCTTCTACGGCATGCGGGTTAACACCCTAGCCAATAGTCGCATGGCCTACGCCTCTTTGTCCAAACAACCTTTAAAGCTTCTGAACATCCCCCTGGACGCGGGCATGAGCATCGGCGTATTGTTGATTTCCGTGGAACTAGTGATGATGCTCATCATCCTCGTCTTTGTGCCCAGAAATCTAGCCGGGGCTTGTTTCATCGGGTTCGCCATTGGCGAGTCTTTAGGGGCGAGCGCTTTAAGGATCGCGGGCGGAATTTTCACTAAGATCGCGGATATCGGCTCAGATCTGATGAAAATCGTCTTTAAGATCAAAGAAGACGACCCCCGTAACCCCGGCGTCATCGCGGACTGCACCGGGGACAACGCTGGCGATAGCGTGGGTCCCACGGCCGATGGTTTCGAGACCTACGGGGTGACCGGGGTGGCCTTGGTGACCTTCATCTGTCTGGCCGTGGGGCTAACCCAATCCACCGGCGATCAAAATTTGCTCCAAACCAGCTTATTGACTTGGGTCTTTGTCATGCGGATCCTGATGCTGGTCACTTCGCTCTTGGCCTATTACGTCAATAAAGTTTTAAGTAACGCCCGTTTTGGTAAATCCATTGATTTTGACTTTGAGGCCCCTTTAACGAGTCTAGTGTGGTTAGGTTCCATCCTTTCCATCCTCATGACCTTTGTGGCCAGCTACTTCCTCATTGGCCCGGGCACGGCCTCTGGACTAAGAATCGCCGCCATTTCGCCTAAGCTATGGTATATCCTGGCCGCCATCATCAGCTGCGGCACCCTGGGCGCGGCTTTAATCCCTGAGTTCACCAAAATCTTCACCTCTGGAAAATCGGCCCACGTCCGGGAAACGGTCGAGGCCTCCAAAGAAGGCGGGGCCTCTTTGAACATCCTGGCCGGTTTCATCGCCGGCAACTTCAGCGCCTTTTGGATGGGCGCGGTCTTTTGCGGGCTGATGTTCGCGGCTTACCTGTTTAGCCAAGTGGATCTTTCCACCATCATGGTCTACCCCTCGGTCTTCGCTTTTGGTTTGGTGGCCTTTGGCTTTTTGAGCATGGGGCCGGTGACCATCGCCGTGGATAGTTATGGCCCAGTCACCGACAACGCCCAGTCCATTTATGAGTTAAGCTTAATCGAGGAAGTGCCGGACATCGCCCAACACTTGGAAAAAGAGTTTGGCCAACCGCCCGATTTTGAGAAAGCCCACTATTATTTGGAAAGTAACGATGGGGCGGGGAACACCTTTAAAGCCACGGCCAAACCTGTGCTCATCGGCACGGCGGTGGTCGGTTCCACGATCATGATCTTCTCCACGATCTTGGTCATCCAAAAAAGTTTAGGCGTGGCCCCGGAGACTATCCTGAACTTCTTAAACCCCTACACCATCATGGGCTTTCTGTGTGGTGGCGCGGTCATTTACTGGTTCACCGGGGCCTCGACCCAAGCCGTCTCCACCGGGGCTTACCGGGCGGTGGCCTATATTAAGGATCACATAAACCTTGATCCCGACGCCTCCAAAAGCGCGGCCGTGGAAAACTCCAAGGAAGTGGTCAAGATCTGCACGGTCTACGCCCAAAAAGGCATGTTCAACATCTTTATCGCCGTGTTCTCCTTCGCCCTGGCTTTCGCCTTCCTGTCCAGCCCCAGCGGGGCGGACAACAACACGGTCTCCTTTTTTATCTCCTATTTACTGTCTATCGCCTTTTTTGGGCTTTTCCAGGCTATCTTCATGGCCAACGCCGGGGGCTGCTGGGATAACGCCAAAAAAGTGGTGGAAGTCGACCTCAAACAAAAAGGCACCCCCTTGCACGACGCCTCGGTGGTGGGGGACACGGTCGGGGATCCGTTTAAAGACACTTCCTCAGTGGCCTTAAACCCCATTATTAAATTCACGACCTTGTTTGGCATGCTGGCCCTGGAAATCGCCATCACCCCGGCTTTCCACTCCTTGTCCACGCCCTTTGGCGTAGGCTTTCTAATCCTAGGGTTAGTCTTCGTCTACCGTTCTTTCTATGGCATGCGCATTTCCAAACTAACGTCTAATTAACCGTCCTTAGCCAAAAAAAGAACCCCGGGCCTAGCCTGGGGTTCTTTTTTAAACCCGCGTTATTCTATTCATGATTTACAATCGCCCTGATTTATGATCCCGGGTTTTTCTTTTTCCTTTGTAACCGACTAACTCCGAAAAACGCCGCGCGCCCTTTGAGTTCCCATGGCCAAAATCAAAGCCGTTGATCTCGCCCTCGCCCAAGGCCTAGCCACCACGCGTAGCCAAGCCCAGGCCCTCATCTTAGCTGGCCGCGTCCTCTGTCAGGATCAAGCGGTCAAAAAGGCCGGTCAGCTTTTGCCCCAAGACGCGCTTTTAACGCTCAAAGAAGGCCGAGTTTACGTTAGTCGGGGGGGCTTTAAGCTAGCCGGGGCTTTGGATGACTTAGGAGCCAGTTTTAACCTCGACGCGCGAGGGCTTAAAGCCATGGACGCGGGAGCCTCCACGGGGGGGTTCACGGATTGTCTGCTCCAGCGGGGGGCTAGCTCCGTCACCGCCGTGGACGTGGGCCAAGGTCTCCTGGATTACGGCCTCCGTCAGGATCCCCGGGTGAAGGTCGTCGAAAACCTCAATATCCGCCATCTGACCGTGGCCGAGGCCGAAAAAAACCTGGGCGCGCCATTTGATCTGATCACCGCCGATCTATCCTTTATTTCCCTCGAATTGATTCTCCCGGCCCTAGCCCCACTCGTTAAACCCCAAGGGCGTATCCTGGCTCTCGTTAAACCCCAGTTTGAGGTGGGCCCGCGTCTAGTTGGCAAAAAAGGCGTGGTGCGCGATCCCGCGGTCAGACAAACCGCGGTCAACAAAATCATCTCTTTGGTGGCGACCTTAAAACCACCTTTTGTCTTCTTAGCCCAATGCCCTTCGCGACTGACTGGGGCGGAAGGCAACCAAGAAATCTTCGTCTTGCTAGCCAGACGACCAGACAACCCCAACCAGTCAGTTTCGCCAAGCGGCTAAGCCACCAGCTAGGCCACCCGGAGCTAAGCCAACCTGATAGCCCAGAGCGGCTATCAGGGTCGCTAGCTCAAGGAGGCGAGCGCGAAACCCGCTTTCCGCCTTAGCCTTAGATAAAACCCGCTCCCTACGTCAACAGATCATAGCCACTGGACTCTAGTGGGGTTTTCAGACTGGTCATGGCCCGCTCCAAAAGGATCTCATGATGGCCCAACCCCGAGTAACCAAAAGTCGTCCTAATGGCCGTGGCCACGAACTGGGAACTACGATCCAAAGCCACGGGCAAGCTATCGCCTTGGAGTAAAGAGCCCGTCAAAACGCTAGTGAACATGTCGCCAGTGCCATGGTACTGGATGGGCACGTAAGGCCGACCGGCCAACCAAAAGCGCCCGTCCTCGCGGTTGTGAGCGGCCACGGAGCTTTGACCCGGGCGGCTGACCAAAGGTAAACTGGTGATCACCGGTTGCGCCGGTCCCAGCTTAGTTAAAGCCAAAAGCCATTCCTTAACTTCTTCCGCCTCTAATCGGTCAGGCACGGGACGCTCAAGCATCAAGGCCGCTTCCGTGATATTGGGGGTAATAACGTGAGCTTTCGCGCAAAGACGGCGCATCTCCCCCACCATCTCCGGCGGCATGGAAGCGTAAAGGCTTCCATAATCGGCCATGACTGGATCCACGACCACCAAGCAATCTGGGCCACTAAAAGCGTCAATAAAATCCGAGACCATGGCCGCCTGTTGAGCTGAGCCCAAAAAACCACTGTAAATCCCGTCAAAACGCAGGCCCAAATCCCGCCAGTGCTTGATGAAACCGGGCAATTGGGGGGTGAGGTCAAACAACTGAAAACCGGGTATGGCCGTGTGAGCCGAAAGAACCGCCGTCGGTAAGGGGCAGACCTCAAAGCCCATAGTGGAGAGAATCGGAATGACGACCGTTAAAGAGCAACGACCGAAGCCAGACAGGTCATGAATGGCCGCGACGCGAGGCAAAGGATTGCGCATGGAACTACCCTTATGATCATAGGCTTAGAATTATAGTCGTAAAACTACAGCCCAATTAGATTATTTAATTATATTCAATTATTTATTAAAATTTGCTTTTGCGACACTTTTTGGATTTTTTGGTTACGGTGGAAACCAAACCCACAATCGCGGTCAATCCCAAAAGCGTCATCAGGGAACCGGAAAACAGGAACATGACGAAAATGTGAGGGGATTCCAGGTTAAAGGCGGATTTAATCACCCAATACCCGAAAGGAACGAAGATTAACGCCATAACCACGAAAAGGATTATACGCGACACGATATTATCCTTTCCTTTCCGGAATAAGGAAACAAAAAGAATGGCGCTAAGCGTCAAACGCGACCTAAGGTTAAATCAGACCGGGCCAGAGGCGGTCATCCCCAAATTCTGGACAAAAACCGCCATGGCCCAACAAAACGCGCCGGGTTAACCCTCAACGATAGAAATAGCGTCGACCTCACAAGCCGACACGCAAGACTCGCAGCCGATACACTCGGCGCCGTTCACCGCAACCGCCTTGCCGGACTGGATCTCGTAAACGTCCACAGGGCAGGCGTCTTTACAACTGCCGTCACCAGTACACTTGCCCGCGTCGATAGTAACTACGTAAGCCATGATACAATCCTCGCCTCATTGGAAATCAGCCCCCATGGGGGCTTGTAATGGAACCCATCGCGCCTAGAAAATCCAGGCTCAACAAACTGATTCCTTGATTATCCAAAACATACCATAACTTTTTTGAAATGACAAGGATTTTTGTTGACAAATTTTTTTCGCCCAGAAATAAAGGGGATATTTGTCAAAAAAAACCCCCAGCCGCGGCCAGGGGAACCTTTAAACCCTTTTTTGGTCAAACCGATGGGTACACGCTAACCTTTTTACGATCCGCGCCATACCTCTCGTATTTAACCAACCCATCGACCAAAGCGAACAGGGTGTAATCCCGTCCCATGCCCACATTTTGGCCAGGGTGAATCCGGGTGCCCAGTTGTCGCACTAATATGTTGCCAGCTCGGACGGCTTGGCCAGCGTAACGCTTGACCCCCCGCCTCTTGCCAATGGTGTCCCGACCATTACGGCTGGAACCGCCCGCCTTTTTATGAGCCATTCGCCTGTCCTCCGCCCGCGCCCAAATCAATGGCCGTGATCTTCAGGGCCGTGTAGTCCTGACGATGGCCCTGGGCTTTGTGATAGCCCTTGCGACGCTTTTTCTTGAACACCAATATTTTCTTGGCCCGGTCATGGCCCAAAACCTTAGCCCGCACCACGGCTCCTGGCACCAACGGGCGCCCAACGCGCGTGTCTTGGCCGTCGGCCACCAAAAGAACCTGATCGAGAACCACGTCATCCCCAGGTTCGGCCGATAACCGGTCAACCCTAATGGCCTGATTCACGGCCACTTTGCGTTGGCGGCCCCCACTTCTGATTACGGCGTACAATGTCGTCTCCTCCCCTGGAAAATCAGAAATTGCTATAATAAACCGGATTGGCCTTCTTGTCAAGATTTTTTTCCAAGAAAAAAAGAAATCCGCGTCGACTAGCCGGCGGAGCTTTAAATCCGATTTAGCCAGCTATGACGAACCGGCTAGGGCGGAACTACAAGGGCTAACCGGTGAACTAGGGCGAACCGGCTGGTTAGCCAAATTAGTTCTCGCCTTTAAACGCTCCCAGCCAATCGCCAGTCCTCTGGGATAGTTCATGAACCCCAGCTCCCCCAGCTTTTCGGGCGATAATCCGTGGCTAATAAACCCAGAAAAGCCTTAAGCCCAGCTATTTAACCACAATATTAACTAACTTGTCGGCCACGAAGATTTTCCGAACCACCGTTTTCCCGGCCAACCACTTCTGAATCACGGGGCTATCCATAACTAATGGATCGAGTTCTTCCTGGGTTAAACCCTTGGCCAAATCCAGTTTCCCTCGGACTTTACCGTTGATTTGGATGACGTACTCCACTTGGGTACTTTGGGTGGTGGCTTCATCATAGCTTGGCCAAGCGGCTTTAAAGACCGATTCCCTCTGTCCTAAGCCTTCCCAGAGTTCTTCCGCCAAATGCGGGGCGAAAGGCGCCAATAAAATGGTTAAAGTCTCCGAGACAATTTGGTTATGAACTTGATTTTTGGTGATATGGTTGACCAGCTCCATTAAGCGAGCGATGGCCGTGTTGTAAGAAAACCGGGCGATGTCCGCCCCCACGGCTTTAATGGAGCTATGGAGCCAAAACAACGTCTCGGGATCTTGGCTGGGCGTTTGTTCCAGGCTCGCCCCTTCCGGCAAAACCGCGTTGGCCAGGCGATCCAAAAAGCCTTTCATGGCTTTAACCCCGCCATCCCGGAAATCCCCACCCTCCAAATACGCGCCCATAAACATCAGATACATCCGGAAAGCGTCCGCCCCGAATTCGGAGATATAGGCGTCCGGGTTAATGATGTTGCCGCGGGATTTACTCATTTTAGAGCCATCGCGCACGATCATGCCATGGGCGACAAACTTTTTGTAAGGCTCGGCGAACTCCAAAAATCCACACGAGCGTAAAGCCCGACAAAGCCAGCGACTATAAAGCAAATGGAGAACCGCGTGCTCGTTGCCGCCCACGTAAAGATCCACTGGCAACCATTTCTTCGTTAACTCTGGATCAAATGGCCGGTCATCGAACCGCGTGGAGGGGTAGCGATAAAAATACCACGCCGAGCACAAAAAATTGTCCGACACGTCCGTCTCTCGCTCGGCTGGCCCCCCGCAAGAGGGGCAAGTCGTCTGATGAAACTGGGTCGAACGGGCTAAAGGCGATAGTCCCGAGCCATCCGGTCGATAGTCATCCAGTTTGGGTAGCTTAACGGGCAAATCTTTTTCGGCGACTGGAACTGGCCCACACTTTTCACAATAAATAATGGGGATCGGCGGGCCCCAGTAGCGCTGGCGACTAACGCACCAATCGCGTAAGCGATAGTTGACCGTCTTTTTGGCTAAATTCTTTTCCGCCAAAAAAGCGACGATAGCTTCCTGGCCCTCGGATTTAGCCAAAAGACCGTTAAAAGGCCCAGAATTAACCAACGGCCCATCCCCAGCGTAGGCCTGGGTCAAGGGATGACTGGCTTGCCCATCGCTCACCACTTCGATGATCGGCAACCCAAACTTCTGGGCGAACTCAAAATCCCGCTCGTCATGCCCAGGCACGGCCATAATGGCCCCAGTGCCGTAGCCCATTAAAACGTAATCCGCCACCCAGATGGGAATCTGTTTTTGGTTAACCGGATTAATGGCGTAAGCCCCAGTGAAAACCCCGGTCTTTTCCCGGTTTTCGGCTTGGCGATCCATTTCCGTTAGACGGGCCACCTCTTGCCTATAAGCCGCCACCGCCTCGGCTTGTTCCGCGGTCACCAGTGATTTCAATAGCGGGTGCTCGGGGGAAAAAACCATGTACGTGGCCCCAAACAAGGTGTCGGGCCGGGTGGTGAAGATATTAAATTGAGGCCCACCCAGCGCCTCAAACGTGACCTCGGCCCCATAACTACGGCCAATCCAATTGCGCTGGGCCACCTTGGTCCGCTCTGACCAGTCCAAATTATCCAGCTCATCCAAAAGCTCTTGGGCGAAAGCCGTGGTTTTAAAATACCACTGAGCCATTTCCCGCTTAGTGACTAAAGTGGCGCAACGCTCGCATTCCCCGTCAATGACTTGCTCGGCGGCCAGAACCGTTTTGCAACTGGGGCACCAATTGACTGGGCCGGTCTTGCGGTAAGCGAGGCCATTTTTGAACAAAGTGACGAACATCCACTGGGTCCAGTGGTAGTACTCGGGGCTGGTCGTGTCCACCTGATGGCTCCAATCGATCATCAGGCCAACTTTTTTTAGCTGGGTCTCCCGGAAGCGCTCTATATTTTTCGGCACCATTTCCGCGGGATGGCGATTATTTTTTAAGGCGAAATTCTCCGAGTGCATGCCAAAGGCGTCAAAGCCCATGGGCTCGAAGACGTCATAACCCAATAGACGATGGTAACGGCCTTGGATGTCCGAACCCACAAACGCGAACAAGTTCCCCACGTGCAACCCTTCGGCCGAAGGATAGGGAAACATCATCAAATTATAAAAAGGCCGCTTGGCCCCGGCCAGATCCACCTGATCGGTCTTGTCTTGGGCCCACTTGTCCCGCCATTTGGCCTCCACAACCGTGGGATCGTACTTGGCCATTCGCGCCCTCCTCCGGTGGCCCAGTTGGCCAGCCGCGTTGATAATTGGTTGATTATTTAGAACAATTGGCCCGAACTGTCAAGGTGGCCCAAATTTGGGGATAGCCAAGGTTGAATGGGTAAAATTAATTCGTATAAAACTAAATAAGCTATTTTTTGCCATTTATCATCAAAATTATAAAATTATATGGAAGTTTAAAAATAAAAAGTTGTTTACAGATTGATAAAAAATCTTTTACTAATCAAAAAAATATTTAAATTATAAATTATATGAACAATTATATAATTATATAATGAACTTGGGCGCCCGAAGATACCTAAGTATAGCCCCAGACAATTTCGGTTTAGTCCTAGCGCGCTGGGGGCTATAATAGTTCACTCTATATCAATAAAGAGCTTACCCTGAATTTGAGCTTTGGACGTTGGTTTTCTCAAAAATTTCTGGGCCGTGGCGAAAATATTTTTCATCATAGCGATGGCCCTTTTTTTCTGAGAAAAGTGGGCCATTATGGCCCACTTTTTATTGAAAAATCAAGGCGCGCCCAGGGCGGACTTAGCTCTTTCAACTTTGGCCAATATATCCTCAACTTGGCCATCCAATGAGAAACTTTCTAACAATTCTATTACAGCGTTCGATAAATGAATAGATCTTATTAACTAACTCCTCAACCAAAATGTTTCGCGACCAATCCATGACTATCGCGGTTTTATGGGGCGCGTGGTTATCCAAAATAATCTGGATTTCTTGGTCTGTCGGCGACGCGCTTTTAAGTTATTATAAAATTGAGAAAATCTAAACTAGCGCGCGTACGCCATGAACTACCCCAGAACGCTCCTTAAGCGTGGCTAATAGAGTAATTGTTCCTTTTCGTTGGTCATCCGCGCCCATGACCGGCGGGCTTTCCTGGCTCGGAAAATTGATCGCGCGGTGACCGAGCGAGCGCCTGAATCTTAAGGTTTTCTCCACGCTGACGAACATTGAATTCGGCGGTGGATTGGTCTATAGACCCGTCGCGTCGATGACTTTTTCAATAAAATTAGGTTCATCGCTTAAATTAAATGATCTGAGAAGATGAGGGGCCAAACGCGCAAAAATTCCCATCCTCAGAACTGTTAAAAGGCCACGCCTAGTCGCTCAACATTGGTCGCCTGGGAAATGGCCATACCCCGTTGAGCGGCGTTAATCCCATCAATGGGATTCAAATCACTGATATCGGGGTCAATAACCAGTCCGTCGACTGAAAATTTCAGGTATCTTTCGCGCCATTTGATAACCTTACGCTTGGAACAGTTAACTATAGAGGCGATTTCCCGGATATTTTTCCCTTCATCATTTTTAAGAATAATATTCGTCCGCGCGACAAGTCTAGGTTTCGCGGATCTTTTGTCGGCGACGGTTTCCAATTGAGCGCGCTCCGCCACAACCGAGGTTTCCGTTATCGCCGACCACGATTGAGCCGACCTCTAGATTGGGCGACCTTTACACCCGCTCGTCGCCAAATCCAATTAGGCTCCTCGCCTACGGACGACTCTGGCGCCTGTTGGCGCCTCCTGTCGCTCCCTAGCCCACCACCCGATGACGGGGGTTACATTTGTCACGGGACTAATGACCCCATCCCCAAGCGCGCTTACGCCTCTTCGGCCAGACGCCTACCTAACGCCTTATGGAAACCAGCCCCAGATCATTACCCCGGGCCTACCACCACAACGGAGCCCAGCGTTTTTTTGGCTCTTATTTGGTTAAAAATTAAATCCCACGCCTAGAGCGACGTTGTTACTCATATAACCTTTGGCCGCGTCTAACTCGTAAGTGACGAAAACATCCCAGAAGTCATTGATCTCGACCTTTACCCCAGCCCCAGCTTGGAAACTCCCACTGGCCGGTTTAATTCCCGTGACTGTCCATCGGTTAGGGCCACCGTTGACTAGCCCCACGGACAACTTGTTATCAGGTTTTTTGGCCATCAATGTCCCGCCTAAACGGATCTCTGGGATAATCTTCGCCGATCCCGCCACGAAAGAGCCATTTAGTCGCAAAAGAAATGGGAGCTCCACAATATGGTATGATTTTTTGTCGAACACATTGACTAACGCTAAGGGAGTTCCATGAACCGACTCCGCCCAGCCGTCTTGGCGAGCGTTTAAATAACTTAGACCCACGGTAGGGATAAGTTTAATGGCTCCCAAATCAAAGATCTTGCCTACCCTAGCCCCAATTTGCCAAGTGTCTATATCAAAATCACCCTTCTTCCATCCTCCATTAATTCCAACGTTTTTGGCGCTATTTTTCGAAAGGGCGTAAGCGACGTTAGCGTCAAAGAATAAGCCACTATTTAATTGGTAAGAGCCATAAACCCCCAAACCCGCCGTATCCGAGTCAATGGTTGTCCAACCATTATTACTTTCCATCTGGCCAATGGAAAAAGAAGTCGTTAGACCAAAACGTAGGCCCGCAATCCCTTCGGCCCGGTAATCGTAGCCCAGACTAAACCCACCGCTATGGAAATCGTAACCGAAAAAATCCACCCGGTTCTTCTGGCGGGCCCATGAGCCATGCCCACCAACCCAAATCCGATTGAGCGCGTTCGCAGACCCGGCGGCCGGGGGAACGGCGGCGTTATTGTCGCCATGGATCTGATCTAAATGTTTATGGACAGCCCCCTGAAATTGGTTAATCGTGTCCACGATGGCGACGTTAACGCCCAACATGGTTTCGCCAGAGCTTTGCTTCATAAACCTTTTGAGGATACCCATATTTCCGCTATCTTCGGCCAGTTTAACGGCCGAGTAGAACGCGTCGAGTGATTCCTCATCTTTGTCTTTATCTTTATCGTTATCGTTATCGTTATTGTTAAGCGTGTCTATATCACTAAGTTCGTCTATAAGCTGTTTATCATTATCAGTAGGTTTATATTTGTTTATATAATCTAAATAATTAATAGTATCACTAATAGTCTTTAAATATATATTTATTTCAGCTGGAACATCATCATTAACAATAATGTATGATGGCGCTTTAAAATCCGCCGCGGTAAGTTCAAGAGCTTCACTGGTTTTAGCGATAATAATGGGTGATTTTAAATCAATTTTATAGGAAAGATCTAATTTAATTGGCTCTTCTCCGTCCAAGGTAATTAGATCAGTGGCGGTAAGTGAGCCTTGGTCGGTTCCGTCATAATCAATTTTTAAAATGGAGTCTGAGGTAAAAGTCACGTTTCCCTCAATGTCCAAATCATGAACGCCCAGATCCAACTCCCCCGCTAGGCCTAAACCAATGGCGCCAGTAGTCTTTAATCTAGCCGGGCCAGCCAGTTTAAGGACGCTATTCTGGGCGATCTTTAAAGACTGGGTCAAAGTTAAAGCCGCCCTAGCTCCCAACTCCACATAAGCGCCAGAGGCCACGACATCATTAGCGGTATCTATGAATTGATTGGCGGCGACGAAGTAGTGCTCCCCACCAATAAGAGACAATTTTTGAGTTTTGATGTCGCCCCGATAATAGTTGACGGATGGCCCGTTCAAGGTGATGTCGCTCGCCGGATTAGTAGTGAGGTCGCGAAATGTATTCACCCCCGCGGCGACAACCATGTCGCCATCAGAGTAAAGGTCAGCCAAAAAGACGTTTCTGGCGCCACCGGCGATGGAAATATCGCCAGTAACGTTAACTTTCGAGTTAAAGGTGTTTATTTGACCGCCGGTGATATTCAGTTTACCAACATTAGTTAATTGGTTGATAGTGTTCGATCCATCCACGATTAATAGCTCGCCACTGGCGTTAACTGAGCCCTTGACCAGGTTATTCCGAGGGCCACTATCAAAAATTACGTTGTTATTAATCCCATTTTGATTGCCCCCAATGAGATTTCCACCAATTTCGACTCCCGCCAAGGTCACGGTATTGTTGGAGGTATTAGACACATCAGAGGTTGTGTTGGAATAGCCACCATAAACGTCGCCCGTGACGTTGACATTTATCAGAATTACAGTATTGTTGTCCGCGAACGAGCTATTTGAGAAACCACCAATCACGCTTTCGATATTGTCTAACATATCTATAATAAATACCGTATTGTTGAACGCTTGGCCTATGGAAGCCCGACCGCCGGCGATATGACCAGTCACGCTTCCTCCGGTGATATTAACAAGGTTAAATGAAACGTTCGCCATCGAGTCGTCTCGCGCGTACCCACCGAAAATATTATTATCCGCGTCAGTTCCATCTAACTTAACGTAGTTGCCACTAACTTCAGGCGTGTAAGGACTAAAGCCAGTTCCAACATAACCACCATAAATCTGGCCGGCTAATTTACCGCCAGAGACATAGACGATGTTGTCATTCGCGACTCCACTATCAACCAAACTACCATAGATAGAATTACTGACGTTTGAATTTTGAAGCGTGATATTGTTACCATATGAATTTCCACTTAACATATAACTACCATAGACATCAGTAGCGCTTGAATTTTCAAATGTGACGTTGTTACCAATTGAATTTCCAGAAATATATATAAAACTACCATAGACATCAGTAGTTATTGAATTATTAATTAATACGCTGTTGCCACTGGTGTCGCCAAGATGATTAATATAGCCGCCATAAACGTCGCCCGTAACGCTAGCATTTGTCAAAATCACGGTGTTGCTGTCCGCTGACGAGATATTTGAGTAACCGCCAATCACGCTTTCGATATTTTTCGTATCGAAAATAGTTACCGTATTGTTGAGCGCTTGGCCTTTGGAAGCTCGACCGCCGATAATATTACTAATCCCATTTCCTTCGGTGACATTAACAAGGTTAAATGAAACGTCCGCCACCGAGTTGTCTCGCGCGTACCCACCGAAAATATTACTCGCGTCAGTTCCAACTAACCTAACTTCGTTGCCTCTAACTTCAGGCGCGTAGGAATTATTATCTGGCTCATCAGAACCAACGGAACCACCATAAATATCGCCTGTTATTTTACTATCGGAAATATCGACGATGTTGTCTATTACGACGCCGTCAACAACAAAACTACCATAGACAGAATTAGTAACGTTTGAATTCTGAAGTATGACGGAGTTATTAGTGGAATATCCATGTCCATCTATATCAAAACGACCTTCAAAAAAACTACCATAGACAGAATCACTGACGTTTGAATTTTTAACTGTGACCTTGTTATCAGTTAAATTTCCATCACCTTTTATAAAACTACCATAGACCGCTGTGACGTTTGAATCTATAGATGTGACGCTGTTATTAGTTGAATTTCCAATATTCATAAAAAAACTGCCATAGACTATATCGACGCTTAAATTTTGAAATATGACACTGTTATTAAATGAATTTCCACAATCCATATAACTACCAGAGACATTATTACTGACGATTGAATTTTGAAGCGTGACAATGTTAGCGGATGAATTATAACTATCCTTCCAACCACCCATCGCGCTACCATAGACAGAGTCACTGACGTTTGAATTTTGAATTATGACATTGTTGCCAAATGAATTTCCAGCGAACTGATAACTACCAAAGACAGAATTGGCGCTTGAGTTACTAATTAATACGCTGTTGTAACTGATGTTTCCATCTGAACTTACAGGCATATATCCGCCATATATCCCATTAGTAACACGCGCGTCATATATTTCTACCGTATTATTAGTTAAATTTGTTCCATTCGCGTATATAATATATCCAGAATTTGATAATCCAAAATAGTCAAAGAAAGCGGCGCTAGCTCCATATACGTTATTACTAACATTGGCGTTAGTTCCGTTGACAATTACTTTATTATCTCGAGCGGTTCCATTGCCAGTATAGCCACCAAATAAATCATTAACTGAGCCATAAGTAAAATTCACCACATTATTTTCCACAATACCGCTGGATGAAAAGCCACCTCCCACTTGGCCGCTACCTCCAACTCCAGCGGTTGTATTGATCACAACTGTGTTGTTGGTGGCGTTAAATGTTCCGTTTCCATAACCACCATAAACATAGCCTGTAATGTTGGCTGAGTCAGTCAAATTCACTATGTTATTTTCTGAGTTGGCGCTGTAGTTTAGACCACCAGCGATGAAAATTTCACCTAAACAAACGACAGAGCCATTGACCACCACCTCGTTATCACTTGGACTAAGTTCTCCACTGTTGGAGTCTTTTGGCGTGAGAGAGCTAATATTGAAGCCATAATGGCAAAAATTATTTTCATCACAATTATCAAGGGAAAAAATTAAGTTATTATTATCTTGAATGATATCTCCTTCCATAGGGTGACCGCCGTTAAAAGTGACATTGCTAATGTTAGTCGGCTGAGCCAAATGCTCTCTAGGCCAGCCCAATATCAAAACCACATTGAGAGCTAAAACTAGCCCAACTAGCTTCAATATATAATATTCTTTTTTAAGCGCGTATCTATTTAGAATAATCATTTAAGCACCATAGAGAAAGCAAGAACTATGCCAACATTTTCTGGCCCATTACCAAGGAATTATTGATATAATTATCAAAGCGAGTCATAATTCCGCTACCTAGTTTGAACTTTATAACATAGTATTACTCAAGTTTAGACCATTAACTCTTTTAGACACAATTTATATCGCGTCAATACCAGACTTAGACTTTTAGTCAGCTTTAATCAACAGCGCGTCGGAAACCTTAAGCTGGGCAGGTTCGCCCGCGGAATAATATCGCGGCTAAATAACCACGACCAATCCTAATTTATCGAGCGTTACTTACGGTCAGTCCCCAGGCTCCCGGGCCTAGTCCAAACAGTCCGCGAAGACGTTTTAAGCCCACTTGTTTGTAGGCTTTAATGGGGTTAAGGGGTAGTGACGGCGGTAACGAAGGCGCCATCTAAAGTCCATAAATCGGACTTCCCTAAAGTAGCCGCGAAAGCCCAGTTTCACACGATCTTAGACCGATTGTTTGAGCGCTTAAGAGCTCGTAAAAAGTAAAATTAACGCGCGGCCAGAAGGTTTCTTTGGCGGAACCTTATAAAACAATAAAATCGGTCTTAACTAGCCAACCGGGATTCCACCTATCGCTTTCCACCAACAGAGTCGAGTGGGCGTTGATTTTTGTCGATTAAGTAAGGCGATGATGTCGATTAGCTGATTAAACCTCGGTTTATAGAATATCTTTAGTCCTTTTTAGTAGATCCAGCAATTTTCCATAACTGGCGCGGTCTCCGACGCGCCGCTTGGTTTCACGACCACGACCGAGCGCGGAATTAGTCATGAGGCCTAATGAGCCTAATTGGGACTAACTCTATCTCCCAATCCCAGGATAATTCTGGACGGTAATCCCGCCCGCGCTGTCTCAATTTCTACCATCTCGCTCTACCATCTCGCCCACCAACTGAGTAAAACCGTTAAAAAAAAAATCAGGAATTTATCCTTGAATCCCAAAATTTAATGGTATTCAAACTTTGAATTAATTATAATATATCTGTTAAATTTTTGGCTGTCAAGTTTTTTTCCATTGAGAACGTCCTAACATAGTATTATAATTTACTCAGTTCCGTTCTAAAGCCGGAAAAATCTAAAACCCATAATCTTGGTAATCCTTTATGTAGTTAGTCATTCCAGAAACGCCACAATAAATTGTTAGCTGGGGGTTCATATTTTTTCCAGCGTAAACAGTTTTAAATATTTTGGACGCGCGTATTCCCATATATTGTGTCAGTATTATCGCGTGTGAAAGAACTTAACCTCAGAAGGTGGCTCCGCCTGGTCATAGCCTCCCAAGGCGCGCCATCCAAAATTTTTTAATATCAAACACCTTAATTAATATTAAAAAAGCCTATGTTTTTATAACTAGTAAGCGTTATCTTTCACCCCAGTTTTCACCATTCATGATAAATGTGGATCAATATAATCATTATGGTATAAGGACAATAATGATTATCATCGTGAAAAGTCATGAACCATAATACCTCCAAAAATTCTAACTAACTAGTTTCAGGGTAATAAGCGTCGCCTGGAGTTTCAGCGAGCGCCCAAATAGGCGTCACGACTGAACCGACAAAACGAATAGTGGCTAGCCATTGGCTTATCTTTTTCAGCCCAATAATCTAGCGCTAATTTTAGCTGACTATCTCACACCTAACCGCTCAGCCACCTAACCGCCAAGCTCAATAAACGATACTTCTCATTCCAGGTCATATATTTTATTCAACTGGCGCCGCTATAAACTACGTCATAACCACCTAATCCATCCGAAAAAGAGGTATACTTTTAGAAGTTGAGCCCCACGCCTAAGATGGCGTTATGGCTAACAAAACCGCCCTTCACTCCAGCGATCTATCGAACCATCACGCCAGAACTCCATCGCTCCAGCGTTTCATCACTCCGAGACATCGACCATCCCCGAGGGCTCAAATGAGGAACAAGCCTTATTGAAAAACAGGTGAACCTTGCCGGTGGGGCCATTACGGTGTTTTCTGAGGGTTAACGTCGCCTCGCCTTCCTCGCCCGGGTTATCTGGCGTCGCCTCCGACTGACGAAGCACAAACCCCACAATATCCGCGTCCTGCTCAATGGCCCCACTGTCCCTAAGGTCGGACAAACTCGGCTTAGACACGTCCATCGGCCTTTTCAGCTGAGACAAGGCCAAAACCGTAATATTGAGTTCTTTGGCCAAAGCTTTCAAGGCCCCACTGATTTCCCGCACCGATTGCTCTAGGTTATTATGCTTCTCATTGGGGTTCATGAGCTGCAGGTAGTCGATTATAATCAGCTTCAAGGGGTACTCGGTTCCCGACAGCTTCCGTAGCAGCCTTCTGGTTCGGGCCCTTAACTCCAACGGGGTCAGACCCGAGGAATCGTCAATGAATATACTGGCCTTCATGAGGTTAGCGACCACCCCGGGCATAAATTGCATCTGCTCTGAGGTCAATCGCCCAGAACGGATATTCAGAAGGTCAAAGCCACCCAACTGGCACATCAGCCTTTGGATCAGCTGATCGGTGGACATTTCCATGCTGAAGATGGCCACGGTGTAGGGCGGGAGATCGGCGCGAGTCTGCCTTTTAAAAGGCAAAGCCGCGGCCAAAGCGAAGTTTAAAGCCAAGGAAGTCTTCCCCATGCCTGGACGACCACCCAAAATGACTAGATCCGAAGGTTGCCAGCCACCAGTCAAATAATCCAAATAGCTAAAGCCAGTCGGGGAGCCAGAAATCCCCTTGTTCCCGCCATCGCCATACAAGGTGGCCACGTGGTTGAAAACCCCATGCACGGCGTCAGGCAAGTAAACCATCCGACCATTGTCACGGGCGTCACGGAGCGCGAAAATCCTCGACTCAGCCAAATCTAAAATCTGTTGAATTTCGCCGGGATTTCTTTTGCACATCTCGGTGATCTCGGCGCAGATACCCATCAATTGGCGAACCTGAGATTTTTCACTAATGGATTTAGCGTAATCCTTGACGTGGGCCGGCACGCCAGAATTGTCCCACAACTCCGAAAGGTAGGCCTCGCCGCCGCATTTGGCTTCCAAACCCCGTTTAGCCAATTCCTCGCCTACGGTAAAAATGTCCACCTTATGGTTTTGATCCCACAGACCCAAAATAGCCGAATAGATATCCCCGTGCGCGTCCTTGTAGAAATCCTCAGGCTTTAGCTTAGCGTCTAAAGCTTGGGGCACGCCTTCCCGAATGTCCACCAAAAGGGCTCCCAATAAGGCCTTCTCCATGGATAGGTTAGCCAGGCCAGTCTCCCGACCAGAGACACCGCTGATTCTGTCACTGACCTCAGGGGTAAAAAGAGGATTTTCCGGGTAATCCGCGCCAGCCATAGTCGTTCGCTCCATTTAGGCGAGGAAAAACCACGCCAGTCATCTTGTTAAAAAAAAAGGACAAGGCCCCAAGTGATTTGTCTAACAAAGCCTAAATAGCTAGTAAAAAATAAAAAAATAAGACTAAATTTACATAATATTATGTAAAATTTCAATCTATCAAATGATGAAACTAGCGGATCAGAATTTTAACCTCGGCAGAGAGTTAACAATTTTCCTGGTCTCCAAGCTCACCGTAATGATCCGTAACAAAAGATCCAGTATGTAACGTGGTTCTTTATGTTCCTTGGCCCAGTCATTGGGGTCGTTTTCGAGGCCGCTAGCTTTATTCACCTTAACTTGATACCGGTCAAGGATCCATTCTATCGCCGAGCGGCCGTTTATAACATATTCATAGGCCGCCAAAGGGATCCCGGTGATCTTGATGAAGGGGTTGTACTGGATGGCTGTTTTGTCGTCTTTATCAATAAAACGGATCTTATCAACTATGAAATTTCCCTTTTCAACGCCAATAAGTTTAACTTTAGAGTAAGGCGTTACCGTTTCATAGTTCAAGTGAAGCTTAGCCAGGGCTTTCCCCGCTTGGTGAAATGAATCAAAATCCTCGGCGTTTTTAACCAGGAAAATCCTGGGTAACATTTTTTTTAGATCCGCGGCGAAAGTCTCCCGGTAGTCTTTAGAGTGGAGAAGGCCATAGACATAGTAAAATATATGGTCTTTAGTGACCTTTTGACCGTATTTAGAACGGCATTCTTTGAGAATATAGTCAGTTACTCCGTCATGACGGATATAACCGCCAATGGACTGGGTGAATAAGGTTTTTTGTTTTTCGTCCACAGGCTCGTAGTAATACCGTGGGAAACATTGAGTATTAAGTTGGAGTTGAAAATCAGCGACAAGATTGGATATTAAGCAAGAAAAATCCTTGGACGCGCCAACTCCAGAAGCGCAAATTAGCAGATTATCGTGATGGTTTGTTGGAAATAATGATTGATTTAAATAAACTCGATAATTTAAATCACGATTAAAATAACAATTTATTTTTTGAAAAGGTCTATACAGAGATAAAACAAGAGATTTATTGTTAAATTTATATAGCATTCCATTATCTATATCAATAAATTGTTTAATATCCCAGGAAAAGTATTTTAGATCGCGTTTAATACAATTTTTAGCTTGTAGAGAAGAGTCACTTTTCTTAGCGGATAAAAAATTTACAACCTGACTATTATAAAATGATATAGCTGATTCAATATTCAATTTAAGATGTTCGCTTGAAAAATTATAACACCACGCGTCTCTGCTTGTTACTAAACCAGCGGAATATCTAGGACTAAATATAGTATTAATATTATTTTTATTATTTTTATCACTAATAGGAATAAATTTTTCAAATAATGCGCTACGTTGATTAAGCCAATCCCCAGCTGAGTTGGGCTTGATAAGATCCCAGGTCATATCATGGTTATAAATATCCCGCCGTTGGGAGATTAAAGCCAGTTTTCGCTCCCTAGACAAGTAGTCGCCAATGTCGCTATAAAATATTTTAGCTGGCCCCTTTTTAGCGGGATTTTTAACCATAACCGTAATGGCGATAGCGGCTCGGCTACCTGACCCAAAAATTTTCCCGCCCTCTTTTTTGGACATTTCCCCAGATGTCCGCTGGTTGCCTCGAAGATTGAAAACAAAAATGGAACTAAATTCATCTGTCAGACATTTCCTCAGGCCATCCGTAGCTGAACCGTCAAGCCAACCAGCGTTGGTGACAAAAGATATTATTCCACCATTATTATCATCCAGACGATCAGAAGACCATCGAAACGCCTTGATATATGGATCATAAAGGGCGTTTTTAAGATTAGCCTCAGAGAGTTTAGCGTAAGTATTCCTAATTCGGTTGTCCAAAATGGGGTAAGGAATATTCTTTATATTTTTTTCAGCGTCATCTTGACTCTTCGCGTATGGAGGGTTCCCGATTATAACCATGATAGGAGCCGTTTTCTGAGCCTCGGCTCTTTCCGAGTTTTCTCGGAAAAGCTGGTCAAACTGGATCTTGGAATCCTCAGACTCATGAAGCTGGAAACTATCGGTAAGGCAAATACCCTTAAAAGCTTGATAGCCCTTGTCCTCGCCCACGATTTCATGGTAAGCGTTTTCAATAGTGATTGACGCGATATAATATGGTAAGAGCATTATTTCATTACAATGAAGATCGTGAGCGTATTTATAAGCTAGATTATCTCCTAATAGCCCAGATTGAATCAGGCGACTGATAAAAGTTCCCGCGCCGGTAAAAGGATCCAGTATATGGACGTTTTTATCCGAAATATCCCTGTCAAATTCCCTTTTTAATACCTCGGCCACTGAATTAATAATAAAATCAACCAATTCAACTGGCGTATAGACAATCCCCAGTTTATCGGTATCTTCCTTAAAGGCGATTTTAAAGAAATTGTTATAAAGATCGATGATGATCTTCTGACGGGCCACGGAATTATCAATTCCCGAGACAAACCGCTTGATTTGAGAGTCATCTAGCGAAGAAATCTTCTCCCTGGTCTGGTCATAAAATTTCTGGAGCGATCCGGCGTCCTTTTTTAGCGACTTAGACTCCAGAAGCTCAACCATACCCTCCAGAGACTGGGAGACGGGGTTATTTTTGGCGAAAGAATAATTTTCAAACAAGGCCTCAAACACTGGTTTGGTCACCATATGCTGAGCCAGCGTCCGAATGGCCTCTTCCGCCTCGACTAAGGGGTTAAGATTTTTTTGGAGATGAGCCAGAAAGTTTTGGAATTCTTCTTGACAGGCCCCTTTAGTTCGCGTCAGCTGGGTAATCCATTCAACGCGCCCTTGAGCCACTTGGGCCACATCTTCGGCCCAGGTCAGCGTATCGCCGCGGTTACCGACTTTTTTGACTAATTTGGCGCCAAAAGCTCGCCGATGATCGCCTATATCAACCAACGAACTGGAAAGATCGCGCTCAGACAGACGGTTGGGGGTAGCCATATCCCTTTCCCCGCCCAAGGCTGATCCGCTAACCAAAGCCGCGCCTCCGTCTTCAGGCTTTTGGTCATTAAACCTCATTCCATGTGGCCGTCAGCGCTCAGTCGCCGCGGTTTAGGCGGAACATTACGAGCGCGACCTTTTTCCGCCGTCTGACGCCATCGGGAAGTGGTGGCGATCAAAAGCCTTTGGGCGAGCTGGGATTTTTGGCCCTCGAAACCCGAGAAGGCGCGGCTAGAAGTGGCGACGCGGTTATCCAAGGCGAATTTAGGGATAGTGGCCGTGGCGGGGTTACATTTACCTTGGCTGGCCCAAAACTCGCGTTCCCCGGTTTCGGCCACCCAATAAGCGCCCACGTCATGGCCGCCAATAGCTCGCTGGTCAGGGAAATCCCGCCATCGCCAAACTCGGATGAACTTATGGTTATAAACCAGGTAAGTTCGCGGGCAATTAGCCCTCAATTTTTCAAACAAATCTCCTTTGGCGGATGGGGAAGCGAGGCGAGCGCGGTATTTATCCAAAATATCCTGAAAATCCATTATAATCTCAAAAAAAAACTAATTATTAATAAAAACATTGTACTGGTGACAATAATAAAAATATCTCTTAAAAACAGAAACAAGAAATAGAGAGATCCTATTTTCAATAAAAACACCAGACCGTCTTCGCGCTTCCACCGTGTCCATAATCACTAAACATCAAGCTAGGACGAGTATAGCGAAACAAACTCCGGTCTGTCAAGTCAAAAAAATTTAACCTTTTTATTGAATAATTTACTATGTTTATAAATTATTAGATTCAAAATAAAATAATTTTATCATTAAATTTTGAATACCGTTATTATAATTTAGAAAAATTAACTTAAATTCATTGAATAATTGTTTTTATTGGTTTTTAAATCGTGTCAGTTGTCAAATATTAAAAATAAAGAATAATTACAATGCTATTAAACAATTATAATCTATCTTATATTAGACATTTATTTAAATAAGTTTAAATAATTTATATTGATAATGTAATGGCTGTAAAGATCTATCTAGGCGAGAAAATAATCGGGTCAGAATTTTAACCTCGGCAGAGCGTTAACAATTTTATTGGTCTCCAAGCTCACCGTAATAACCCGTAACAAAAGATCCAGTATGTAACGGGGCTCTTTTTGTTCCTTAGCCCAGTCATTGGGGTCGTTTTTGAGGCCGCTATCTTTATCCACCTTAACTTGATACCGATCGAGGATCCATTCGATCGCCGAGCGGCCGTTGATAACATATTCATAGGCCCATAGACCGCCAAAGGGATCCGGTGATCTTGATGAACAGGTTGTACTGGATGGCCGTTTTATCGTCTTTTTCAATAAAACGGATCTTATCGACTATGAAATTTTCCTTTTCAACGCCAATAAATTTAATTTTAGAGTAAGGCGTCACCGTCTCATAGTCCAAATGGTAAGCGTTTTCAATAGTGATTGACACGATATAATACGACAAGAGCATTATTTCATTATAATGAAGGTTATTAGCATATTTATAATGCCAAATTTTTCCTTAATAGACCAAATTGAATCAGGCGACTGATAAAAGTTCCCGCGCCGGTAAAAGGATCAAGTATATGGACGTTTTTATCCTAAATATCCCTGTTAAATTCCCTTTTTACTACTTTGGCCCCTGAATTAATAATAAAGTCAACTAATTATACTGGTATATAGACAATACCCAGTTTATCGGTATCTTCTTTAAAGGTGATTTTAAAGAAATTGTTATAAAGAGCGATGATGATCTTCATGACGAGCCACGGAATTATCAATTCCCGAAACAAACCGCTTAATCTGAGAATCATCCAGAGAAGAAATCTTCTCTCGAGTCTGGTCATAAAATTTCTGGAGCGATCCGGCCTCCTTTTTTAGCGACTAAGCCGCCAGAAGCTCAACCATATACCCCAGAAATTGGGAGACGGGGTTATTTTTGGCGAAAGAATAATTTTCAAACAAGGCCTCAAACACTGGTTTGGTCACCATACGCTGAGCTAGCGTGAATGGCTTTTTCCACGTCGATCGAGGGGTTAAGATTTTTTGGAGATGAGCCAAAAAATTGTTGGAACTCTTCTTGACTGGCCCCTTGGGTTCGCGTCAGCTGGGTAATCCATTCAAAGTACCCTTGAGCCACTTGGGCCACATATTCGGCCCAGGTCAGCGTATCGCCGCGATTGCCGACCTTACCGCTGGAGGTGGCCATATTTCCCCGCCCAAGACTGGCCGCCAGCCAAAACCGAGTTTATATTTTATAACTAAACCCAAAAAACGCCGCCCCCAAATCCAAGCCAATTAACCTTAAGACTAATCACCATTGAAAGCGGCGTCTCACGGGGCGGGGCTAACGATAATTATTGGCCAAGCCAATACTTCTCGCCACGGCCATAGTTAAAAAAAGTTTAGTTCCCGTTTGGACAAGCTTTCACAGGGTCTTAAAGGCCATTTTGACGTCCTGGGGTTTGCCAAAAAACGGCCAAGTGGTGACTAACCCATCCACGCCACTAGCGGCGTAATCCGCGGCGTTATCGGCGTTAACCCCACCCGCGGCCACGACTTTAACCTCAGGGTTTACGGCCTTTAAGCTGGCGACGATAGATTGAAGATCCGTTAGGGGAAATTTTTCCAACTGGACAATATCCGCCCCGCCCCGAACGGCCAAAGCGGCCTCGGCCGGATTAGCCACTTCCACGGCGATTGTCCGTTCCGGGTATTTTTTCTTGACCAACGGTAGCCGCTGGGCTAACCCTTCAATACCCCCCAAAAACTGGTAATGTTGGTCAAAAATGAGAATTGAGTCCGACAACCCCGTGCGATGTATTTGGGCCCCACCAGCCAAGGCGGCGGACAGGGACAGTTTTTTGGTTCCTGGAAAATGCTTGCGCGTCACCAGTACCTCAACCTCGGAGACGGACTTGGCCTTATCCACTATCTGACGCGTCCGGGTGGCGATACCGCCAGCGTATTCCAGGACATTCTGGGCGATCTTGTAAGCCCCATGCAAACGCCCCACTGGCCCTCGGGCGGTTAGGATCAAATCCCCGGGTTTCAAAACTTCGCCACTAAGAGCGCGCGTTTCCACCTCGGCCCCAGCCAATTGGAACAGCTTTTGGGCCACTTCCACCCCAGCCGCGACCCCGGCCCCTTTGGACAAAGCCCTCACCTCGCCGGGCTGGTCTTCCAAGCCCAAGGCCAGAGAGGTTAGGTCGTAAAGATAAAGATCCTCCTCCAAAAGGCTTTCGACAAAATGAGTGGGAAACAAAAACATAGCTTCTCCTTATTTTTAAGACAAAACAAAGGAAGCCTACGGTTATCCGCTCAACTCCCCGAGGGGGTTAACTTTTCCAAAATCACGTAGAAAAACAAGCCACAAACGGTCAAAATCAAACACAAGGCCATGGCCCGGTCAAACTCCCCATGCGAGACGGAGTTAAAAATCTCCAAAGACAAAGTATTGGAGCGGCCCACAATATTGCCACCCAGCATCATGGTGATGCCCACTTCCCCGCACGACCGGGCCAAAGCCAACAAAAGCCCGGATCCCAATACTGGGCCCACTTGAGGAGCCGTCACGACCAAAAAAGCCTTGACCGACCCGCACCCCAAAGTCCGAGCCGCCTGGGTCAATTTTTTTATCTCTTCGCGTCTTAAGGCCGCTTCCAAGGGGCGGACAAAAAGAGGTAATCCCGCCAAGTAACCAGCTAAAATGACCGCCACCTGGCTAAAAACCAGCCGAACTCCCAGAGCCTCTTCCAACGGCGCGCCCAACGGGCCTTGTCTGCCCAAAAGGAGTAACAGCATAAACCCTAGGGCGATGGGTGGAAAGACCAAAGGCGCGGTGACCAAAAAAGACAACGCGCGTCTAACCCAGTTTTTCGGGCCAGAAAGGAGCCAAGCCAAGGGCAAACTTACCAGAAGATGAAGGATCAAACAAGCCAGGGCGACTTTTAAAGTTAAAGTCGTTGGAAAAGAGAATAACTGTTGGCCTAGCTCCGTCCACGATAAACTTAACAACTACCGCCAAACCCCGTTTTTCTTGATGATCGCCAAAGCCGGTGGCGTTTCCAAAAAGGTCAAAAACCGTTTGACCTCGGGATCCTGACCATGGCCCTCAACCACCGCGACGACCATGTGGATGGGCGGATAACCCTCGGCGATCTCCAAAGAGCCACCGAGTTTTTCCCGGGAAGCCTCAGCCGCGGCCCGATTGATAAAACCAGCGTCACATTCCCCAGAGATGATATAAGCCAAGACCTGAGGCACCGAGGCCACGCCTAACAACCGCGCGCCCAATTTTTCCTCCAGGCCGGAAGATTTCAAGAAAGCCGAGGCCGCTCGACCGTAAATAGCCGCTTTTGGATCCGGCGAAGTCACAATCTTAATTTCGGGTTTGGTTAGATCGGCGGCTGATTTCAGTTCCAAGCCTTTCCGCCAAGCCAAAACCAAGACCGTGTCACCTAGGTCATAAAATTTTTCAAACTTCACGTCGCCGGAGACGGCCTCTAAAGTGGCTTGATCGGAAATGACCATCGTCGCCCCGCTACCTTGGGCGATCTGGGCCACCATCTGGCCAATATGCCCACCATACATTTCCTCAATTTGGCCGCCACTGGTTTTGAAAGCGGCGACCAAAGCCTCAACCATGGCCTTGTAACCAGCCCCGGTGGTTATAGCCGGAATCTTGGCTTTGTCCGGTGATTTTTCTTGAGCCGCGGCTAGGGAACCCCAGTTAAAGCCCAAAAAACAGACCATAATGGCCAATAAAAACAATTTCCTCATGACGCGTCTCCCGTAAATATGGCCTAAAAAGACCTGGCGATTCGACCAGCCAAAAGCCTAGCCCCGCGCGCTAACTTAGGCGCGCTTTGGGTATTCCTTAATCAATTTGGCTTTCATCGGTCGCGGGTTTAATAATTTATTATTTGATCAACTGTTGATTATAAGGCTTATTATTTGTTAACGTTATGGTTATTGGCGTTATTCTTTGTTGGTCTTGTGGTCACGACTAACCTCTAAACGAGTAGCCGTTAAACAATCCGCGCCCACGACCGGCTAGTTAACCAGCGGATGGTTAACTAGCTAGGTGGTTAGTTAAGGCGGCGAACTTCTCTCTAGAGTTTAAAAAGTCAGCCTTATCCCTTAAAACGCAATGACCGTCTTTAACCTCCAACACCCGATCGGCCAAAAACAACAACTCATCCTCAGCGTGAGTGACGTAGATAATAGGCGAACCAAACCGAGCCGGGATCTGGATGATATAGGACAAAAGCTCATTTTTGCGTTCCCGATCCAAAGAGGATAATGGCTCGTCCATTAGCAATAAGTCGCCTTGGGCTAAAAGAGCCCGACCAATGGCCACCCTTTGGCTTTCCCCACCGGATAAAGTTCGCGGACGACGGCTCAACAAGGAACCCAGGCCCAAAAGGTCAACCACGCGCTCAAAACAATCGCGGTCAAAAACTCGACCCCCAAAACGGGTAGCGAAGAGGAGATTGTTGGTCACCGAAAAATGAGAAAAAAGACGGGGCTCCTGGAAAACGTAACCAAAAGAACGTTTTTCTGGGGCTAAACACACCCCTTTGGCTGAGTCAAAAAGAGTTCGGCCTTGGTAGCGGATAAAACCGCTATCCGGCCGCCCTAAGCCAGCCAACAAACTCAGTAACGTAGTTTTACCAGCCCCAGAAGGGCCAAAAACCACGGTCACGCCCGGGCCGGCCAACTCAAAAGAGGCCTCCAAGGCGAAGACCCCGAAGCTTTTAACGACATTCACCGCCAAAAGCCTAGATTCCGCCTCGGAATAGTTATTTAAAGCGACCGACTCTGACAAGACCCGCCTCTAAACGCGAAACATCGCTGGGATCCAATTTGACCAAATATTGAACAAAAACTGACCAATATCGAAAAAATATCTCCACCGCCCATACTGACCCTATCCCCCATAAAAACCCTACCTGAAGAGGGAATATAAACGCCAATGCCAGAGCGTGGTTAGATGAGTAATTTATTATTGACTAGACCCTTTTGTCAAGACGCTAAAAATCGCTCTAGCCGAGCGAAAGCTAGCGATTGTTCCCAAAGCGGGCTAAAATGATTAAAAGAGCGAACGGTTTGGAGTGAAAAACATTTTTTGGTCATTTTAAGTGGTTTGACGTCGGAAGCTTAAGTTTTTTTTGGCGAAATATTTACCCAGAAGCTCTAATCCGCCAAGTCGAGAAAAATGGTCAAAAAACCGGGCCAAAAAAGCCTAAAACAAACCGGCCATAATTTTTGGCCCGAGCTTTTGAGGGCGAAACTATTTTGGACGTGGCTCGCGAAAAAAGAAGGAAAACTAGCGATTAGGGCCAGCCACGGACTTGACTCGCGCGACAAAGGTGACTAAACTTATTCAAGTTATCAAATAAATTTTTACAACCTTAAAATTAAAATTTTATTGTCAAAATATAAATTATAGAGATAGCAGCCAGATATATTTCTTGTAACAATTAATATAACTCTCAAATATTTATATTAAAACCTAAAGAGGTAAAAATGATTCTTAAAAATTTCCTCGTCATGCTTGGCGACAGCTTAACCGAGTACAACCGTTGGGACGACCTGGATCCTACGGCGGAGGTGATCAACTTAGGTCGATCTGGCGACTTGGCCATGGGGGTCTATTACCGCCTAAATACGGTGGTGGGCTATAAACCCAAAGTGGTCTGCCTCCAGGTGGGGATCAACGATCTGGCCCTAGGCCGCGAACCCCAAACCATCGTTACAGCTCACCAAAAGATCTGGCGCTCCTTAATGGAGCGGGTTCCGGAAGTTAGATTAGTGATTGGGGCCTTGGTTCCGACGCGAGGGACGAAATTGGTCTTGGAGGGAGCGCGGCTAGCCAACGTTCTGGTCAGAAAGACCAATGATCTGCTTGGCCAGGCCGCCCAAGCGGCCCAGCTAGAATTTGTTGACCTCTACGCGGCTCTGGCTGGGCCGGATCAAGAGCTCCCCGACGAGTTCACCGATGACGGGGTACATTTAACCCCAGCGGCTTACCAGGTTTGGCTACGGGTCTTAAAAGCCAGCCTCGCCCAGAACCGCCCCTAAACTGACCCTCGGGCTAAACGGCTTGACCCAGCGGCCAACAAAATAGTTGGATCCCAAAGATCCGACGGCCACTTAGCCAGTTTTGCGACTAAACGAGCTTTCGGCGCGCGGTTCTTCGGAAAACAAAGTCTCGTTTAATCCCTGGCCAGGGACTAGGCTGACCCCCAGCTCGACTGGCGGGCCATTAAGTCTATCCTGGGCCAAGCGCCCATGCTCTAGAACAATGACGCGCTCGGCTTGGTTAGCCACTTCCTGGGCGTGGGTGACCACGATGATGGTGCTACCTTGAGCGCGCAACTGACGCAAGATGTCCATGACCAAGCGCTCATTGGCCTCGTCAAGATTGCCCGTGGGCTCGTCGGCGAGGATGAGCTTAGGGTGGTTGATGAGAGCCCGGGCGATACAAACCCTTTGTTGCTCCCCACCGGAGAGTTGTTTGGGAAAATGTTTAGCCCTTTCCCGTAACCCCACCCGAGCCAAAGCCGCCAAAGCTTCGCTCTCGTCAACCATACTATGGTAGTACTGGGCCACCATGACGTTTTCCAGGGCCGTCAAATAGGAAATCAGGTGAAACTCCTGAAAAATAAGCCCGATGGATTCTCGTCGAATGGCCGTCAAACCCGCGTGGGACAAATCGCCAAGGTTTAAGCCATCCAAAATAACCCGCCCTTCGCTAGGGGTGTCTAGACAACCAATAATATTCATTAAGGTCGTTTTACCCGACCCACTGGGCCCCATGATGGCCACCCATTGGCCTTGGGGCACTTTGACCGTGACGTCTTTTAAAGCCGCCACCGCTCCATAGATCTTGGAGACGCCGTAAATTTCCAAAATATAGTTATCAGACACGCTACTCACCTCAAAAGCCTATTCGCCTTTTAAAACCAAGGCCGGCTCCACGGCCACCGCCTTTTTGACTGGAGCCCGACAAGCGATCACCGTGACCACGGCCATGGCGGCCATGGTCACGGGAATCAAATAAAGATGGGGCGTTAAAGCCCGACCAAAAACATTCTCGGCCACCACCCGGGCGAAAACCACCCCCCCCAGAGCCCCCAAAAACCCACCCAATACGCCAATCAAAACGCCCTCGGCTAAAAACTCCCGCCGCACGCGCCAATTTTCCGCGCCCAGGGCTTTCTTTAGGCCAATCTCCTTGCGCCGCTCTAGAACCACGGTCATCATGGTCGTGGCCACGCAAATCATGGTCAAAGCCAAAACGATCAAGGCCACTAGATAGACCAGATAAGTTAATTTGCCTAACACATTGGATTCCGAGTCCGTGACGCGCGTGACTAGGCGAGCTTCCAACCGGGGAACGTTAGCCTTGATCTGGGCGGCCAAAACTTTAAGTCGCTCCGAATCCAACCCTAAACTCGCCTCGGCCAAATCCGCGACCCCAGTGGTTCCAGTCATGGTTTCCATATCCGTTAAGGTCATGAAAATGAACCCGTCCTCCACCCCACCGGTGGTTAAAGTTCCCACGATCCGAAAATCCTTCTCATATCGGGCTTGCTGGTCATCGCGCCCATCAATGGTGGCGTAGGCGCCCTCTTTTAGATCCGTCCCCAAGGCGATGTCCGCTCCCACTAGCAGATCCCCCGGCTCTTGAGGCCACTGACCAGTCACCCGCCAAAAAGGCGAAGTTTTTTTGATCTGATCAAAATCCACGCCCACGGCCGTGTAGGGCCTTAAACGGTTGCGAACGCTCTCGTAACGCAAGGCGGTCAACCCCAAAAGTTTATCCGGGGGAGCCAACTGACGAGCCAGGGCCAAATCCTCTAAGCTGAGCCGACCAGAACCTAAGCCCGATATGGCTAGATTGGCCCCATAAGCCCGGAACTCTTGGCTAAATTGCCTGGGGAGATCGTAGCACAACGTGAGCATGCCCAATAAAACCACCGCCCCCAACGTCACCCCAATTAAGGCGGCCAAAAGACGGGAACGACGACGGGCCAAAGACCAAAAAGCCAAACGCAACATAAAAGAACGGTTAGAAATCATCATCTCACCGGCCGTGGAGAACTTCGGTGGGCCGTAAACTTAATAAAGCCCGCAGAGCGGGCAAAGACCCCATGAGCGTCACGGCCAAAACCATGAGCCCGGTTAAAGGAATGACCGCGGTCTTAATGTCCACGGTGGAGCCAAAAACCGTCAGCCCAATTACCTGGGCCAACCCAAATCCGACCACGTAACCCAATACCCCGCCCACCAAAGCCACTAAAAATAATTCCAACAAAAACAAAAAAATGACCGAAAGATTAGAGGCCCCGAGAGCCTTCAATAAACCAATCTCCACGCTCCGCTCCATGATCCCCGCGGTGACCAGGTTGGATATGGCCAGAGCCGAGCAGATTAAGGTCATAATGGTTAATAAAATCATCATCAACTGAATTTTCCCCAAAATGGCCCCCTCGGACTCGGCCACTTGCCGGATGGCCTTAACCCGGACGCTGGGTAAAATCTCCTCCAACTGATAGGCGATGGAACTGATGTAAGCCGTGCAATACCAAGTGTCCCACTCCACGCGCGATAAACTACCCGGGTTTAAAGCCGCCCGCCGCGACAAGTCGTTTTCTGGGGTGGTTAAAGCCGACACCTCCACCCTTTCCACCAACCCCTGATGACCACTTAATTCCTGGGCCAAAGCCAACGGAGCGAAAACCCTCTCGTCATCTGGCCCCCCGCTATCAAAAACAGCCCGGACAGTTAAATCCTTGGCTTTATCCCCCACTTGGACTTGAAAAGAAGCCCCTGGTTTTAGATCCAATTCCGAGGCTAACCGTCGGCCCACCAAAACGCCGGTTAGATCCTGATCGTCGCCTGACGGGCCAGTCAGTTTCCACCAGGCTTTAAGATTAGTCATCCCGGTGTCCACCACGTCGCCAGTGGGTAGACTCAAACGTTTATTAAACCAAGTTCCCGTGAGTAAGATTTTTTTATCGCTAATTTTAGCGGGAACGGTTAAGTAAGGAGCGAAATCCACGATGTTGTACGCCCAGAAAATCATTTTGATTTTGAACAATTCGTCCTCCGCGATAAAATTATCGGCCGGTTTTTCGATTTGTTCCGAGGTCGCGGTTTCTTCCGAATCTGGCTCCAGAAGATACATTTCCGAGAGCATCGAGGCTCCCCGGGGCACCACGTTTAAATTAGCCCCATAGGATTTTAGCTCTTGATTAACTTTGTCGCCCACGTCGAACATGACGCCCAACAAAGCCGCCGCTAAAGAGACGCCCAAGGCCACGGTCAAAATAATCAGGCGGTTTTTCCGTTTTTGGCGACCTAAAGCGCCCAAGGCCATTTTACAGATCACATCTAGCCTCTATATTATCCAACCCCGCCTACTCGAAGCGGCGTTTTTCCTTTTCCAGATTTCGCGTCTTAATGACGATTTTCCCTGGCTCAACCTTAAAATCCAGGGGCACGGGATTACAACCCCCAGGGAAGCCGATGGTCACCTTGTTCATGACCACGTCGCACAGTTTACAAATAACCTGGTCGCCCCTTTGATAATAACCGGTCTGACCGCAGATGTCGCAAGCGTCCAAGCCCACCCCATAAGCGGTGTCGCTTTTGCGGATGACGATGAAGCGAACCACGGTTCCAGATTCGGTGACAAAGGAGCGGCGGTGCAACTGACCATCGCCGACCACGCTCAAATCCAGCTCAATCTGGTCGCCAATGGCCTTAACCGCCAAAGGATCGTCAATCTGGGGCCCACGGCTATGGTAATCTTTTATAATAGTCACGGAAAAGAGCGAGGCGGACAACGTGATAACGATTAAAATTCCCAAAGAAAATTGGGTTTTCAGCTCAGAGCGGATTTTCCGGATCAAGGCGGGATTGGCCCCTTGAGGTTTAACCAGACGCGAACGAACCATTTGGGTAATAGCTAAGGCTCCCCAAATAATTATCTGGGCGTAAAGGAAATAATTTTCCCTTTCCAGGAAAAAAACCACCCAGCTCGTCATATTACGATAATTCGGAATTAGCGACCTATTAAGCAGGAATACGGCGATTTCGACAGATATCGCTAGCGCGATGAGCGCGGCGCCAGCCAACCAAAAGCCCAGACCAAGGTTTTCCCTGGTCAAAGCCGGCTGGGCCTGGCTGGGTTTAGCCAGACGCGGACGAAACTTTTGGGCTAAGACGAGCGCCCCACCAATAATTATCGCCCCCCCCAAGAAAAAATATCGCCAACTCAGATAAAAAGAGGCCACTTTTTCCGTCAATTTTCTGGGATCCGGTAGCATCCCTCTAACTATCATGATCTGGGAAGTTTTTAGAATTACCAGAGCCAGTAGCGACAAGAAGGAAACCAACAAAAAACCGCGTAAAAGTTTTCTCGGGACGGTTTGGGCTTGAGCGGCCAACCCCAGGGCTAAAGTCAACAATAAAACTAAGCCCAAACTATAGCCACCCACCTTGGCTAAATAGTCGACGTTAAAGACCGAGTCCAGGCCTACCCCAAAATCCAACGGGTAAAGGAGTAAGTTCGGCGTCCCTAGGGCTGTCCACAAAGCCACTAACCCCGCCCCCAAAAAGAGCGTCCAGGGACTAGAGGCGGTCATCCGACGCTCAGGGGTCGGATAAACGACTAGCCAGGCGAGGAGAGTCAAAGTCAAAGGGCACAAAACGCCTAGATCGTAAAACTCCCGCACCACCCAACCGGTCTGGCGCCTTAAGATGGCTAAAGTCAAAGCCGCCAAAAACCCCACCAGCCAGCCGAGCCAAACTAGTCGCCGATAGCCATGACCGCGATCAAATTCCTTAAGGCCAAAAAGAACGGTAAAAATTAGAGCTAAAGCCACGGCCATGGGCCAGGCGCTATCCAAAACGGACAAAAAATACAAAAGCATCGTAATCGTTATTCCGGGACTTTATAAATTATAAGGCCGCCCTAAAACATTTTTAGGGCAGCGGCCTTGAAAAAAATAGCCGGGCCCCCCCAGGGGGAGCCCACCGGCCGAGAGCTTATTACCACTTGCGCGGCACGAAATCGAAATCCCAGGACACCTCAATGGGTTTATCCCAGAAACGGCCTTCCACGCCCGTGGTTTTGTCCACATGGAGCAGATAGTTCTGCTTGGCTGGGTTTTCGATGATGAAGGTGATCTTGTATTTGCCAGCTCCATCAAGTTTGACGTTGTTGCCATAATGGGGCCCATCGGAAGCGCTCATGGGCATGAAAACGCCTTCGATAAGTTTGCCACCCTGCTTTTGGGCCTTATACCGAACCGTTAGATTCGGCACAAAATCGCCAGCCCCATAACCGAGCTTGTTGTTTTCGTTAGCCGAGATGTCCGCCTCCAGGTGCATGTCCGACTCAGCGGCCGCTAAACCCCCCGCTCCCTCAGGTTGCATATCCACGGGCTGGAAATAAACGCCAGCGATGTGCAGAGGGCCCACATTCTTATCGTCACCGAGAGGAAATTCCTCAAAACCGGCCGCCTCGCCAGGTTTTTGGGCCAAGGACGTCCCTTGGGCGCCCAAAATCATGGCTAGGCCGAGCAAAGCCGCTAAAACGAAACACGTGGTTTTCAACATTTTTCTATCATCCTCCTAAATTAACGCGTAAAGACAACCAAAATGATCGCCCTAATAAAAAGAGACAAAAAGTATTAAACGGTAGACGCGAGCCTATTAGGCGCGGATTTTTTCTTGATATAGAAAATGGAAAAAATAGTCAGAGCCACTAAAACTAGTTGCGGTAACGTCGTCTCCAGGGTAGGATAAATCCCCAAAATGTCCACCGTCGGCATAAAACTCCACTCGGTCATCCCAATGGCGTCGCCTTCTTGCAGTTCCTTTATCCCGCCACCGGCGAAAGCGATAGACATGATGAACATCAAAATACTGGTGCCAATGAAGAAAGGTTTTAAAGGCAAGCGCATGGTTCCGTGACGAATGATCATGAACAGAAAAACCAAGCCCACGCAGCCAATGGCGAACCCAATCCAAACCATATCGCGGTCGCTGCCAGCCTCCGACAAAATCCCTTGGTAAAACAAGATCGTCTCCGCCCCTTCCCGGAAGACCGCCAAAAAAGAGGCCATCCCCAAAGCCCAAGCGCTACCGCTGGTAACGGCCGCTTGAACCTTGGTCTCCAGGTAACGCTTCCAACTTTCCGCCTCAGCTTTAGAGAACATCCAGTTGCTCACGCAAAATAAGACCACGGTGGCCAAAAGCATGGTGAAGCCTTCCAAGATCTCCTGATTTTGGCCGCTTAGATCAAACAAGTATTGAAGGCCAATGGCCGCGGCGACGCTGGCCACTATGGCCCCCACCGCGCTCTTGTAAACCACGGGAATGGCTTTTCCGTTACCTGAGCGCTTTAGATACGCCGCTATGGCCGCGATGACTAAAATCGCCTCAAATCCTTCCCGCAATAAGGTGCCCAAGGAAGCGCCTAGCATGGCCCAGGCGTGGGAACTTGAGGGCGCGGGGGTAGGTTGAGGGGGCGCGAGGCCGCCGGACTCAGCCGCCGCCACGGCCACTGGGGAGGGTTGGACGGTTTTGGGGCCATCTAATTTTGACGCGTCCTCTAGTAGCCAACCAATGAGAATATCTAGCTCCGCCCGAACTTCCTCGGCTGGGGCTCCCTCTAAAATCTTGGTTTTGATCTTGGCGAACTTGTACTCCACCGTGGCCGCTCTTTTGCCAGAGACCCGACTTTTGACGTTACGCTCAAAACCTTCTTTCTCGTAAAACTGAAAATAGGCCACATTGACCAAATCCCGGCTTTTTTCCTTCTCGCCAGTCAAATAGACCTCATGGGCCTGATTAAGCGGCTTGGTCATGGCCTCGGCCACTTCGCCCCACGAATGATAATCAGAGGCCCAAACGACGTTGGCCCAAATGGCTAAGACAGCCAAGACGGCCAAGAAGGCCAAGCTAACCCCAAAAAATAATCCTCTGGTTCCGTGTCTCATGATCCGCGCCTTCGTCGTCTATTTGCCCAACAACATTAGACAAATCGGTTTTTCGCCTTCCGCCAATTTCAAGGCCTCTTTGATGGCCTCCACATCCATACTTTGGATGTACCGGGCTCCCAGACTCAAAGCGGCCGCGGCCAGGTAAACATTCTGGGTTATGGATCCAGTGAGAACGTTGGTTAACGCGTCTTTGTCCGTTTGGCTTTTAAAAGCCTCCAACCCCTTATGATCGGACACCACTATTAAGATATAAGAAGCCCGTCGGACAAAAGCCTGCTCCCCCACCTGACCTTTAATGTTGTCGGTGGAGACGTCAATCAGGCTATGAGTGGCCCAGTCATACCGCCAGACCCCTTTGGTTCCAGCCACGAAAATTTTACAGTAAGGAGCTAACCCCCTGGCCATGGGGACAGTCCAGCCTTTTTCCCCACGGTTTAGCCCCATGGCCGCCCACAAGATGGTGGATAACTCCGCCTCCGTCAGCTCCGCCAGGGAAAAATCACCACCCGCGATCGAGGATCTTTTTTTGAGAGCCTCAAACAGTCCCATGCCGCCTTCGGTTTGTGGCGAGGGCAGCTTAATGTCCGCCACCGCCATGGAGGCGCTTAGACCAAAACACGCCCAAACTGCCAAAAACACGCCTAAATTATGGATAAAAGCCATGTCCGCCCCTCTTAAAATTCAAATAAACCTAATCGCCAAAAACCTTAATTGTTATTGTTACTCAATTTAAATAAGCTTTATACCCCACTCCCAAACCCCTTGTCAACCCCCCACCTTACCTGTCCGAAGGGGCGTTTTCCAAGGCGAGCTTGAGGAAATATTGAGATAATACATTGATTTTATTAGATTTTTTAAAAATAAGGACGCGAGAGAAAAATGATTAATTAAAAATCGTCACCAAAGTTACCTAAAAAAAATGGATCACGATTCCCTCGCCGTTTTGGGCTCGAATCTGGTCAAACTCGGGGAACGACGATTTTAAAATCTTTTTATTCATATAATAATAAATTTAAAACTTGTTAAATATTATTAAAATATTTAAAGATAATAAATTCAATATTATAAATATAATATAATAATTTATTTGTAATATAATAATTTTTATACATAATTATAATCAAAATATGTCTTAAAAAAAAGATTTAGCTGTCAAAAAAACTTTGAACCCCTCGTAAGTAAAGAACAGCCGATAAAAACCCCAAAAAACGAAATTTTTTTATTTTTCCAGCTAAAAATGATAACACAATATCTAGCCTGGCTTGGATATTCTAAAAAGTCGAGAGCCAAATCCTCGCGTCCGTCGCCTCAATATCAGATGGGATCTCAATTGTCGCCACAATCCAAACGTCAGAGTCCAGAAGAAGGGTTGGCTGGCTGGCCAAAAACCTGAGCCAAAAGATGTCCAGGAAATCGGAAATCAGTTCCCATTGATCAGGCCTTGGTTAACAATACCTTGGCCTAATGGCGACGATCTAATCCAAAAGATCAGTCAAAACGCGTTTATGGACTTCTTATAATTAATTACGTATTTCATAGGAATTGTGTCAACAAAAAAGGCTAGGAAAACGTAATTTCCAAGCCTGAAGTTATTACCAAAAATGTCTTTCATCAAAAAGTCTTTACCAAAAACATTATTTATTTAAATTAGTTGATCATAATTATCTTTTGTAGTGTGAACGGAAGAGATTTTTATTTGAGGAGAAATCGTCGACAGAGTTAATAGTATAAAAAATAGAAACACTCTCCATTTAAAAGGCGAACAGACGGATAAAGGCCAGAAAATTAACCAAGGCGGTGAGGATCCACAATCTGGTTGAGGCGGCCAGATCCGCGGAGGCTATTTTTAGGGGATTGAAAGTAAAACCCTTGGCCGCGTCCAGAATCAAATGACTAAAAACCCCTATTACCGCCAAAAACCAAACCGCCATGATGGCGCGGCCCCCTTGCCCAGCCGCTAGGCAAGCCCACAACCCGCCATAAAGGAAAGGCGTGGCCAAACTATGGAAAAGCCCCCGGTGCTTGGTTCGGTTTTTCAAAATCTCCAAAAAAACGGAGTTAAAGAGGAAAAAAGAGCCCAACGCCGCCAAGACCACATGCTCGGCCGGCCAAGGACGTCTTAAAAACTGGCCTTGACCAGAGACGTAACCAACAACCATAGCCGCGCAGCCTAAGCCAACAAAAACGCCCGCCAGGCGACGAGGTTTAGCGGTGTCGCAATCCAAATCCGGAACCATTCCCCCGGACAGGCCCGCGACAAAAGCTAAGGAGGAAGCGGTGGGATCCCAGTCAAACATGATCGCCCCCGCCGCCACGCCCACGGCGGAGATCACGGAAGCCACCGCCACATGACACTCAAAATTTGGCAAATATTCTCCTTGATCCAGGCTGAAAAAAACCAAGATTTAAAAACAATATGTTACAATATCTTGACAGTAAAAACAAGTTAAAAACTTTGGGTCTAAATAAAATAGTAACCATTCACAGTGGTCTTATTCTGGTCAACTGATAGGATCTCCAATTCTCCTGTTGATCTTACTTTATCATTCCAATACTAACTTATTATATTCCCAATAAATTATTTGGGACTGTGTCTTGACTTTTCTAGGTTATGTGACTATATTATTGTTTATGGATACTTCTTTCAGGCCATAAATTCATCTAATAACTTTTCCGGGCGACTCGAGACTCTAATGATCCACAGCGTCCCCTATTCCCTCAACCTGATATTCATTCCAGTTCGCTGGAACCTTCTTGGGTTTTTCTCAGTTCTTTAGGTGGCGTGGGGCGCCAATCTAATGATAATGACGTAGTCTGGAATCTATATTAAAACAATTATGGCTGGTTTGAATGACCATCATCTCCCTAACCTATTTAATATCTATCATCAACTAACCGATATAACGCTAACGCCAGCTTAACTTTTAAATTGATGGCCTCCCCAAGGCGACCAGTCGCCTTTCGACTAGTCGCGCTACGTTGACTTTGAAACCCATAACCACATGACCATTAGACCTCATAACTTTTGACCTCATAACTTTTGACCTATTAACTAGGCGTTGGACTTTTATTAAAATAAGCGCTATTTTGATAAATAATTAGATAAATAGGCCATGGCCATAAATTAGTCGCCTGGCTCTGAACCATTTATAAGGATTAACATGCTGGGCGAATTAAAAACCCAAATTTACCCCTTAACCCTGACCGCCATAATGGCGGAAAAAATTTGGGGCCGAAGGCAAGCTTCCCCTTTTTATGAAGCCGATCCCCAAGCCGTCTGGGGCGAAATTTTTTTGGCCATCAAAGATTTTGGCCTAACCTCTCTGGTGGCTAATGGCCCTTTGTCAGGCAAACCAATCCACCAAATTGGCCAAGCCTGGGGCCAAGAACTGATCAATCCCCCAGGAACCATTAAATGGCCTCTACCGCTAACTGTTTGGTTAGAACGCACGGGTGACAAACCTGGCCCCATCCGCGTTAAGAGTGGGCCTGAGTTTTGGCGCGTTCTAACGACCGGCCCCGAATCCTGGATTGGGGCCGGGGAAGATCCCAATCAACCGACTTGGCCCCAACGTCTACGCCGTCGGTTGGTCGACCCTGGGGAAAATTACCTTTTTCCCGCCGGGTTACCTCAGTCCATGGGGCCAGGATTAACCGTATTGAAGGCGGGATTGTCCAAAATAGGTTTGGAAACCCTTTATGATTGGGAGCGTCGACAGGACATCTGGGACTATCAATCCGATCCAGGCTATCAGATCCCCATAAACGACGAGCCCCTCGCCATCCTGGAACCGAGCCCTAGTGGCGAAGGATTATATCCTTTGCTCCAAGGGCCAAAGTTTGAGGTTCATCAGTTGACCACCACTTTCCAAAACTTTAGTGGTGGACGATTCTCCATTATCTGTCCAATCAGTGGCCAAGGTCGCCTCATCTCCTCTGGGCTTTACCCTAACCTACGCCTACGCCTTGGCTCGGCCACCTTGATTCCCGCTGGCCTAGGCTCTCATACCATTATCTCTAACAGTTGCCTGACGGCCTTATTATTTACCCCGTCCAAAGACGCCTAAGACTAAACCAATTGACTTATTGACAGCTTGGATCACATTTTTCAATATTATTTAAAGACGCCACCCTATCTGTTGTTTTGTTTTTTAGGTGAAAGGCGATCCTATAAAGAATGGAGACAGTCGACTTCAGGGCCACCGTTGTTTGGCATTGTTTTTTTCATATAATCAATATAGACATTATTATAAAAAAACATAGGCTAAATTATCCGTATTTCTCAATTTTTTTCTGGCTAAATTGAATAAAAATTGTGGGGTAGCCTAGATTCTACGCCACTATATACGGATGATTAAAAAAAATAATCAAATTTCGCCTTATG
>JAISYP010000076.1 GCA_031269825.1 Deltaproteobacteria bacterium
GTCGACACCTCAATTTAATTATTTCGTCGCTCAATTAGCTGGCCTGGTTTTCCTCTACTAACGCTTCACCGCCTCCCTCACGGGTAATTCAGCCTTGTAAGTCAGACTGAACAGACAGCGCGTAGCTCGAGGTTGATGATGGGTCGCTACTCCTCTCATTCTAGGGACTTGTCAATGTCCAAAGGGGCCTTGACTCACCCACGTTCTTGCGCGGTTTGCGCAGTCGCCTCTAAATATTAATTTTTAGGCAATAATAGCGAATAAATTTATAAGCAAAATTCATGCCAAACAAGCTAAATAATTAGCGGCTAGCCCATCCATTAATCACAAAACTTGAGTTCATCAGCAAAAAATGGACCAAAATTTTAAGCCGGTGAAGTCAATAAAATCATCATATCCTTGAAATTAAAGGCTCCTCGGCTAATCGCTGAAAGGTGTCGGAAAAATATTTCTCCTCGGCTAATCGCTATACCCAGCTCAATAAGCTATAAATTTATTAGTAAAATTAGAATAAATTTATGGATATATAATAATTATAAAAATATACAAATTTTAAGGAAATATAAGTAGTGATTTTGACTGTTTTTTCTTGAAATTGGTGGGGGTAGGGAGGAGGGAATATGGGATCTGGAAAGAGGTTCTTTCGGTGGACGAGCTTTACGGGTAGACCGAAGACAGAAGTTCTTTGGTTTTGGTGGGTAAAGAGGCTGTTGGGGTTTTGGAAGGGACAAAAATCGCGCCAGCGCGTTCGCTTTAATTTTCACCATGGTTGGTCTATAATCATGGTGGTCATGGGCTGAGGGCTAATCTATTAGATGACCTAATCTATTAGGCGCGTTGAAGAATTAGGTAGCTTTTGGGGGGCGCGCGAGCTTTTTGGCTTATGGGCCGCTTTTATGGAGTGACCCAGGGTCAGGTCGTGGGGGAGGAGTCTTTATGAGTTCTCAATTGGAACCTTTGCCTTTGGAGCTAAAAAAAGAGATCTTGGCTTGGTGTCGAGAAATTTTGGCCGCTAAACTAAACAAAAAGGATATTCCACCGCCCCCTAAAGATTTGGGTGATCGACAGGGGGGGGTTTTTGTGACCTTGAAAAAGGAACAAAGGTTAAGAGGCTGTATAGGTCGGTTCGTCTTTGATGATTTGTTGGAAACAGCGATCAGTGAGATGGTTTTGGCGGCCGCGTTCAAAGATTATCGGTTTACGCCGTTAAAAAAATCTGAGTTACCCGATTTAGATATCACCGTCTCGATCTTATCGCCACCGGAGCCTTTAAAATCATTGGCGGATCTGGTCATTGGCCGGGATGGCCTTTATCTGATCCATCCTAAGGGCCGGGGGGTTTTGTTGCCAGTGGTGGCCGCGGATTATGGGTTTTCGCCAGAGGAATTCGCCCGTCAAACTTCCATCAAGGCTGGACTCTCCCCGGACGCCTATAAAGATCCCGAGGCTAAACTGATGGTTTTCACCGCTCCAGCTTTTTCCACGGATCCGTCTGAGAATTAGGGATAGGCTCTAAACGTTGGATTAAGGGCCGGGTAATTACTTTTTTGGAGATATAATGATTAAAAAACGATTAATGGGACAAACTGGGGTAGAAGGAACTATTTTAGGTTTTGGTTGCATGCGCTTGCCATTAAATGGCCCCAAACCGGACAATATTGATATTGAATTGTCCACCAAAATGTTACGCTTGGCCATTGATCGAGGCGTTAATTACGTGGACACGGCTTATCCATATCATAGTGGTGGAACGAGGCAAACGCCTGGAGCGAGCGAGTTATTTGTGGCTGAGGCGTTAAAAGGTGGGTATAGGGAAAAAGTTCTTCTGGCCACTAAACTGCCCACTTGGCTGGTGGAGAGTCGTTCCCATATGCATCAGCTGTTGGATTTTCAACTGAAAAGGTTAGACGTCCGGCAACTGGACTTTTACTTGGCCCATAATATCAATATATCGGTTTGGGATAAGCTGATATCATTGGGTTTAAGAGAGTTTTTTGACGAAGCCGTTCGAGATGGACGGATTCGGTTCCCATCTTTTTCTTTTCATGACAACTTTAGCTTGTTTGAGAGAGTAATCACTAGCTATGATTGGGTTATGGCCCAAGTTCAATATAATTACTTGGATGTCAATTACCAGTCTGGACAAGCGGGGGTTAGATTGGCCAACCAAAAAGGGGTGGCCGTGGTGGTCATGGAACCTTTAAGGGGTGGTTTTTTGGTTAGTCAGGTGCCTGAGGAGCCTCAATCGGTTTTAAGGCGGATCCGGCCAGATTGGTCGCTGCCGGCTTGGGGGTTTAATTGGTTGTGGAATCAACCGGAATGCGCGGTGGTTCTAAGCGGCATGTCGGATCTGGCCCAAGTGGAAGAAAACCTGGCCTTAGCGGAAAAGTTCACGGAGAACTTGTTTACCGAGTCAGACGAAGAGGCCATTAATCAGGTCAGGGACTTTTTTAAAGGACGCGTTAAGGCTGACTGCACCGGCTGTGGTTACTGCCTGCCCTGTCCATCGGGGGTGGAAATCCCCAAAAACCTTAATTTTTTGAACCAATACTACCTATTTGAAGGGGATGGCCCTCGGGAACGGTGCCGATATTTCTACAACATCCAGTTGAGCCAAGACGAGCGGGCGGCCAATTGTGTCTCTTGTGGCCAGTGCGAAGAAAAATGTCCTCAAGGTTTAGCCATCCCTGGGTTTTTGAACCAGACCGCGGAACTTTATAAGGCTTAAGCTGGGGTAGCCAGCGGTTTTGAGGGCGGGATCCCGAACATTTTAGGGTTTTCTGGTCTTAGTCTAAGGGTTTTCTGGTCTTTGTCCATGGTTATTGGGGTTTTTCTGGGTAGGTGGTTAGATCTTAATAATAGCTAAACGCGAGATTTCGCGATTAGACGGTTAGGTTAGCTCTGGCTTGTTTAGTCGATATTTGATAGTTTAATCGACGTTGGCTAGTTGGGTCGATGTTGGATAGTTTGATCGACCTTGATTAGTTAGGTCGACAGACGCGCCAAAGACCGTTAAAGCCTGTTTGGTTTGTTAGGTTAAGAGAAGAGCGAAAAACAGTTACTTGCCAATAATTTATCCTAATTCGGAAAAATTGGTAAGGTTATAGTTTTAAATTTGTTATAATTTATAGCTGATTAGATACCTAAAAGCTGTAACCCTTAAAAGGTTCACAGTTTTTTTTGTTTAATAACAATGTATTTTGTCAATGTTATGGTTTTATTTTGTGAGTATAGTATTTTAAATTTATGATTATGTAGTGTTAATTTAGACTATAGTATTTTACTTGATATCAAAATAAAAATACTGATTAAAATAAAACATTATTTATTAAAATTAATTTATATAGTTCTTTTATAATTTAATTTAATGGTAAAAGTTTAACGCGTTTAAATTCTTGGAGGACAAGGTGATTTAGAAAAGATTAATGGGGCGTAATGGGGTTGAGGGAACTATTTTGGGATTTGGTCGCCAGCGTTTGCCATTAAATGGCCCCAAACCCGATAACATAGACCTGGATTGGGCCACCAAAATGTCGCGTACGGCCATTGATCGGGGCGTTAATTACGTGGACACGGCCTATCCCTACCATAGTAATGGGCCCCGTGGAACCTAGGGCTAGCGAGCTTTTTGTGATCCAGGCTTTGTCCGGGGGTACCGGGAAAAGGTTCTTTTTTCCCCGAAACTGCCCGCCTGGATGGTGGAAAGCCAGAACCAATTTAGGTTTTTGAGGACAAACTAGCGAAATTGTCCATGGAGTGGCCATTAAGTGGTTGGCCAAGAATTCTGTTTTTTGTGTTTACTTACTATTGGCTTATAGGCCAATAAGGATGTGGAGCTTAGGGTTGGCCAAGAATCAAACCTTATGAATCGCTGGTGGTTAGGTTGATGTTTGTGGTAGATCGGGGTTAAAGGTCGCGAGACAGTATAATTTTTAATTTGAGTAATTTTATTTACCTTGACGTCGGGTTAACAAAGGGTTAGAATAATATAATAAAAGTTTAGCGTGACTGTCAGGGTCAGGCGTGAGGAAAGGGCGAGAAGTTTGGGATAAATTATGTAGTTAACGTTTATTTTTAAATGATTATGAAATTAATTAGTTTTAAATTATGATTTTTTATTGTTATGGAAAATCGATTTTTGGGACTGAATAGTCGAACGGATTACGGAATCTAATCAAGGGTTTTAGTATTCAAAAAGGGTAGCTAGATAACGTTATGGAGGTTATGACGGCTGAGGTGGGGATGGCCGCTGGTATAGAAAAAAAGCCTAGGACGCGGGCGGTTAATCGCGCCTCCTTATTAGACTTGGACAACCCTGGAGGTTAAATATTTCCGTTAGCCAAGGTTGGTTTTTGGATCTCAAGCTCCGGGAAAGGGAACTCTGGATTAGGGTTCATGGCGACGATAACTGGGAAATTAAGGCGAAATTCGAAATAATAGAGTAAAAAAAACTATTTATTGGTGGTTCGCCGAGGCGTCTGGATCCGAGACAATCCGAAAAAATCAATAGTTTTCTGATGGTTTTCTGGAAGTATTTCCCTGGTTTCTAAGGAAATAAAATTATTTTTGTGGTTCGCGGATCCAGATAAATGTTAAGGAATTAATAAGTTTTTGTTCGCCTGATTCCAAGGATGGTCAAAAGTGATGAAGATAACTTATTGATATTACGGATTTTTTTATTGTTAAGGTAATTTTTTGACTTTTTTAGTTTGGTTTAATGGGCGGTCAAACATTTACAAAAAAATTACGTCCTAGGGCTTGTTTTCTTTCTTTGGCTGGTTTATACTTCGTTTCATAAAATTCCTCTGGCCGTAAGGCTGGAGTTACTAGGAGAATTAGTTCCTGATCTGACTTGTATCCATGATTGGGCAATTGTGGTGGACTTGTGGTCAGGATTAATATTGTTTTAACTTTTTCTTTTATCAAGGAGAAACTGATGAAAAAGTTACTAGCGTTGGCATTGGGCGCCATGCTGTGTACGGCTCTGGCCATGCCAGCTCAAGCGCAAACCAAAGTTAGTTTTAGTGGTTGGTACCGTGTTCTTCACCATAACTTGGTGAATTTTAACCGGGCCGCTGATAGCGATCTCTATCAATCTGACTCGTTTTTTGAGCACCGCTTGCATTTGAACGTGGATTTCAGACCCAACGATAATATTTTGGTTCACTGGACTTTGCGCGCTCCTAACTTCGCTCGTTGGGGCGCGAATGCTGGAGCAGCAGCAAATTCCGAAGTAGGTCAAACAAACGCTTTCCCTGTTTACACCCGAGCGATTTACGCCACCATTACTCAGGATTGGGGGAAACTCTCCATTGGCCGGTTAGAAGAAACTTTTCCAACCAGCATGAATGGTTTGAAATCTCTTGGTTATAGTTACGGCACAACCTATATTTACGCTAATCCGTTTGACTATAAACAAGTCGCTGATGGTATAGTTTATAATTATAATATGGATAATGGATTTGGCGTAAATGTATATTACGCTAAATTGATTACGACTGATACTACCACGACCAATACAGCTAAAGATTCTGATTGGGATCGTTTTGGCGTTGAGCCCACTTTTAAATGGGATGGCGGCGGGGCCGCTCTCAATTTAGAGTACCAGCGCGATATGAGGTCGGTTAATACTGAAAAAAATTACTCTTTCTTTGTTAACCCCGCCTTAATGCAGTCCTGGGGAGACTTCTCCATTCGTTTTGAGGCTAAAATTGGTTGGGGAGAGACAACTTTCGCTAATACTCTGGTCAAACAAAAAACTGAAGGACTTGGGTTGTTCCTCCAAGCTAGTTATAAATATGGGGCTGGCGACGTAAATCTTATGGCTTGGTTCGCTGACGGTACTTCAGCAGAAGATAATAAGCGTGGAAAAAGAAATGATTTAGTAGGTATGGGGGATTTCGCTCCATTTTTGGTCGCTTATTATAATGTAACTCTTGCTAATAAAATTAGCACGGCCACTGGAAATGGTAGTTATGGTGGATCTATTTATGGCACTGCTAATAGAGGTCAACTGGGTGTTAATGGAGGTAGAGGCGCTGGTGGTCCCTCTAACCATATGGGTATTGGCCTTTTGGGAAATCATAACTTTACTGACACCATTAGATTTAACTGGGGGATTGGAGCCTTTCAACTTGTTGAGCCGCCAACCTCCTTTCCTGGCCTGAAAAAGGATCTTGGCGTTGAAGTTGATCTAGGTGTCAGGGTTCAGTTACTTAAAGGCGTGACTTTTGAATCTCAATTTGGGTACATGTTTAATGGCGAAGCCTGGGCAAATGGTACCTATGGAGAGCTAGCGACCTATAAGGACGCTAAAGACACTTTCGCTTGGTTAAACGCCCTACAATTTGCTTTCTAGTCAACTGAACTAAGATTTATAGATTAGCTAGTTTTATCTCTACCCCCCCATTTTTGGCGACAAGAGTGGGGGTAATTTTTTTTGGTCAGGATTAGCTTTTTAAATTAAATAAATATATATTAATAATAGGTAAAAAAATATAAACAAGTATTATTATTGTTAAAAGTATATTTTTGTCTTGGTTTTAATAAAAACAGCGCTGGCGTCGTTTTTTGTCGAAAAATGGCAACAGTTACGGGCGTAAACTTAACCGAGAAAAAATATAACTCCTTGAAATCACACAAATTTTTCTTTTAACTCTTTGGCCTAGTTATTGCTTGTAGAAAAACTTAGCTAAAAAACTTGATTTCGGTCTCATACCGGGATTAAGGCCTGGTTTATGAGGTTGAAATTAATCATAACTTTTGTTACAAATGGCCGAAGTTTTCAGCGTTAGTCAGCTGATGACCCTTTGGTTCGAAATCTTGGGCGGTTCTGAGCCAGGACAAATGGGGTTTTTAGGTTGATTACTAAGCTGTTGTTTTTATAAGGAGAAACTGATGAGAAAACTGCTGGTTTTGGCTTTCTGTTTCTGTTTGTTGGCGGCGGCTGTTCCGGCTAAGGCGCAGACCAAGGTTGAGTTTGAGGGCACTTATAAAGTTCTTCATCATAACTTGGTGAATTTTAGCCGGGCTAGTGATAGGCGTTTTGTCCAATCCGACTCATTTTTTGAGAATCGTCTAGATTTAGGTATTAATTTTAAACCAAATGAGAATCTATTGTTCCATTGGTCTCTAAGGGGGCCTGATTTTCATCGTTGGGGGGCTAATGGCGGTGGCGCCGGCAGTGATGACTCCTCTGTAGGTCAGACGAACGCGTTCACGGTTTACACCAGAGCCATTTTCGCCACGATCACCCAGGATTGGGGAGAGCTATCGATTGGTCGCTTGGAGGAAGATTTTCCTACTAGTCAAGCTGGCTTAAAGACTTTAGGTTCTACCTATGGTGGGGACTATATTTATACTCTGCCGTTCGATAATTCCAGCGTAGTTGACGGTATTTCCTTTACCCGGAAATTTGACGGTGGGTTTGGTGTCAACGCCTACTACGCCAAAGACATTACTGATGATATTAGTCCCGCTATTTCCCTTAAGGACGTGGATAGAGATCGTTTTGGCGTTGAGCCCTTTTTTACTTGGGATGGGGGCGGCGCGTCTCTTCTTTTGGAATACGTCCGTGACATGACGCCGCAAGACGATGTGACGGGAAACTACGCTGAAAAAAATTATGAGTTCTATATTAACCCCGCTTTGACGCAAGCCTGGGGGCCTTTCTCGGTCAAGCTGGAAGGCCGAGTTGGTTGGAGTGAGACTCGCTACCAAGGAGACTCAACCAAATATAAGAACGATGGTCTGGGTTTGTATCTTGAGACCACCTATAATTATGGGGCTGGCGATATCAATTTGATGGCTTGGTTCGCGGATGGCTCTAGTCTTAAGGAAAATGGTAATCCTAGGGCAACCAAGCATGATTTAGTAGGTATGGGAGATTTCACTCCATTTTTAGTCGCTTATTATGGAAACGCTTTACCTGGTAGAGCGGCAACTACTTCTAACTGGTTGGTTAGGGGAGATGGCTCAGAATGGGCTGATGAGGTAATAGGCGGTGGTAATAACCATTGGGGTATTGGTCTACTAGGGAACCACGCCATTACAGATTCAATCAAGATTAATTATGGTATTGGTCACTTTGAGTTGGTTGAAGAGTATTGGTCTGGCGGGAAGAAAGATCTAGGCGTGGAAGTAGACCTCGGCGTTCATATCCAGCTTTTGGAGAACCTCACTTTTGAGTCCCAGTTCGGTTATATGTTTAACGGCAAGGCCTATCGAAATGTTTCGGGTTACGACGTTAATTCAGAGGCTATTTATAGTTTGGACGCTAAAGACACCTTCGCCTGGCTGTCCGCTTTAACCGTTAGCTTCTAATTATCCACTCTCCCTTTTTGGGTTATTTCTCAATCCGCCCTGGTTCGGCTCCGTCTGAACTAGGGCGTTTTTTTGTGTCGCCAAAATACCACAGTTTCGCCATATCCATTGAAATTTTACCATTATCCGCCTAATCCTAATGTCCTCCATGATTTTCCACGTTAAACCAAACCTCTTCAGCTCATCCACGAGCTAACCTTAGCCAATTACTTGTCAAAATATTAACTTTACGCTTCAAAGAGGCAATCCTCCTCAGCTGATAACCCGAGAATCGACCGCCAATCCCCGAGGTTATTGGGCCGGTTGGGCGTGGGTAATCAGGCGCGATCCAGGGAAGCTGGGATTATAGGTTAATTATTGACAGTTTAATGGAAAAAAGCCAAGTCAACCGCCTTGAAGGCGATTCGCTTGGCCTTTGATTCCAGATAGAGGCTAGCCGGTGGGCCAACTGGCCCCAGGCTTAAGTGGATCTTCCTACCCTAATCCTTTTGGCGGAAGATCGGGTGGGTTTACAGGGTTCTGGCGGTGCTACCGATGGTCTCCCCGGTCTCCTTGGGGGCGAGTTTGGTGGCTTCTGGATCTTGGCAGACCACTTGCCAGGCCTGGGCCATGGAAGTCATCATGGATTCCACGTCCGAGAGCCCTTGGCCTTCGCGGTTGACCTTGGCTTTAAGGAGGTGCTCATTCCAGAACTTGTAGATCTGGCGAAGGTTGACGGCGATATCTCCGCCCTCCTGCATGTTCAGGGACTGGTTCAGCTCAGCGATGATGTCCAGAGCCCGGTTAATGGCGTTGGCCTTGGCCGGAATATCCCCAGCCGCCTGGGCCTTTTGGGCTTCCCGGATAAACTTGATGGCTCCCTCATACAGGATGATGATGAGGCGGCCTTTGTCCACCGTGGTAACCTGGGTTTGCCGGTAAATTTCACTGCCGTAGGCGTTCATGGTTGTGACCTCTTTCGATCTGGAACTGACCATCGCTGGGCTTTTGGCCATTCCCGGCCGGGTTAAGCCCTCGAGCTAAAAGGGAAAAATTTTCCCCGGGGTGGAAGTTAATGGTGGATGTTGGTTATCAGGTCTAGGGTATTGACCGATAAGTTTTGGGTGACTTAATTTTTGGCCTCTTTATACGAGCCTAAGTTTTCTGGGCCTATTTTTATAACTACTTTTTTATCTCTGACCGATTGAATGGGTTTAATCGCCGGTGCTTAGCGACGATAAGGACGATTCCAGCTGCGATTGTTTGTCCTGAAGCTGCTGGAGGGCTTGCTCTAGTCGGTTGAACTTGTCGGTTAAGCGCGAGCGAACCAGCTCAATTCGCCTTTCCTCGCGGGCGATCTTGGCGTCAATGCCCTCAATGATGCTTTGGTAGTTCTCCTGGAGGGTAACCATGGTGCCTTTACCCTTTTGGATGATATTGCCTTCTTCGTCAAAGACATCGGTGTCGCTGGTCATCTTGGTCATCCAGTAGCTAAGATCCTGGGCCATGCCGCGGATCTCAACAAGCTTGGATTGACCGTCTGAGCCGGTTTCATAATATTCGTCGGTGAAGGTGATCAGTTTGATCACCGCCTCGGGATTCTGGTTAATACAAGTCAACAGTTTACTTTGCTCGACTTTATAGAGACCTTTGTTATCCGGATCCGAGGTGATCCCGATTTCGCTAAGCGAACTATAGACCAGGCCATTGTCATCAAGGTATTTTTGGCGTTTTTCTTGCCGGGCCTTAAGGTCGAGCGAGGGATCCTGGGAAAAGGGGACAAGATTCGTGTTCATGATCCGGTCAAGGTTGGACTGGGCGATCTGGAAACCGTAGTTGCCGATCATAAGACCATTGGCCGTCTCGCGGGAGGTGGAGATTTCCCCGCTCTCGCTCATGGAGGTGACTAAGTTCGAGCCGCCCCATTTGGTGTTTTCCAAGATGAACGTCTTACAGAAGTTGACCGACTCCACCAACTGGATGATCTTGTCGCGCATGCCCGCGCTATCGTTGGTGATAGTTAGGGTGCTTTCCCCGACCCCGTTTAAAGTTATGACCGCCCCGTCAATGACGTCGGCCACTTCATTGTTCCGCCTTTGGAGCCAGTTATCGTCCCCGGCCGGGAACCCATCGACCTTAACCATGGCGTTGGAGGCTTGGCGGGCGACGGTGAAATTATCATTATTAAAATTAGTTAAGGTCGTCTTATCCGAGATCTCGATGGTGGATTCCGCCCCAGTGTCATAACCAGTCAAAACCAGATGGTAAGAAGTGGAGGTGCCCTGGCCATCGTTAACCACGCTGGCCGTGACGCCTGGGTTTTTCTCATCGCCATTAATGGTGTTGACCAAAATGCCTAAGCTGGCCTGGTTAGGCACGGTGATGGAATGCTCCACGCCTTGGTAAACATAGACAAACTGGGCCGAGACGCTGGTGATGGGGCTAATCTGGTCGCTAAAGCCGGTGTGGATCAGTTTTTCCGTCTGAGCCATGCCACTGTCTTGACCCTTTTGGAGGATCGGAGCTTGGCAATCAATGGAAAAGGCCTCATTGGCCACCACCCGCCCGCTACCGGCGTCTTTGCCAAAAGTTATTTGTAAACCCTGGAAAATATCAAACTCTTTGTCATTATCGGCGTTCCACTCGCTCGCCGTGACCGAGAATTTGCCCGTGTGGCCCTCGGTGTCGGCCCATTGGAACTCCAGATCGTCGGTTCCCAACACCCCAGTGTTTAAAGCCATGATGGTGAAGGATTTGTTGACTGGGCCAGTGTAATCGGCGTTAGTCCCAATGGAGGCCACTATGTCGGAGCCCAGAAAAGCCCCATAAACGGGTTTGTCAATGAAGTTTTTCCCCAATTGCAGGAGGGTGCCGTCGGTGACGTCGCCAGCGTCGCCATCGTCGGTGACGGTGATCTTATTCTGGGAGCCCCCTTCGGTCGCGGTCAAAACCAGGCGTTGATACAAACCCTCGGTTCGGGTTTTATCGGTAATGACTTCGGCTTTGATTTTCAGATCAGGATTGGCCAGGGCGGCGTTGTTGATCACGGTGGCCAGATCCTCAACCGAGCCGGTGTTATAAAACTCATTATCGGCCAGGGCCGGGGGGGTTCCCGAGCCTTCCCGGGCGGTTAAAGTCAGAACTGGGCCCGAGCCCACTTGAATGGTTATGAGGTCGCCATCCACCCCACCCACGGCGTCGCCTTCCAGGAAACTGCGCGAGGCCAATTTTTCTTGGATACTGGTTCCCACGGTGATTTCGTAGGAGCCTAAGGAAGCGGTGGAAGTGTTGTTAACGGATAGAACCGCCTCATTGGTGACCGTGGCCTTGCGGGTCAACATTTCGCTACGGATATCTTTGGACTGGGCGTCTAACTTTAAGGAAACCAAGCGAGTGTTTAGGCCACTAATGGCCGTGATCTTATTCTGCCACTCGGTCTTCCAGGTCTCTTGGCGGGTGATGGTTCGTTGTTCAATCGCCACCAACTTATCGACCACGGAAGCGAAATCCGTCCCCGAGGCGAGGCCTGTCCACTTGATGGCGCCTGAGATGGTTCCTGTAGAGCTTGACATAGTTGATGACCTTTAAGCGTTAGCCCCAAAAAAGGGGCTTTGGTCTAATATCGGCCAATTGGCCCAAAACCTTTAAAATTTCTCAAGATAACCGGCGGCGCCCGGATCAGCGTTTTCGCCGTTTAGTTAGAGCCTAGCGGAACCTAGCCAAACCTGGCTAAACCTAGGTAGATAGGCGCATAGGGGGTGTTTATTCGATTGGCCCCCCTACCAGACGATCGGGGCGCTATCCAACAGCCCCGGTAAGATCTCGGGGGCGATATCGAGCCCCAGCTCATTTTCGGCCAGACTTTTGACGGGGTTATTTTTGTCGGCCTTTTTGATCCGGTCTTGGATGCTTTTAGCCACCGGGTTTTTCGGTTCCAGGGCCAGGGCTTTTTCGGCCGCTTCCCGAGCTAAGAACAGGTTGTTGAGGTTAAAGTAGATGGAGGCTAGCCTGGCCTGAACCCCGGCGTGTTTTTCGTGGTGAAGGGCGAAGTTTTTCAGTGGCTCCACCAGGTCTTCCCAGCGGGCTAACCCCGCGCCCGTGAAATAGAAAGGCTCCACGTTCTTTTCGTCTTGGGGGGCGATTTGGAAAGCCTTTTTTAGGCACTCAAAGGCCAGGATCAGGTTTTTGCGTTTGCGGCAGATGGCCGCCAAAATCCGGTGACTTTCCGGGTCATTGCGGCCGACCGGCTGGGGCATTTTGGCTAAAGCCATCTCGGCGCGATCCAGGAAACCCGATTCTAGGTAAGCCTTAGCGAACCCTAAGAAGGGTTTGTGGCTATCGGATTTGAGCTTGGCGGCGATGTGGAAATACCTGGCCGCGCCGCCAAAATCCTTTAGCTCCAAACTAGCTTGGCCCATGTCCATGAAAAGGGTGAAGGAGTGGAGTTCATTGCCCAGCTTAAAGGGGAAGCAGTCCGCCTCAAAGTCCTCAAACGTGAGACCGAGGCTTTCCATGGCCTTGGCTCCCATGTCCAATACTTCTGACCAGCGACCCTGGGCCTGGTAAAGGCGAGCTAGGCGCATGTAGTTGTCAGGTTTATAGCCTCGCTCGATCAAGGCGAGGGTCTCTTTTTCCAGTCGGGCGTAGTTTTTGGTGTGGTGGCAAACCGTGTCGAGATCGTTAATAAGGTACTGGATGTGGGGGAAACCCTTATTCTCGGCCAGGATCGCGTCGAGAACCGTTCCGGCTTTGACCCAATCTTGGTTTTTGGCTTGTTTTTGGTACTCCCCGTACATGATATCGAACTTAAAGCCCTTAGGCGGGGCCACGGTCACCCCTTGGACGTTAACCACTCGATGTCCGCCGGGTTTGGTGTGGGTGAGGAAATAATCCCGGAGGATGAGGCACTCAAACTGGGTTTTTTCCTTCTCCTCGCCGGGCACGCCCCACCGGATGGAATTAAGATCCGGCCGTTCCTTAAAAAGATCCATGCTGGCGAAGAGACGTCGAGGCGCCTTGACCGCTTGGAGGCAAGAGGTGACCAGGAACAAGAATTTAGCCGAAGACTCGCGGGCGACCTTCCGAAAAGCTAACAAAGGATGGATTTTTTGGGGGATCCGGATGATCTCAATGTTTTTGAGTTCCGCCAGTTCCTTTAGGCTAGCCTGGGCCTCCTCTAGGCTTAGTCCCGCCCCATTGGCGACCAGCTTGATCCGCATAGGGTGATCGAAGTTATCAATGATTTCCCTTAGATGTTGGTTAAGCTTAGGGCCCCAACGTTCGACCAAGTAGAGCAGATCGATCCGCTCCACTTTGGGCCAGGGCTCGGGGGGGAGGTTACAACGGATCTTGCGCAGGTTATGTTGATAGGAGGCTTGGTTACGCCGTTCCCGCACCGAGATACGGTCGGATTTAAAGATGGCCAAGTGGTATTCCCCAGTGGGGACTTCCACATGGACAAAATCATAGATGAAGGCCAGCCGCCGGGTTAGGCTCCACTCAATCAAAACCTTGACGTCATTAGCGAATCCCCCCACGCGCAAGGCCGCGGATTTACGGTGCATGAGGCTGACGTGGAGGACGTGGTTGTAATGGAACATGAATTCCCGGTTAAAGTCCCGGGAAACCATCATCTGTTTGTCCAAGATGTGGCGTCGACCAGTTTTGTTGTCCGAGACGGAAGAGGCGGCGTAAAGATCCGAGTAAGCCAGTCCCGCCTCAGGGTGTTCGTCTAAGGCCTTGGAAAGGGCCGCGAAATGGTTGGGGTAGAAGGTGTCATCGTCGTCGAGGTAACAAATGTGCTCGCCTTTAGCCAGCTCAATACCCTGGTTGCGGCGGACGGCCGCTCCCCGGTTGACCGTGTCATGGACGTAGATGATCCGGGGGTCGGCGAATTTTTCCACCACTGGGCGCACGTCCACCCCACCGTCATTGAGAATGATGAGTTCCCAGTCGTCCATGGTCTGGTTGATGATGGATTGGATGGACTCGTGGAGGTACTGGGGCCGGTTGTAGGTCGATATGATGGCGCTGACCTTGGGATCGGGCATGTTATTACCTCAATAAATGGAGTTGAGCGGGCTATGGGTTGACTGGAAGAGGTTAATCGAAAAGGATTAGCCGGATTCGCGGTTCCATCAGCCCCGAGCTAAAACGTCGAAAACAGAATTAGCAAAAGGTGTGCCAGAAAATAGGCCAAGGCTCAAGGTTTTTCGAGCCTTATTAACCGCTTTGACCTCTTAACGGGTGGGGCGAGGGCGAAAGTCGGAAAAATAGGCCGTGGATCGGCCGGATTTTCCCGTTAACCCGTGGTGATGAAAAAAGTGGGCCAAAAAAAGGGGAGCTCCGCGGCTGGGGCGCGTAGGCCAGCTAACGGAGGCAAGATGAGCTTAGGGGTAGGGGAGGCGGGTACGTCATCTCGGGCCACGAAAAGGTTAACCAACGGGCTTAAGTTTAGATGGGATTTGGGGGGGAGTGGACTAATTCGCTAAACTTCTGGGGGAGGCCGGAAAAAGTGGGCGCGGGGACTAAAAGAGGGCGTAAAAAACCTGAAGACCCTCCCAGGCGTCCTGGCGGTCGATTTTAGCCAGCTAGTTTAGCTAGCTAGTTTGGCCAAATAGTTTAGCGATAGGGGTGGGGTGGGAAAAAAAGGTGGGCCTCTAAGGTTTCGAGGGGGGCGGGCGGAAAAAATTTCCTTTCCCCTGAATTGGGCTATAATAATAGTTATTGAGCCTGTAATCGGCTAGCGAAGGGCGGACGGGGGAAAAAATTGGCCTTGATCTTGCTCAAAATTGAGCTGGGTGAGAAGCGTTGGACGGGCTATAGCTTTGGCTAAACCGTTTCCCCAGATAAAGCTCAGGCGAAGATCTTAAAATTTTAGAAAAAAATTGGTCTAGATCGCTAAAGTTTTTCCGCGAGAAGCCGATAAATTAAACAGGTGGGGGGAAAACGGTGGTGGCCGACAAAACCGGGCGGATAGGCCAAATGGTCAGAAACCTGGGCGGTCAACTGAAAGAGGCCCTGACCGGGGCCATGAAGCCCCGGACTGACGAGGTCGACAACGCGAGGTCGATGGTCATTGGCTTGGTGGCTCGTAAAGCCATCGGGGAGTTGGTGAACCAGGCCAAGAAGCACCCGCAAAGAGGGGATTTAGCTTCAGCTAATCCGGCCTACGTTTCTCTGTCCGAGTTGAGCGAGAACCACGGATTGCCTGGGTTAGCCCTAGGCTTAAGATATGAGACCGGGGAAATTAGCTTTCTGGACATGAGCCTAGATCCCGAGACCGCCAATAAAAAAGGTGGGGCGTTTGTCGATCGCTCCATGAACAGAACGCTCTGGCGACAGTTGAAGAAACTGGTGGCCATTAAAGTCGACCGAACCATGTTAGGCCCGGTCAAACCCATCAGATCCCCCGAAGATTTCCTGTCGCCGGGTGAGGGAGAGGAACCATGAAAATTGACCTAACCAACAACCAACCTTTGGTTAAAAAGAATGACAACAACCAAGGCCGCCTCAAACTTGGCCAAATGACCGTGGATTCGCCAGAAGCCAAGGAAGCCGCCTCTTCGGATAAGGTCAATATTTCCACCAGTTCCAAGCTCTACCAAAGGGCCCTGGATTTGGCGACCCTAGCCCCGGATATCCGTTCCGAGAAAGTGGCCGACCTGACCGCTAAGATCGCCGCTGGTAACTACCGGGTTAGCTCCGAAGCCGTGGCTGACTCCATCATCAGAAAGAGCGTGTCGGAATTTGTCTAAGCTCTCTTTTCTTTCCATAATTACGTGGCTCGGTTAGGGGATAGCTTCCCCTTAGCTTGGCCACTTTTTTTGTTAAAGCGCGTTTAGAGGCCATTAATAACAAGTTTAAATAAATAAATAAATTATTGATGTTACTGATTATGGAACGATAAAATTTATCTAAAAATCTTTTCCCTTGAATAAGTCAAGGTCAAGGATTTTTTTGTTTTGGTTATCGCGGTGAAACAATTTATACGTTCTAGATAAGATCTAAAAGACTTATTTATATTATTAGATGTTGGACAAGTAAAATAATTTTCATCAAAGCCAATTAAATACACATGATTAAATTCAAATCCACTTGAGGATTGAATGGATAGGCTGGGAATCGAGCCCACCTGTGGAGGCGGAGTCTGGGCCGCGCGCTCTAACTCATTTATTAATTGACATAAAAATAAATTATTAGGATATTTATTAGAAATATCAGATAGTAAAGTTTTCCAGACAAGACGCTCTTCCTTAAATTCAGCGAAATCTTCCGTGGAGTTTAATTGGTTATTCAGACGATTGGTCGCCCAAGCGAAAATTTTATCGTCTAAACCAGAAAAATCCTGGGAAATCAAAAGAGTTTGTAAGTCAATTTCCAGGAGTTCCCGCGTGTCAGGGGGTAAATTAGGTTGGAATAATAGTTCATCCAGCCAGGAGCGGAGAAGATTTTTGTTGTCAACGGCGGAACGGGTTATAATATTTGACCAAGAGAAAGGGATTTGTTCCAGCTCAAAAAAAGCCTGGCTAAGACGCTGAAGTTCGTTAAGCTCCTCTTCATAATAAACTCGCGAGTTGGCCAAACGAAGAAGGGATATCAGGGTTCTCAGAGGGGCACTGGTAAACTCGTCCTTTCGTCCCACGCGATAAACCGGTAGACCCTTATTTTTTAATTTTTCAATCGCGATATCCAACAATTTATTTGTTCTAGATAAAATAACACAATCATAAGTATTATTAGAATATTTATAAATTAATTCTTCTGATAGCCAGTCAATTTCATCATCATAAGTAGAAAAACCGTAAACTTGTACTAAACTTTCATCTGTATCTGATGTTAAAGGCTCGATTTCTAGGATCGAGCGGTGGTAAGGATGATGGGATATTAAGGCGTTAGCCAGTTGAAGAGCCTCTTTCGGGCAGCGATAATTTTCCGGCAACCGTAACTCTTGGAGGTTAAAATCTTGCCTTAGATCCGC
>JAISYP010000103.1 GCA_031269825.1 Deltaproteobacteria bacterium
GCGGACGAGACAGACTCATTGTGGGCTGGGCAGTCGTTTTGTTCCAACCAAACACTGGCTAGATCCATTTGCCCATAACCCGCGGCCACCGCCCATGAAAGCGACAACAGCGCGTCGGCCTCCTTGGACTCAAAGTAGCGACGCGAAACCCGCTCCAGACCAGTGTCCCTGGTGGCTTTAGCTAAGACCAACGACTGTCCAATAAGTCGGGACTCAGCCATCGTCTCGCCTTTCTCTAAGGCCTCTCTGGCCTCGGGAGTCTTGAAACGATGGTTGTGGATTATCTCGCCATTGGCGTCCAGCTTACCGACGCGGATCTGACGTGAGCTGGAACGCTTCTTTTCTTTATCCCAGTATGAGTCCTGGCGATAGACATAAGTGACGCCGTTTGGCTTGCGATGGTAGGTGAGGCTAGATATTTGGAGACTCTTGGCGGTTTTTCTTGGATCATAGCTATATTGTAGCTAGTTGTCAAGCTTTTTTTGAGGAATTTAAATTTTTTTCATCGGCGAAAGATAGGTCGATTAGACAGCAAAAAAACATTTCATTTTGAAATGGATGAAATATACTTTTTTAAGCTATTTTTAAGTATAAACTATATCAGAGGCTAGCATCAGCGTCATCTAACTTAGCTATAAATTTTTGTTAATTTTAGATAATTAATAGGTAATATTTGATTAGATGGACTAATTGTTGGAACAGGGCGAGGTGGGCGCGGGGTCGGAAGTTTGTCGACCTTGGCTTTGAAGGCGCTGGCTTGGCGGTGAAGAGTTTTTGGGGCGCGCGGTTTAAACGGTTTTTTTTGGTCGGGCCACCCAAACTAAAATAATGAGAGCCATAAAAGAATACGAGCAGACCTGGAAAATTTCGTTGGCCGCGATGATATAGCCTTGGTTAGTGATTTGTCTTTCTAGGTAGGCGGTGGCTTGCTCTTCGGTTAAGCCTAGGTTAGTCAATTTTTCCAAGCCTTCGGTGGCCAAGGGATTTAAATTATCAATCAGGCCCGAGAGGCGGTTATGGTGGTAGGCCTCGCGTCTTTCCCATAGGGTGGTGAAGATGGAGGCGCCAATGGCGCTAAAGAGCGTTCTAAAACAATTGTAGATGCCCGAGGCCGCGGCGATTTTCGTGGGCTCTAGGCCAATAAAGGCTATACTGGTGATCGGCACGAAAAAACAAGTCAGTCCCAGACCTTGGACAAATTGGGGAATAAGGACGTATTTTAAATCCATGCCTGGCGAAAAACCCGTCCGCAGGCTCATGGTTAAGGCGATCACCGCGAAACCTAAAGTTATGATGTAGCGCATGTCAATATGTTTGGAGTAGCGGCCCAGAATCGGCATCAACAACACGGGGATGACGCCAATGGGGGCCGTGGCCAAACCGGCCCAGGTGGCCGTGTAGCCATAGCGGGTTTGCAGTAACAATGGGATTAGGATCACCGTGCCTAAGTATAAAGCCATGCCGAGGCTAATGAGGCTAACGCCGACGGAAAAATTGCGGTTCTTGAATAAGGATAAATCGATTAAAGCCTTAGGGTTGTCTTTTTCCCAGACTAGCAGCAGCGCCAAACCTACCGCCGCCAATACGCCCATGACGCGGATGGTGGGGGAATTAAACCAGTCCAGATCTTTGCCGCGATCCAGGGTCATCTGTAAAGCCCCCACGCCCAAGGCCAAAAGACCAAAACTTATTCCGCTCCAATGGGGGCGCGAGATCTTCGTTTCCCGGCCTACTAAAACGCCACTGGCCAAGAATAGAACAATGAAGCCAATGGGGACGTTGATAAAAAAGATCCAGCTCCAATGGTAGTTGTCGCTGATGTAGCCACCCATGATGGGCCCAAAAACCGGGGCCACGGAAATGGTCATTGACCACAAAGCTAGGGCCATGACTTGTTTTTCTCGGGGGTAGTTATTCATCAACAGCGATTGGGCCAAAGGGATCATGGGGCCACCAACGGCTCCTTGGAGGATCCGGAAAACGACCAGGGTCGTCATGTCTTGGGCGAGACCACAGGCCATAGAGGTTAAGGAGAACAAGCCCGTTGACCAGAGAAATAATCTTTTTTCGCCAAATCTTTGGGCTAAGCGACCGGAGATAGGTAGAATGATGGCGTTGGCCACGCTGTATGAGGTGATGATCCAGGAGCCCTGGGAATAGGAGGCGCCCAAGTTACCAGAGATGGTCTGAATGGCGACGTTGGCGATGGTGGTGTCCACCACTTGCATGAAGGTGGCTAGGGGTAGAGCGATGGTCAAGATGATCAGGCTCGCCCCGGACAATGGTTCCCACAAAGGGGCGCGAAAAGCTCCGCTCATAAAAGTTATTCTTTGTCCGACCCCGGCAAATCCCTGGTTTGGCGAAGGCTACGCCCCAGGTTAGCCCCGATGATGGTGGCGATTTCCTGGTTAATGGCCGTGAAATCGGCTTCCACGGATTCGGCCCGGTTTTGGCTCTCTTGGGGGGGTAGAGCCACGGTAGGCTCGGTCAAAAGGACTTCCACTCGGCACGATAACCCCAATAACAAGGGAAAATCAGCCACGTTTTGGGGATCCAAAATGACCCGGATGGGCACCCTTTGGGCGACTTTAATCCAGTTGCCGGTCGCGTTTTCTGGTGGCAAGAGGGAAAACGCGCTCCCCGTCCCCGCGGATTGGCCGACGACGATGCCTTTATGGACAACTTTACCGTTGTAAAGATCGGCGAGGATCCGGACTTGTTGGCCAACTTTAATGGAGCCTAACTGGTTTTCTTTGAAATTGGCGTCCACCCAGAGGTCGTCGAGAGGGGCCACCAGCATCAAGGGCGTTCCCGAAGACACTTGCGAGCCGACCTGGGCGGTTCGTCGGGCCACTCGACCGGCGACGGGGCTACGGATTTCGCAGCGGGAAAGGTTCAGCCAAGCTTGCTTTAGTTTAACCGCCGCCGCTAGAACCTGGGGATGCTCTTTGATGGGTCGCTCGCCCAATAAGTGACGCGTCGCGGCCAATTCAGCCATGGCCGCGCGGAGATTGGCCCCAGCCACGTCGGCCTGATCGCGGTAGCGCTCGATTTCTTCCGCGGTGATGGAAGAGCCAGGTTTGAGTTTGAGCCGTCTTTGGTAATCATTTTGGATGATGGTCATTTCTTCGCGTCGAGCCTCGATCAGGGCCATTAATCGGTCGCGCTGGGCGAAGAGGCTGGCCACCTGTCGGACGGCGTTGGCTAGGTTTTCCCTGGCCTCCTCGATGGCGAGAGTCGCGTCAGTGGGATCTAGGCGGGCCAATAGTTGACCGGCCGTGACGTCGTCGGTGTTGTCAACTAAAATTTCCAGGATCGTTCCGGCCGTCCGGGTCGTGACGCGGATCTGGCGTCCATTGACATAGGCGTCGTCAGTGGTCTCCAAAGGCCGCAGAACCGTGAGCCAATAGATCAAAACGGCTATACCCAATAGGAGAAAAAAGAGCAGGGCTTTAACCACGGGCGCCCGGCGGCGAGGGGGTTTAGCCTCGGTGGCCCCGGTATCCAGGGTAACTGATTGGTCGCTCACGTCGTTTCTCCTTTTGGGTTGGAGCTTGCTGGCGGGTTGCCCAGGCCATGACGGGCCATGGCCTGGATGTGAGTTAGGGCTTGATCATCGGAAATGGAGACCCCACAGAGGGTTTCCCATTGTTTTTTGCCCAATAAAGGCGTGTAGATTAGGCCCACTAAAGAGAGGAACACTAGTTCCGGCCGTAATTGAGGGTTGATGGCCCCACTGGCTTGGCCAATCTGGATTTTACGGAGAAAACTATTCAAATAGACCGCTCGGACGCGTTCGCCCAGAATTGGCCTTAGCGAGCCCGATTCGCTGACGAGCTCCAAACTCCATAAAGGTAAAAACCAAGGTTTAGAATTAGCCGCCGCCAGCATTCTGGCCCGCATTTCTTGGAGCATTTCCACGGGATCCTCGATCTCTAGGGCTACTGACCAGACGCCTTCGATCACGGGTAAGAGCAAATTTTCCAAAGTTTCCTCAATGAGGTTTTCTCGACTACTAAAGTGGTAGTAGAGGGTAGCCGTGGTGATGTTAGCCCGTTGGCTAATTTCTTTTAGCGAAGTGGCTAAGACGCCTTTTTCGGCGAAAATCTCAATGGCCTTTTCCATGATGGTTTGACGGATGAGTGGTTCGTTGGCCGCGCCTTTAGGCGGACGACCAGCCGAACGCTGGCGATCAAGACGGTAAGTGGCCATGAAAGCTCTCCAGGTTAATAATTAATTTACCAGTTAATTAATTTTGGCTTATTCTCCCTGCCAAGTCAAGGACAAGATCTGGAAAACAGAAAAAATAAGTATTTTCCCTTGTTTTAGGAACTCGGCCTTGGATTCGTCCCTTATCTGGGTTCAGGGAAGTTGGGTTTATGGAAGCTGATCTTTAAGCTGGTCTTTTTGGTCAAAAAAAGTTAAAAACATAAAATTACCAAAAGAGGCGAAAATAAATATAAATTGACTTATTTACTTAAGAACAACATAACTGACCCGGAAAAAAATTGTATGGAGGGCTTGATCATGTTTGGAAATTTTGGTATAATGGCTTCTCAATAAATCGTGGCCTAGAAAAATGGGCCTAAGCCTGGAGAAATTAGGATAACAGCTGGATTTTTATGTAAAAATTGGGTTTTTGCGCCAAGAGCCCAGGTTTGTTTTTTATCCTTTATAAAGAAATAACCAGAAGTTTTTTTTATGGGATCCGGGAAGACTATCCGTTTCAGGAAGACTATTGATGATATGACGGCCGAACCAGGAAGAAGATCAAGATGTGACTGGCGAGCGATTTTTTTTAGATACCGGTCGTTTAAAAAAGGGAAAGGGCCCACTGAACCAGCCAGCGGGCCCTTTCGAATAATTTTAGATCCGAAGATCTAAGATAGGGTTAGAACGGTAGGACAACCACGGCCGTGCCCGAATGGACGTAGTTGATTTTACCGGCCATGCCGTTATAGGACACGTCAATGAACCAACCATTTTTAAAGTTGTAGTTGAAGCCGAGGCCCCAAGTGGCCACATCGCGATCATAGCTGGCGAACCAACCATGCTGGAGAACGCCAGGGGCTATGGCCCGGGTGGCTAGATCTTGAATGTTATCGTCGGAAACTCGATAGTTGTAACCGCCACGGAAATATAGACCAAGGTTGCCGCTTTTATACTTAACCTTCACGCCGCCAGTGGCCAAGTGTAACCACAGGTGAGCATCCTCTCCAACGGCCGGGTGCACAACGGCCCAAACGGAACGCCAACCTAAATAAGGGTTGATAGTCCAGGTATCATCGATCGCTAAATCTTTGTCCCAGTACAGGATCATGGAAGTCAGGCGGTCGTCGTAGCTGACGGATTCAGTAGGACCACTAGTGATGGCGCCCGTGGCGTCAAATTCGGTAGAGGAGCTTCTATAAGTGTTCCAAGCTTCCACGATGTTGAAGTCAAAGTTGCCAGCTAGGGGGTGCGCTAATTTTGTTCCAATGCCGATGAAGTTGGAGTAAGCGTTGGCGCTTCTATCTACCCTAGCTATGGCGGTGTTGATAGGCGTGAAAGAGCTGCCCTCATAATCGGAATAGGAGTATTGATATAAAAAGTAAACGCTCCACAAGTCATTAATAGGTTTGGTCAGAACCAAGGCCATGCTGCCGAGCTTGGAATTACCATCGCCGATAAATTGTTGCACGCCACCGACAACGTCCTGGAAAGCTTTGTGGTGCGAGTAGGAGAACTCAGGAACCAGGGCGACCACCATCGGGCTGCCCTCGCCAGCGGGGGGCGCCTGGTTATTATTCAAGGATTGGGCTTTCTGCTCAATGGCCTTATAAGAAAGGTCTTGAAAAGCGCGATCCCGAGCTTCCCGGGATTGGAAAGCTAAAGAAGGTAGGGCCCACCCAAGAAGCCCTATACATAGAGCCAGTGTCATCAGTTTCTTCATGAAATACCTCCGAGTCAAACTCAAGGTGTGGTCTAGGAGTATGGCCGCTCCCCAGACCAGACAATATTTTTTAGCCAAATAAGTCGGTTAAATTAGTGGTCTGCCCATCAAACCGATAAAGTCTCCGACCGCTTATCCATCATTTACGTTTATCCATCATCTAAATGATGGCGTTTTAGTGAAAGAAGTCTTAGTGATAGCCTCGCTTAAAAAGCCGCGCCCGCCCGGCGCGCGGAGGGTTTGGCCAAAATCTAATATCAAGATATAGAAACCTAGGCCCTAAACTACCTGGCGCTTAAAATGGCAATTTGGGTCTTCTTTTTAAACTGTTTGATCCTTAATAACACCGTTAGTGTTGGTCAGACTTTCTAAGGATCTGGTATTCTGTTAATGGGTTGTTTTTAGGGTACTTCAAATTCTGGGCGGTTGTCAAGAAAATGTTTATTTTTTTTAAGACGGCTGGGCGCCTCTCGCCGGGCGATACCATTTTTTTACCTAATTATTGAAAATTACGTTATATATTAGCTACAATTTAAGTTCCTCGGATAATTCTTCCGGTTGATCTTCCCTTTTACAAAAGAATTTTTTCTCTAGGCCCAGATTTTTCCATTCGGTTTTGGTCAAATCCAAAATGCGCTCTTTTCCTCGGAAATATGGGCTCAAAAAATGAAACTATCTTTTTTATATTAAAGTTGAATGTTTATAGTTAATTTATCTAAAATATTAGTAATTATTAAATATTTATAATAATGGGGACAACTCAAGATTCCGTCGTTGGGTGGAAAGTATTGATAGTTTGGTCATGGGGTGGCGAGAGGTAAAGGCTGGATCAGGCGGAGATTAGCCCGGACAGGCTCGCTGGTTTGACCAATCTACTGGGCTGGAAAATGGGGCCGGAAAAGTGGGCTGGCCTCGGTGGCTGGAAAAGTGGGCTGGATAAAAAAACGCCTCTCCGATCCAAAAAATCGGAGAGGCGGAAGAAAAATCAACGCGACGAAAGGAGGCTTAAGCCCGCTTACGCAGCTTGGGCGCGGTGGCCTTGGTTTTAATGGCCTCATCCTCGTCATCAAGGGAGGTGACCGGGCCGAGAACCTCATGAAGGAGGTAATCCCGATCTTCCAGGGAGTAGCCCAGGCCCAAAATTATCTTCCGGGCGGTTTCCGGACGGCATTTTTGGCCGTGCTCGATCTTTAAGATGGTCAATGGGGAGATCTCGGCCTTGCGGGCTAGTTCGGCCCGGCTCATGAGGCGTTGCTCACGAAACTCGGTGAGATTGTTGAGACGAAGGGTGGCCATGGGAATACCCCTTTCTTAGGAGGCGCGAAATTATCCCGCCGTAAAACAGCGGGTTTATAAAAATCCGACCCAGAGTCGGCCATAAATGAGACCAGTGGAAGGTTTGAGCTTAACTTCAAGACTTTTATTAGGTTTCGCTCGCAATAAAAATTAAGACCTTAAAAATACAATAAATCAGGTTAAACGTTTATTAATTATCTAGGATGATGAAATGAAGCGGTGGACAAAATAAATATATATTTACTAAATCATCGTCTAATAAGTCATAATTTCATAATTAATTTTCCAATTAATTATTATTATCCCCCCCTTAATTCTTAGCGTCCTGACGGTTCTTAATCAAAGATCCCTGCCTTTTGGGCTTGTGCGCTCTAATAATAGTCACCTGGGTTTAAAAATCAAAATTCGATCTATTTTAGACATAGGCGCCATCATTGTCAAGAGGATCTTTTAAAGGACAACTCATAGTCTAGCTAATTACCATAATTAAGTCAGACAATCAACAGTATTTTTCGAATATGGCCAGAGGCGCTAACTTACGGTAGCTATAGTTTATGTACAGGCAAATCAATCAACCATGAATCTGAGGACTCGATTTCAGAATCATTTGGAACAACACAACTTCCCGTTAAGGGGAAAAAATTAGACCAGCTGTGATGGTTAAATCTCTTGGATATATAGAGGAACCAAAACTCGATTTAAGACACTCCTTATTTTATTTTGGAAAAATCTATAAACACGATCTTAATATCATTTTGACAATACAAGACTGGAAAATGAAAATCAAGTCTTTTTTTTCGAAAATAAAAATCAGCGAGACCAAATATCGTCTCCTGATATAGTTTGGAGTTATAAATATATAGATTGATAATAAGTCTAGTAAAAGGTAAAGCGTTGATTTTATTAGAAAAATTTTCCTCGCTGGGGCGAGAGCGAGTCGGGTGAGGTCGGGAAAGGGGACGAAAAATTTATTTTATGGATTAAATATTTAAATTAATTTCTTTAAAAAAGGCGGTTTGAGGGGAAAAATCTGGCCAGCCCGCCCAAGCCTAACCTAAACCTGAAAGAGCTTTTCTTTCCGCAAAAAATTTAATTTTCCCGTTATAACTAAATTGGTGGTATTTATAATAAGTTAAAAAGTTTATGTCTATATGGAAGATCGACTGGACAAGGGATAATTGCGGGTAAAAGTTTAGATATTGAGAATAATCTTCGGAAAAAGCTCAATTTTCACTGGGGTGGAAAAATTTGCCCCCTTTTGGACGGGCGCTCTTGGCGAGAGTTTTTTGGACAGGGAGGGCTTGAGTAGGAAAATTATCTTAAAAGGTTATACTTTATTTCATATAGTATTTAACACAATCAATATAGACTATAGAATTGTAGTTGACCTGGATTCGCCGTTTGATCAGTCATGTGGCGGCGAATTTTACCCACCCTCAGAAATTTGGTCGATTTAATTCTTAATGGGCGTGGATCCGTCCACCGTCAAGCCGGTAACCCCATTTTAAGAGGATCAAGAGGATGGCCGTAAAGCCAGGAGCGGATCCTGACTTTTGGCGTCCGGGCTACCGGGTTCCTGTTGAGGAACGAGTTTAACTATTATATGACCATCCGCCACTCCTAAGGAGTGGGCGGATGGTCAGTTCATGGTTGGCTCCAAGGTGGCGGTCTGGAACTGATCCTCGGGTAAGGAGGAGCCGCCTAAGCTGAATTCGACGGGAAGCGTCAGTTCGGGTTTGCGGGACAGAACTTGCTTGGCCCCGGCGATGCTGTATTTTTCTTCCTTGAGGAGGTTTTTGATCTCTAGAACCCGGCCGACCGCCTCCTCATTGTAGCGACGTTGACGACCACTGGTGCGCAGGGGACTGAAGTAGCCGTCAAATTCGCTTTCCCAGTAGCGAAGGGTGTGGATCGGCACATTGGTCAGTTCCGACACTTCCCCAATGGTCAGCCAGTCCTTCTTGATAATCATGGGCATGTTAAATCCTCGCTTGAAAATTGGGCGTCACTTAAGGACCAATGGTCCGCGTAATGGTGATAAGCAAATTGGAGGCCAAATTTTTTTTATAAATAATTCCTTGATAATACCCCGATTATTAGGTAATCTTGGCTCCCCGGGCAATATTTTCCCGATAAGTGAGTTGACGCCAGCCCGGAATCCGTTTGATAGAGCCCTGAAGGATTTCTTTAGTGGGGAAGAATTTTCTGGTTAGGAATTCGCCTTAAGTTGGTTGGCCTTATATCGCCTCATAATTATTAATTGTCTTGGGGTTAGAAAGCTTAAAATCCCAGACGCGGTTTAAAGTGGCCGTGGCTGAGCGATATGGGCCAAGCCCCCGCGGCGTTAACTATATTGATATTGATCGCGAATATGGGGCCAATCCGCCGAAGAGTCGGGCTCTTATTTTTTAGATTGGAGCTTTGAGCCGAACCGTGACCCCCAGATTCGGCTTCTTGGTTAAAATCAGGGTCTGTGTTAATATATTGAAAATGTGGTCAAAGAGTTCCCTGGCCGGGCTAGTCGATTTTGGGCTCTGGTGAGGGTTAAACATTAATAATAAACACTTTTTTTGGTATATTTTAAGGTGATTATATGCCCATGGATTGGGAGGAATGGCAGAAAAACCGCCAAAAGAACCAGCCCCGTAACCGGAAGAAAAATGGGGACAATGGTCAGGACGGTTCTGACAACTTTGGTGGCCTCGGTTCTCAACTGGACAACCTAATTAATAAGTTCCGGTTCAAGTCCGGTTCCAATCGCTCCCCGTTCCTGATCGTGTTGGCGGTCATCATTCTTTTGTGGATGGCCTCGGGTTTTTTCATTGTGGAAACTTACGAGTGCGGGCTAATTAAAAGGTTTGGCGAGTATAATTCCACGGTTGAGCAGGGGTTAAGGTACCATTGGCCCTGGCCCATTGAGAGCGTCATTAAAGTTAACTTTAACCAGATCCGCCAGTTTGAGGTGGGTGGCGGCAATTCCGGTCTAGACGAGGCCACGATGCTGACCGGGGACGAGAACATCGTCAACATCCAGTTTGTGGTTCAGTACAAGGTGGAAAATCCCCAGGCCTACGCCTTTATGGTTTACGATCCGGACAAAAGTATTCGGGACGCGGCCATCTCAGCCATGCGCGAGGTGATTGGCCGGAACACCATCGATGGGGCTTTAACCGAGAATCGGGCCAAGATCCAGGAAGACACCAAATCCACGCTCCAAGTTATGATGGCCAAATACCAGACGGGGTTGATCATTAATAATGTGGAGCTCCAGGATGTCCACGTGCCCAATGACGTTATGCAGGCTTTCAAGGATGTCACCTCGGCTCGAGAAGATCGAGATAGAGCCGTTAACGAGGCCACTGGTTACAAGAACAGCCGTCTGCCCGAAGCGGAGGCCAAAGCTTATTCCATGGTGGCTCAAGCCGAAGCCTACAAAGTCGAGCGGGTCAACTTCGCCAAAGGCGAGGCGTCTCGGTATTTAGCTTTGTTGGCTGAGTACCGTAAGGCTCCAGAAGTCACGCGTCAAAGGTTGCTCCTAGAAACTATGGATCGGGTATTGATTGGGGCGGACAAATATATCTTGTCTGGATCCGCTGGTCAGTCGATTCTGCCCTTGTTGGGCCTGAATCATCCTCTTCCTGTTCCTTCCCAACCCTCTTCTGGCCGGTAGGAAGACATGAAACTATCGCTATCCTCCATTATCATAGCCATCATTGTGTTGTTTTTTTTAGTGTCTTCGGTCTTTTTCACCGTCGACCAGACTCAAAAGGCCATTGTTCTCCAGTTCGGTCAACCGGTGGGCGAGGCCCGTTCGCCCGGTTTACACATGAAAATACCTTTTATCCAAAAGGTCGTTTTATTTGAAAATCGCTTGATGGAATATGACGTGGCCGCGGCGGAAATTTACTCTGGGGACAAGAAAAACCTGGTGGTGGACGCCTTTGTGCGTTGGCGCATTGACGATCCCCTCCTTTTCTACCAGCGTTTTAAAAGCGAAAACAGTTTTTCCATCATTGAGGAAGCCAAAAGTCGCTTAGGCGGTATCATTGTTGGCGAACTGCGCCGGGAATTGGGCCTGCACAACATGGCCGACATTATTTCTCAAAATCGCGGCTCCATCATGGAAACGGTCACCGACTTTAGTAACCGTAAACTGGCCGAGGACACCAACGCTGGCTTGACGGTCATTGACGTGCGTATCAAAAGGGCGGATTTACCACCCCAAAACCAAAAAGCCGTCTATGACCGGATGCGCACCGAGCGGGAGCAGCAGGCCACGAAATACCGTAGCGAAGGTCGTCGTAATGGCCAGATGATCATGGCTCAAACCGACCGTTCTGTGCGCGAGACCATCGCTGATTCCGAGCGCAAAAGTCAGGTCATCCGCGGCGAGGCCGATTCCGAGGCGGCGGCTATTTACGCGGAGGCTTTCGGCCAGGATCCAGAGTTTTACGCTTTTAGGCGATCCCTTGAGTCCTATCAGAAGGTTTTGAGCGAGCGCAGCGTCATTTTACTGGATCCTAATTCCATGGAGTACTTGCGGTTTCTGGGGAAGATTGGCCAGTTCGCCCCGTTAAGCCTTCCGACGAACTTAGCCCCTAGCCCAAAGGCTAGCGACAGCCCAAAAGCTAGTCCAAACGCTAACGCTAGTCCGAACGTTAGCGATAGCTCAACCCCCAGCGGTCGTCCAGCCGCCCAGTGACCCACGCCAGTTCCAGGGGTCGACCAAAGGAGCGGAGATGGCTTTTTTCTACCTTGGACTGGCTTTTTTAGGGGCGGTGGCTCCCTACAGCTTTTTAGGGCAATTTTTAGTCAGTTCTGGCCTTAATTTCGCCGAGATTCGCGCCCAGATGTGGGCCTCCCCGGTAAGTGGTTATTTTAGCCTGAACGCTTTAATCGCGGGGCTGGTGACCATCCTTTTTATCTGGAGCGAGGGCCGTCGTCAGAAAATGAAAGGGTTGTGGCTACCGTTAGTGGCCACGTTGTTGGTAGGGGTGGCTTGTGGTTTACCCTTATTTTTGTATTTAAGACGCGTGACCATGGAGCGGATGACGACGAACGCGCCGGTTGAGTCGCCAACCACGCCATCGAAAGTGACCAAATAACGCCCCCGGGCGTCTCAATTGATGATTGGCCCACGGTCAAAAACTAATCTCATTACGGAGAAGGCGACAATGGCGGAAAATATCGCGGAAATCACCGTTGATCTGGAAAATGAGGGTGAGACTCTGGTCGAGCAGTTGGACAAGCATGTTTTGACCAAGGGAGTTTGGTCAACCATCATTTTCCGGTACCGGGAGCGCAACCGCAAAACTAATGAATTTGGCCCCCCCAAGGCCACCCTTCGTCGGTACCAAAAATTCAAGGGAGTTTACCGCAAGCGCGACGCGGTCAACTTGACCATGGATTCGGCCAAAAGCCTGATCTTGGTTTTGAACGATTGGATTAATAAAGGGTTACTGGGCGCTCAAGGCGATCAGGGCGATCAGGAAGAAGAATAGCCTTAGCGCGGAAGGCCTGTTCTCGAATTATAAGGATAGGGCATGTTTGAGTTAAAAGTCACCAACCGTTTCGCGGCCGCCCATAACCTTAGGGAGTTCCACGGTCGCTGTGAAAACCTCCATGGCCACAACTGGTTTGTGGAAGTCAGGGCTCGGGCCCAGGAATTGGATAAAATCGGCTTGGTCATGGATTTTGGGATCCTTAAAACGCTTTTGGGCGAAGTCCTGGATCTTCTGGATCACAAGTATCTTAACGAGCTAGAATATTTCCAGGTGGACAATGTGTCCTCGGAAAATATCGCCCGTTTTATTTTCCAGCGGGTCAGTCAACGGGTAACCGAGGTCTCGGAGGGACGGGTCAAAATTTATTCGGTGTCCGCTTGGGAAAACGAAAGCTCTTGCGCCACGTATTTTGAAGACCGGCCTTAACCCTTTATTGGGTGAGAGCTCGTCTAAGGCCCTAAGGCGTAAAATCAGAAGACGCGAAATCAGAAGACGATAGTCGGGATATATTTTTTAACCAGCGCTGGCTTCGGCCAGCGTTGGTTACTTGGGGGCGATCGTCAGAGCGCGGATAATTATTCGCCCCGATGGTTAGCCTTTAATTGGGCAAGGCCGCGGCGTTGGCCTGGATCTCGGCGTGGCAAAGCGGTTTTTAGTGGGCCAGAACTTTGAGCCCTTCTAAAATGGGCGTCATTTCTTGTCCAGTTAAATCTGATCGACGCCGAGGTTGTCCAACATTTTATTGTGGTGGATAGGGGGTGGATGATCATGGAAAAGATCGCCTGTTGGTCGCCTCACGGACGTTCCACGCTGGGCTGAAGGCGCTAGCGAGGCGTCGGTTTATAACCTTCTGTAAACGTGGTCTTCGCTCGTCCCCAATTTTGTCCTAAACCAGAGCTAAACGGGGCCGCCAGCCCCCCAGGACTAGGAACTATGGGAGCGGTCTTAATGGTCTGATCAGGCTAATCACCCGGGCGCCAGCGCCGGGAACTTCAACCCAACCTCGTCAAAAAAAATCTAACCATCCGAGTCCAGAATGACGCCTGGCCAAGCCAACCCAAACTGGTCTGACCCTCCCCAGCGACAATCAAAAAGGAAGATTTGGGGACAAACGAGAAAAACAGGTCAAGCCGTCAGATTCGCGCGGTTCAGGTCTCGAGTCACTTTTAACTGGTTTTAGAACCGCGTGAACGGTTACAACCAGTCTCATAACTTTATTTTCATTCCGCCGCGAGTTGGAGCGTCCATTCCAGCCAACCGCGCGCGGTTGACGCGCGTCTGTCAATCGTTGTTTCGTTGATCGGTTTTGAAAACTCGGCCTGTCGCATGATCTGGCTTATTATCTTTTTATCCGGCAAGAAATTTGTTCGCGCGTAAATTTCAAACGCTTTATGAAAGACGGGTTTTTCCAGAATTTTTTGGATTAAAGCCAGATATTTTTTTTTATAAGGCAAGGACATTATCCGTCTCGCCTCCGCCGTCAATCGGTACCCACGCTCATTGTCTGGAGTTTTAAACAACTCAATAAAACCCAAATAGTCACACGCCGAAACGTAGTAGCTTGTTTGCCGGGGATCAAACTCATATTTTAGCGTGACATCGCTCCTCGTCAGTTCGTCATCATAAAGAACCGAAAGCAAATCCAAAACGCGTGGAAATGAGTTGGCCTGTGGAAAAGTTACCTTCGGCTCAGCGGTAACGTGGGCGCTTTTCCACAAATTTATTATATCACGCGAAGTTATCTTCTCATCAGCGACAGTATAGGCGTTATAGCGATTCAAAGTTAGTGAGTTGTAATTCAACTTATCCTCAAAAGAGTATATGAAAACATGAAAAATATCATTGGAAAACGCGAAAAACGCCGGAATAACCCGTTTAGAAATCTTATCGCTCCAAAGCCTATAAGGATAATATAACTGCCTGATCAATAATTCTAAAGACGCTTGATTTTTAGCCTCACAAATAAGAAACGCCTCTGGGCTTTCAAAACCCGCGTCAATCTCAATCTGAGAATTTTTGACTTCGACTGGCGAAGGATTTAGTGGGCGCTTGTTATTATTGATAGAAAAAGAAAATTCGCCTGAGCTCATTCGGCCGCTCACGGTAAAATTAACCTTATCGGCGCCCATAATATCTTGAATGATTCCGCTATTATAAGCGTACAGCAAGGCTGACGATTCGCTATACAGATCATCAGGTTTTAAGGTCACAAGTTGGGGATTGTGGAGACTTGTTTAGGTTTTATAGGCTTGTAGTCAAGCGGCTCATGCGTCACAAACGGGCCAATCAGATAATCGCCGCGGCTAATAGGAAGAATGGATAGTTGATTTTCGCGAAAAATTTCCGGAAGATGGGTTGACTTATCGAACTTAGACATCAGCCGAGCTTCGCGCTCTACATTAATCAGGGAGGAAGAAATACAAAATGAGCCCTCCGCGTCCACGCGCGAAAGAATATTATGACGTTTGAACAACACTTCCCAGGCGTAATCATTTTTGGTTTTATTATCGCCCATGTCGCCTATCGCCAATTTTTGATTAGCGCCTCGTTTACGTCGCCACGCCCCGCGCTGTCTGAGTTGATAGCGCGTTTCGCTTTTACGACGCTGATTTCAAAACGGTCGTCGTCATAAAGCTTCCGGATAAAATCGGTATCGGAATTACTCAAAAGGCATTTCGCCCCAGCCTCCGAACGGGCTATGATAACGTCGCGCAATCGCCGCTGCTCATCTTCGCCAAAGCCACCCGCCTGATAGCCCGTAAAATTGCTTTTGTTAGGACTATGGTATGGTGGGTCAAAATAGATAAATGATTCCTGTTCCGCTGACTTCACGGCGTCCGCGAAATCTCCGCTCAGGATCTCAATTTTTATATTCTTTCTATTAAAATATTTATGAATCGCCCTAAGAACAGGCTCGTCGCAGATCGCTGGTTTAGCGTAGTGTCCATAAGGGACATTAAACAGCCCTTTGGAATTCACGCGGTATAGGCCGTTGTAGCAAGTTTTATTGAGGTAAATCAATCGCGCCGCTTTATGAACAGTCGATAACGCCTCGAACGCCACGATATCGCGATCCTGATCGCGCGTCTTATAATAATATTCCTCGCTGTTACTCTCCTTATGCTCTTTAAGCGCGCTAATCAATTCATCCACGTTGTCGCGGATGGCTCTATACGTAAGCGTAAGCTGCTCATTATTGTCGTTAATAATCGCTTGGCGAGGCTGACGATCAAGAAACAACGCTCCCGCGCCAATAAATGGCTCATAATAGCGTAGCTCGCTCAAATTGGCGGGAAGAATTTTTATGATTTCAGGCAAAAGTTGCCGTTTTCCTCCCGCCCATTTGAGAAAGGGCTTAACCAGAGGATCATTTTGTCGCCTAAACATTTTGTCCGATCTCTCGCGTTAAGTCCCAAAATAACCTATTTCGGCGACTAAAAAAAAGCGCGTAACACGCCGACATTATAAAAAGCTGGTCAGGCTCGCGTTTCTCATAATGGCCGCGCGGTTGGGGCTGAAGCCGCGCCGAAAAAAACGAGTTCGAGGCGCCCCCGTTACGGCCACTTCGGGCTCCTCTCCTAAATTTCGCGTAATTTTATCTAATCGAGCGAACTATTTCCAGTTAAATCATTGGCCAATACGTGGCCTCTACTTGGCCCTTAGGCCCCCCGCGAGGCGCTACCGCGAAAGGCGCGAACGCCCTTAAAACTGACTGGCCTTAAAATTGACTGGGCTGATGTTTATTATAATCCGAGTTAAACTAAATCTTGGCCCGCGCTATTTCTTGGCTCAAAAAAACCAGACCGCCAAGCCAAGCGGCGCTGAGGCCCTCGCCCTGGTCTTAGATTCCTAATTATTTTAATATTAACAGTTAAAATAAATAAATAAGACTTATTAATACGAAAAATTATTTTATTAAACCAGTAACACGTCTATTAATTGATATTTATTCTATTAAATTAATGTTTAACATATTATTAAGATACCTAAACGCTGTTTTAAATAAAAAACTAGACTTTATTAAACCTATAATTTTACGCTGTTCGCGAATACTTAAAACGTTATATTCTCTATCTACCATTAGTTTTCGGATCTCTTCGCCGTTAGCTTCTATCGACTCGTTCCCTATAGCGAATTTGCGATAATCATCCTCTAACTTCCGCGCGTACCGCATACAGCCCAATTTTTAACAATTAATTAAAGTTAAATTTTAGTTTAAATATTTTAATTATCTATTATAGTTTTAATTTATATGTTATAAGTTTTATTAGTATAAATAAATATTTAATTTAATCTAACTAAGTCGCTTTAAGATCTTTAGAAAGAAAATAGGCGATAAAATCAACGCCAGCTAAGGGCGAGGATCTAACTGGTCGCCGGTGAATATTTTGTATTTAGTCGTGACTAAGGTTATGGTCAACTAAAGTAAAAATAAATTAGCCCTCCCTTTAAGTTTAACTTGACAATCGCCTTGAGGTTTTGGTATTTTATTTATAACGGAACCCAAAGGATATGGGTTCTGTTGATGGGGCCAGGGTAGGCGTCTTTTTTCTGACCTTTATGGTCAGATTCCGGCGTTTTTCCTGGTTTTTTTTATTGGCCAGACGCTGGGGAGAAAGGCGTCTTTTTAACCAATTTGGTTGACTCGGCCTTAAGAATTAAACGCGTCACCCACGCGTCGCCATGGACAGGCGGCTGTTTTTCCCAATCGGCTTTTTAAAAAGGGAGGTCTGTCCATGAATGTTAACAACGTGGCCAAAGAGGCCACCACTAACTTGCGAGCGGCCGCGACGATCCGGGACACTTTTGTGGAACAGGTGGACTCGGTTCCGAACGTGGTGTCCCAAATACTCCAAACCGGAGCCACCAAACCCCACGCCACGGTTTCCAATTCCATGGTCGCGGCCGTGGATCTATACTCACCTCCTCCAGGGCGGAATATGGCCCATTATTTAACTTTGGACGTGGACAAAGCTGGTAATGGTTCCACTTCGATCGCCGACGCCCTCCAAAGATATCTGGACGTGAAACCTCGGCGCGAGGCCGAGGCTGATCCGCGCGATATGGCGGCCACGGACGCTTACCCCACCTTAGTGATGGACGAGGATGAGGCTTGGGCCGATTCCCTGCCTTACCAGTTCAGTCTCAATGGTATCAGCCAACAGCAGAACCAGCCTATTTTCTTCGCCTTGAGCGGCTCTTTAAGAGCCCGGGTTGAGGGCGTGGGCGTTAGTACCATCACCACGCCCGCCACCAATCCGGATCCAAGTATCCCCGTGGGCCCCTCCGCCACTCGCGGCATGTACTATCCCCCAGAGGCGGCCGCTCAAATGGCCATGAGCCGGATTTTTGACATGTATTACCCCGATGGGGTTCCGGCCGTCGCCCCAGCCCCGGATGGCGACACTGGAGCCAATGGATCGCTTAAAGACGTGGCGGAAACTTTGGCTGACACGCGGACGCTCAGTCAATCTGGGGAAGGGGAAAACATTCGGACAGCCTTAAACCGCTATATTGGTTTGAATATGGTGGGTCAAACTAACCGTCTTTACCCCACTTCCTTGACTGGTCGGCTAGTTTAGAAGGTAGTATAGAAGGCTAGTTTAGAGGCTAGTTAAAGACGAAGGCTTTAGATAGCTTCAATCCAACCCTGGTTCGCCTGAATTAGCGGTTCCTAGTTTTAGTTAGATGGTAATAAATCATCCCCCGGCCGTCGCGAAACGACGAAAGGGGGATGATTATTTTCGGCTCTTTAAAAAAGCTTTTATCGGTTGAGTTTGGAGACGTAGGGCGTCTTGGCCCCGGCTTTGGTTAAAGCCATTTTGGCGGCCTCGGCCTCGCCCTGGGTTTGGTAACGACCAACTCGCACTGGAAAGTTGGTTCGGCTTTTTTCGTAAAAATACGCCTCAAAATTTCGCGCTTTAAAATTAGCCACGATCTGATGGGCTTCTTGACTGGATCTGGCGGACGCCACCTGAACGGTGAATAAACCTGCCCCTTGAGACTGGTTGGACTGGGAGCGGTTAAGGTTCGGATTGACGGGCGGCGTCTTGGGATCCGCGACCAAGGTTTGGGCTAACTTGGGCTCTGGGGCCTGGGCTTTCAGACGGGGCTTGATTGGCTCTGGGGTGACTAGGATGGGCTCAACTTTTTTAAATTTTAGAGCTCCGTTGGCGTTTGGCGTCCTTTCGGACGGGGGTAGCTCCTCGGAGCGCGGTTTTTCTGGGGAGACGACCACGACCGCCGCGTTGGAAGCTTCTTGGGTTAAGGGTTCTTTTATTTGATTAGTCGAGGGCTCTGGAGTGGGCGAAACTAGGGCCAAGCTAGAGCTAAAGATAGCGTTAGAGCTGGGGCTAGAGCTAGAGCTGGGGCTAGAGCTAGGAGAGCTTAAGCTAGAGCTGGAGCTAGTTCTCGCGTTAGGCTTAGAGCTAGACTTGGGAGTCCGGCTAGGACTGGGCGCGAACTCAGCGATGACCTGGGGTGGCGAGCCCTTGGTTATTTCTGGTTTGAGCGCGGAACTGACTGGATAGTCCCAAAGGCTGCCGCGACCAACTAAGACCCCTAAAACAAAGACCCACACTAAAAAAAATAAGGACAAAAATAGCCGGGTCAGCCACTTGACGGAGACAAGCCAGGCGGGGTCTTTTTTTTCCAAAGCCGCGAGCGTGGGCTGGGACTCGGAGGCGCTCGAAGCCTGGTCGGGTTCGCTAGTCGGCCGGGGTTCGCTAACCGGCCGAGGTTGGCTAACCTTAGTCCTGAAAGGCGGCTTAACCAGCTCCAAGGTGTCGGCTGGTTTGGGGGTCAAACGCCTGACCGCGGCTTCGGCGGCTTTCTCGGCTAGTTGACCACCTAAACTACGCGCTCGGTAGATATCAAAAAAGTTGATTTCCTGGGGGAGAGCGTTGGCCGGGGCTAACCGGGGGGCCGAGTTGTCTAGATTGGATCCAGGAAATAGACTGGTCTTCACGATGATCACCTTCCTTAATGGCCAACCCCTAAAACGATGTCACATCCGTTCCGGGGCGGAGACGCCAACCAGCTCCAGACCAATGACCGTCACTTGACGGATAGCCCCGACCAACGCCAAACGGGCTTTGGCCAGGGCGGGGTTTTGGTCAACGATGATTTGATGGCGACCATAATACTGGTGGAAAAGGCGGGCTGAGTTGGTGAGCCAGCCAGTCAACAAATGTGGCTCCAGACGTCGGGCGGCGGCGGCCACGGTTTCTGGGAAGCCGGTCAGGTGCCGAACAAGATCCACTTCCTCAGGCTCGGTCAATAAGGTCAGATCCACCGTTCCCACCGTTGGTTGACCCTTTTGGAGAAGACTGAAAATCCTGGCGCAAACGTATTGGACGTAATAAACCGGGTTATCTCGATTCTGAGCTTTGGCCACTTCCAGGTCAAAATCCAAAGAGCTCTCGTGGCTGCGGGTTAGGAACATGAAACGGGCCGCGTCCACCCCAACTTCGTTGACTATTTCCCGTAAAGTCACAAACTCCCCGGCCCGGGTGCTCATGGGAACCACTTTGCCTTGCCTTAAAAGGCGAACCAGTTGGACAAGAACCACGGCTAGTTGGCTCCGGTCGTAACCGAGGGCTTCCGCGACGGCTTTCATCCGGGGAATGTAACCATGATGATCCGCCCCCCAGACGTCCACCACCAAGTCATAACCACGCTCAAACTTGTTTTGGTGGTAGGCCACGTCCGCGGCGAGGTAAGTTTTTTGGCCATCTCTTTTGATGAGAACGCGATCCTTGTCGTCGCCTAAGGCTTCGGAGCGAAACCACAGAGCCCCATCTTTTTCGTAAAGGCGATCGCTTTTTCTCAGCGTGGCCAGGGCCTCTTCCACCAAGCCCTTTTCGTAAAGGCTTCGCTCGGAAAACCAATCTTCTTGGCTAGCCCGAAAAGTCACCAGATCCTGTTTGATACCAGATAGGATCCGAGCCCCGGCCCATTGACTAAGCCAGGCCACGCGCTCCTCTTCCGCCATGGTCGCGAATCCCTCAGGCGGGATATCTGAGTTAGATAGCAATTCTTGGGCCAGATCAATGATGTAACCGCCCTGGTAATAATCTATTGGAAACGGTTCGGTCGACCCTTGGAGCTGATTTAAGCGAGCCAGAACGGAAGCCCCCAGGGTTCGCATCTGGCGGCCAGCGTCATTGATGTAATACTCCCTAGACACCTCGTCGCCAGCGTAAGCCAAAATCCGAGCCAACGAGTCGCCTAAGGCGGCTCCCCGGCCATGGCCCACGTGCAGAGGGCCCGTGGGATTGGCCGAGACGTACTCCACTTGAACTTTACGGCCTGAGGACTGGACACGCCCAAAATCTTGGCCGGCCGCGATGACCCCCGCCAGGGCTTGGGCCCACCATTGGCCCGATAAACGAAAGTTGATAAACCCTGGGCCGGCCACTTGGGTAGACTCAATATAGCCTTCGGGATCCGACAGGGCGGCGAGGATCTGGTCGGCTAAGACCCGGGGCTTTTGGCCGAGGCTTTTGGCCAAAGTGAGAGCCGCGTTGGTGGCCAGGTGCCCATGAGAGGGGTCTTTGGGTTCCTCAACGATTATTTGGTCAAACGAAAAGGCGGCCGTGGTCGGCTGGTCGGTTTTTTGGGCGATTATGGTGGAGACCGCGGCGTCAATTTTTTGGCGGATCATTTTTTTCATGAAAAACTCTAGGTCTAGGTCTCTGGCTTCTGGGCCATGGGGAAGGGTAACTATTATTATTGGGTCTATTATTTACTGTGGCTAGGGGGGCGCTGATGGGCCCCTAGTTAATTATAGTTGGCTTTCGGCCCAGTTAAGCTCCCTCCTGGTAAGCGCGCGGGTTTAGACGCCCAAATAGGCACAAGCACTCATAGGCGCTGGTCGATTGCCATTGGGCGGCTTGGCCAACGCTAATCCGGGCCCGCCCATCGCGTCCCACTAAGGTCACCTTTTGTCCGGGCTGGGCGTCGGGGATTTGGCTAACGTCATAAAGGCTAAGGTTCATGCAGACCCGGCCAAGCGAGGGGGCCAGGCGCCCATTGATTAAGGCCCCGCCCTGATTGGAGCGAGCCCGGGTAAGGCCATGGACATAACCGACTGGCGCGGCCGCGACCTTAAGGTTAGCTGGGGCCACAAAAGTGCGGTCATAACTAATAGTCTCGCCGGCGCGAATCGTCCGAACCTGGATGATTTGGCTATAAAAGCTCAGGGCGGGTTTGAGCTTTTTGGTTAAACGCGCCCCGGCCTCTGTTAGTTTTTCTTCGTCGCCTTCCAAAGGATTGGCCCCGTACATGGCTAACCCCACCCGGGAAAATTGATCCGGGTAATCGGGATGGGCTAATAAACCCGGGCTAGCCAGCGCGCTATGTCGACCTTGGGTCAGGTTTAACTGTTGGTCGACGCGTTGGATCTTTTGGAAACGCGCTAGCTGCGTTTGGGCTTGGGGATCCCCGACCGTGGCCAAATGGGTCATTAGTCCTCGGAAAATAATCTTGGGTTTTTGGAGTAAAGAAGGCAAAACCGTGGGCGCCTCCCACCAGGGTAGGCCCAATCGACCCATGCCAGAGTCGATTTTGAGGTAAACCTGGGCTTTGGAGCCAGCTGGAACCATTTCCTCCAATAAATGTAGTTGGGGGAGGCTATGGATGACGGTGACTAAATCATGCTCCACGGCCGCCCGCAGTTGGGCCGGGGTTCTGAGGCCCGCTAAAACATGGATGTCCACTGGTCGCGACTGGTTCCCCCGTTGGGCTAGTCTTAGGCTCACGCCCTCGGCCGCGTCCAAAACCCCTAGATCCGTGGCCCCATCCTCAACTAAGGCCTGGGCGCACTCGATTAAACCGTGGCCATAAGCGTCGCCTTTGACGACGGCCATCAAGGGCCTTAAGGGATTTAATTGGCGGATCAGGCGGAAATTGGCTTTCAAAGCCGCTAAATCAATTTCCACCCGATTAAAACTTAAGTCGGAAAACATAGTCAACTTTCGTCAAAAAAAGTAACAAAGCTACTAAAAACAAGTCACCCCGCCCCCCAGGTTTCTGGGCCAACCTGGGTGGTAATTATGGAAAATAATAACATATATGGGAAATTTAGACAAGCCAAAAAAGGACTTTACTGAAAAATTATTTTTTAAACTACCGATATTCTGAATTTAACTAGGATGTCTTGACTACGATATCTGGTATGTGATGGCCCTCGCTAGATTTAAATTGTTTTAAGTATTTTTTGACTGATTTGGTGGAGGCTGGGTTAGTAAAACTAGAATTTATCACTAATAAGATCGCTCGCGCCTGGTATATGTAAATTTTATCCGTGGTCAGCTAAGTATAAAATTTGATAAAATTAATATAAAATAGTTTATGAGACTTTATAAATATGTACTTATATAATATTAAGGTCATTTACGAGTAAAATAATTCTTAAAATAAAGTGACTAGCCGGCTAGGCCAAACCGGAAAACGATTAGTTGGCCCGGCCAGGCGAGCGATAATTTGACGCCTCCAATTCGGATCCCGGCGGGGTTTAGCCTAATCGCTCGTTTTTTTCTTGCTATTGTGGGGTAGTTTGACTTAAACTTGGCCAAGGTTCCGACAGTCATTGGGAGTTGGCCAAGGTTCGTTGGTTGGCGCGCCAGGGCTACGGGATCGTTTTGTTTTGGCCTGTTTTTCTTCAGGGTCATTTTTTGGTCAAACCTCCCGCTATTAAGGCTTACTTTTAACTTTAAATATCCACAATGGCTGGAATTTGATTTCAAGCCCGAGGCGGGCGTTTGGGAGATCAAGGCCAGTCGGGGCGGCTTAATTACAGTTGAGGTTATTTATGGATTTAGTCCCTATCACCAGGGAAGGTCAGGCTAGGTTAAAAAAAGAACTGGAAAGGCTCATTAAGCAGGAGCGCCCCACGGTCATTAAGGCCATTGAGGAAGCGCGAGCCCATGGCGATCTATCGGAAAACGCCGAGTTCCACGCGGCCAAAGAGCGTCAAGGCTTCATTGAGGGCCGCATCGCCGAGTTAGAGACTCAATTGGCCACTAGCCACGTCGAGGAGATCCACGGGCCTTACGAGCGCTGTGTTTTTGGGGCCACGGTGACCATGGAAAACGTGGACACTGGGGACACCAAGACATACACCCTAGTTGGCCCTTTTGAGTCAGCCCCGGAAAAAGGCTTACTGTCCGTGGCCACGCCCATTGGCCAAGCTTTACTGGGTCGGGAGGCGGGGGATGACGTGCGCGTCAACACCCCGCGTGGACCGCAGGACTACAGCATCATTAGCGTTAAATAAACGCGCCTACCGTTAATCGCGGACGAGTCTAACCTTGACGCGCCCGCTGGATGGATAATCGAATCTATGGACATAGTTATCGCTGGAGCGGGCGTGGCTGGGATAACCGCCGCCGAGACCGCTCGCGCCGCCGACCCCTCGGCCAATATCACTATTTTTAGTCAAGAGCGCGAACTTTTTTATTTTCGTCCGCGGCTACCGGAAGTGGTGGCCGGGAAAGTTCCCGCGGCGAAGGTTATCGCCCACCCTTTAAGTTGGTATCAGGAAAAAAACCTGGAAATCCGGCTGGGGGAAGCTCTGGTGGATGTCTGCTTGGATAACCGACAGGCCCGCGGAGGGCTGGGCAGTCGTTTGACCTTTGATCGCTTGTTATTGGCCACTGGGGCCGAAAGTTTTTGGCCACCTCTGCCGGGCTCTAACTTAAGCGGGGTTTTCGCGGTTAGAAGTTTAAATGACGCCTCGAGCCTTTATTTTGACGCTGGTCGAGTTAAGGCGGCCGTTCTCGTCGGATCAGGACTGTTGGGCCTAGAAATGGGCTACGCTTTAACCTCGCGGGGGCTTAAGGTTCATGTCTTGGAACGGGGCGATCGAGTTCTGCCTCGCCAAACCACGCCGAAAAGCGGGGCGAAACTACGCCAAATGTTGACGAAAAGCGGTTTTGAGATCCACCTCGGCCAAGAAGCCAAATTAGCCTATGGCCAAGAGCGCTTAGCGGGCGTGGAACTGAAATCCGGGGACAAGATCGAGGCGGGGCTCCTGATTATCGCCACCGGGATCAAGCCAAACTTGGCCCTGGCCAAAAGTTTAAAACTACCTATCGATAAAGCTATTGTGGTGGACGAATATCTGGAAACCTCGATCCCAGGTATTTACGCGGCCGGCGATTGCGCCCAAAGCGCGGACGGTTTTTCGGGCTTGTGGAGCGTCAGCCGTCTCCAGGGTTTAACGGCCGGGGCCAATCTGGTGGCCAAGGATCCGGCTAGCCGTCAAATCTATCAAGCTCAACCCCCCTCGAGTGTCTTAAAAGTGGCGGGGATCGATTTGGTCGCGGCTGGCGATATCGATCCCGAAGGCCGGCTGATCGGTTTGGAAGCCGAGTCAGAGCTAGTCTACCGGAAGCTGATTATTGACGAGCGAGGCCTTTTGGTGGGCTTCACCAACTTGGGAACCACGGCTGGCAACCATGAATTGGGCGAAGCTTTGGGTAAAAAGATCATTCCTAGCCAGTTAAAAGAGGAATTGGAGCGAGTTGATTTTGATTTTTCCAAGATTAAATCGTTGCCTAATGTCGCTTAGAGGCTTTTAGCTTCTATTTTTCGTCTATAGGAGCTTATATAACGCCTACTTATATAAAGACTAGCCGACCCCAAAGCTCGCCCGGGTCGGGCGGGCGAAAAAAATTTAATATTTTTTTTAAAAAGGGCGAAAAATATCTTGACAATTCTTTTGGCCGGCGCTATAGTCGGTTTCCAGGCTCAAAGGCGGGTTAGTTTTTTGGGATCCAGGCTTGGGGGATCCCGGTTTTTAAGAACAACCTCAGCTTTTGGCTGTTTCCTAAAAATTTAATATTTAATATTTGGCTGATTAATAAACTTAAAGGCCGGATGTGTTCATTCTTGATGGACATATCCGGCTTTTTTTGATCTGATCTAGGGTTAAGGGCCTGACTAAGCGTGGCCCTTTCAATTAATAATGGTTTAAAGCCCAGCTTGGCGTCACGGCCTCAGGCGGGTAGTTTTTATCGCGGAAAGTCATTATGAAAATTTGGCGTTCTTTTTCTAATCTGGGACTGACCAATCTTCTCCCCATCTACACCTCAACCCGCCTCTGTTGTTGTCGCTAGAACTCTCCCCCTCGGATCCGGTCTTCGCCTTACTAGGGCTATCCTTTATTAACGGTTGTCGCCTTTAGGGTTTATTGACCAGATCTTCCCGGTTATCGCCTAAAAACTATAAATACTTCCGCTGGATTGATTCGGCCAGGCGCCTTTTTGAGGGCGATCCTTAACTATTAATAATAGGGATATTTTTCGGCCATAAGCGACAAAGGATGGATAGAGGTTTGATTTATGGATTCGTTAATCGCTCCCCCCGCCACCCCAGAAGGGGCCGTGACCAAGATTGAGTTTCGGAACATCCAAAAGGTCTACCGGGTCAAGAAAGAAAACGGCGGTGGCTATGATGATTTCGTGGTCTTAAAAGATTTTAACCTAGATGTTTACGCTGGGGAATTCTTGACCTTAGTGGGGCCATCGGGGTGCGGCAAATCGACCCTCTTGGATCTATTGGCTGGCCTTATCCCTCTGTCGGGCGGGGAGATCCGGATAGACGGGCGGATCATTGACGGCCCAGCCATGGATCGCGGTTTTGTCATGCAGGCTTACGCCCTGTTTCCTTGGTTAAACGTCCAGGCCAACGTGGAGTTTGGGTTGACCATTAAAAAGGTGCCCAAAAAGGAGCGTCGGGCGATCAGCGGACATTTTTTGGAACTGGTCGGGCTCACCGCTTTCGCCAACCGCTATCCCCACGAGCTTTCCGGCGGCATGAAACAGCGCGTGGCCATCGCCCGGGCCTTGGCTTTTGATCCAGAGGTTTTGTTGATGGACGAGCCCTTCGCGGCTTTAGACGCGCAAACTCGAGAGACGCTGCAGGATGAGCTTTTGGATCTGTGGGAAAAAACCGGTAAAACCGTGGTCTTTGTCACCCACTCCATTGATGAGGCGGTTTACTTGGCCGATCGCATCGCGGTTCTGGCCTCCAACCCCGGGCGTCTGATTGAGTTGGTCAACATTAAGCTTAGTCGGCCCCGTCAGGGCAGTCGCGGGTCAGCCGAGTTTGGTTGGATCCGTCACAAAATCTGGCGGTATCTACAAAATGACGAAGGCGGCCAGGAACCAATTCCTGAATTGGGCGTCCCGAACGTGGCTGAGGTCATTGACTCGCGGGCGGCCTTATGAGCTCCCCTCGAGCTAGAGACGAAGGAGAGCCTCCATGTCAACTAAGACCGCCGACGCCCAGGTGGCTATCGCCAACCCGGCTTTGACCGCGACCAAAGTCAATCCGGGGGCGAGTTTGCCCATCGGGAAAGTCTTAAAACCCCTAGGCGCTTTTTTCCGCGGTTTCGCCATTATTTTTATCATCATCGGCCTGTGGGAGGCTTTCCCGCGTTTTGGCTGGATCGATCCCTTTCTTTTGCCCCGTTTTAGCGACGTGGTCACCGGATTTTTCACGTTGTTAAAGACGGGCGAGTTTTTTAAGCATTTTAACGTCAGTATCGCGCGCATCAGCAGTGGTTTTTTTGGTGGTTTATGCTTGGCCATCCCCATCGGAATTTTCATGGGCTGGTTTAAGACCTTTGAGGAGTATGTCAATCCACTGGTGGAGGCTTGCCGAAACTCCTCGGTTTTAACGCTCTACCCGATCTTTATATTATTGTTTGGGATTGGCGAGCAGGCCAAAATAGCCATCATCATGTGGGGCACGACCTGGGTGGTGCTTTTAAACACCATCGCCGGGGTCAAGAACGTGGACTCGGTTTTAATCAAATCCGCCCGCTCCATGGGGGTAGGCGATTTAACCCTCTTGTGGAAAGTCATTCTCCCGGCCGCCACCCCCTCCATCATCACCGGGATTCGCCTGGGGGCGGCCAACTCCATCTTGATCCTCATCGCCGCGGAAATGATTGGCTCTAACTCCGGGTTGGGCTTTATGATCTTTTATTTTGAGGCCCGATACGCTATCCCGGAAATGTACGCGGGGGTCATATTCTTAGCCCTAATGGGCGTGACCGTCCACGAGATTCTCTGCCGCGTGGAAAGCTATTTAACTAGTTGGCATGAGAAATCCATCTATTTCGGGACCTAAGGAGAGCTAAACATGAGCGCGATAACGGCCCGAAGGGGCTATTTGGGCCCCCAATTTATTTTTCGAAAGACGGTGGCCATCGGGACATTTCTGTTGATTTGGCAGATCTTCCCCACGTTAGGAATAATTAGTCCCAGAACCTTACCGCCTTTATCCGAGGTTTTGGCGCGGTTATGGGAGATCAGTTTTAATGGGGAATTAAAAGTCCATATCGCCATTAGCCTAAAAAGATCGCTTACCGGTTATTTAGCGGCGGTAACCGTGGCTATCCCCTTAGGGTTTATGATGGTCTGGTCGAAAAAAGTCCATCAGTTTTTTAACCCCATTGTCCAGCTTTTCCGGAATACCTCGTCCTTAGCCCTTTATCCGGTGGTTCTTTTGATTTTTGGGATTGGCGAGACGGCGAAATTTATCATTATTTTCTGGACAGCGGCGTGGCCATTATTAATAAGCGTCATTGACGGAGTGCGAGCGGTCGACGTTATTTACGTGAAAGCCGCCAAATCCATGAGTATTTCCACTTTGGCGTTATTTTTCCGAGTGATATTGCCCTCCACCATACCTTATATCCTCACGGGTTTGCGGATCAGCGCCACGCGCTCCATGGTGGCCTTAGTGGCCGCCGAGATGCTGGGAGCTAGCTCTGGCTTGGGTTTTTTGATTTTTGACACCCAGCACAAAGACGAGATCGCCAAGATGTACGCGGCCATTATCACCCTGATTTCCATGGGCATGTTGGTCAACTTCGGTTTAGCCAGGCTGGAAAAAAGGCTAACGGTTTGGAAAAGGTCAAGCTAAAATTTTCCGCTTTTAATTGACCAAGAATGGTCGCCAATTTTAAGAACATAACGGCTTATCGATAATTATAGCCATCCATCGGAGTAGATTTATGAAATTCGCGGATGTTATCGCCCCAAAACTGGTTAATGACCTAAATGGGCCGCCCGTGGCTGGGATTGACGTGGGCTCGCGGCAGGCCAAAGGCGTGTTGCTCAAGGATGGGCTAATTTACGCCATCCAAGCGGCTACCGACATCAACATGCAAAGGACGGCCGACAATTTATTGGTTGAGCTTTTGGCCGTGGCTAACCTTAAGTACGAGGAGCTCAGTTATATTGTGGGCACCGGCTATGGCCGGGTGGCCATGTCTTTTCCCTCGATCCCCCATCAGATAGTCACCGAGATTTCTTGTCACGCCTTAGGGGTGCATTATTTAGATCCCCAGGTTAAGACCATCATTGATATTGGCGGTCAGGATTCTAAGAGCGTCAAAGTCGACCCAGAGACCGGCCGGGTGGTTAGCTTTGTCATGAACGACAAATGCGCCGCGGGCACTGGGCGGTTTTTAGAAAAAGTGGCCCAGCTACTGGATCTGGATTTGAGTCAACTGGGGCCCATTTCTCTGGAAACGAAAACGCCGGCCGAGATTTCCAGTCAATGCGTGGTTTTCGCGGAATCGGAAGTGGTTTCTTTAAGGGCCAAAGGTTCCACCCCAGCCGACATCGCGGCGGGCATTCACTTGGCCACCGCTCGACGGGTCAAGAACCTGTTGTCGCGGGTCGGCATTGAGCCCAATCTGGCCTTTTCCGGGGGCGTGTCCAACAACGTGGGCATGCGTAAGGCCATTGAGGATCTGGTGGGTTACCCGGTCGCAAGCTTAAAGTTAGACGCCGTTTTCGCCGGGGCTTTGGGGGCCGCCATCCACGCCCGTCAGTTCGCTAATACCACCACGACCCAGGTCATTAAACCCGTGGAGGAAAATAGCGTGAGTCTGTCGGAAATCATTCACGAAGTCAATCGGCATCAGGCGGCCATTGTGGCCGGAGCCACTGGGCGACATAGCGTCGGTTACATCTGCTCTTACACGCCCCTGGAACTAATGAGCGCGGCCGCGATTAACTACGTTCGTCTTTTTAAAATGGGCTCCACCGAGATCGTGGCCAGCGGCGAGCAGATCACCCAAAGCGTTTTCTGCGACTTTACCAAAAGTATCCTCGGGGCTTTTAAAGAAGGCGTTCCCTTAAATAAAGCCATGGAGAAGGTCTATACTTTCTACACCTGCGATTGTATCAAAAAGGTGGGGGAAGCCATTGGCGACTTTTTTGGGCCATCGGAGATCTATAACCTGCCTCGTCTAAGGCACAAGGAATCGAGTCGGGAATACTACCGAACCGAGATCGTTAACTTTAAAGAAGATTTGGAAAAGTTGACGGGCCGGGCCATTAGCGATGAGGACGTTGGCGATCGGATTAAACTTTATAATCTTGTCCGCAAAACCTTAAAAAAGATTTCCGATCTGCGCAAACGAGATTATCCGCCTATAAAAGGGCGCGATTTTCTGGACGCGGCTCAGGCTCTTTTCTATTTACCGCCGGATCGACTGTTGACGTTGTATGAGGATCTGTATCACCGGCTGAGCGCGGTGGCCAGTTTTGATCAAAAGCCGCCCATCCGGTTGATGATGGCCGGCGGTATCGTGGCCGACGGGGATAGAAGGCTTTTGGAAATTGTCGAGGATTCGTTGGGAGCGCGGATCGTCATTGAGGATCACTGCACCGGGGCCCGCAACGTTAGCTTCCAGATCAATGAGACCATTGACCCCTACACGGCCTTGGCCAGTGGTTATCTGGATCAGTCCCCCTGCACTCGGATGAAGCCTTTGGAAGAGCGCATCCATATCTCTGGGCGGTTGGCCCAGGAATTTAACGTGGACGGCATATTGTACGTCTATCTGAAGTTCTGCCCCTGCTACGGTCAAGTTAAACACGAGTTTTTCCAGCATTTCCAGGCCCTGGGTATCCCGGTTCTAGAAGTGGCCCTGGATTACTCCAAAAGCGATCAAGGCCAGTTAAAGACGCGTTTGGAAGCCTTTATAGAGGTTTTAAACGAGCGCGATCGCGTCAGGAAAATCGCCTAAAGGGCGACACGAGGCTTGGCGGATGGGGCCTGGCCCAGTTTGGGCGTGGTTATGGCCAGGGCTGGTCTATTTTTGATTAGCGCGAGCTTTCTTTAATAGACAGGCTAGCCCCTCAGGAGGGCTACCCCTAGTCGAGCTAACTTTAATAGTCGAGCTAACTGTATAGTCGACTTAACTTTTAGCCTAGTAAATTTAGTTTAGTAAATTTCTACCCGGGCCAACGTCGCCCAACAATAAGGTGTCTGATGACCGTCGCCTTAAAACATATTGAGGAACCGGAGGAAATTAACTCCCAAAAAGAGTACGTCAATTACTCCAAATCAGTTCATGATTACTCGCCCGCCATCAAAAGGCTTTTGGATCTGTCCGAGGATTACGCGCCTGGGGCGGAGAGAGCTTTTAAGGACGGTCATCCGGCGGTTTGGCGCCAGGCCAATAATTTTGTCCCGCCGCTCCTTTATTCCTTGGGGGTCACCCCGGTGGCTTATGGCTAGATGGGCCGTTACAGCGCCAAGGAAGATATGTTGATCGCGGAGGATATTTATCAGTTCCCCGTGGAAACTTGCTCCATGGTCAAATGCGTGGTGGCCCAGTGGCATAAAAGGATTGGCTCCACCACCATCAAGCGGATTTTAGGCAATTCCTCGGCCTGCGAGCCCTTTAATCTGTCCTGGGAGATCATGAAAAAGCGCGGTTACGATGTCTATAACAATGAGGTCATCTATCGCGGGCCCACGGTGGAGGGGGCCAGACTTGAGCGACTGGTTAAGTTCACCATGGGGCAGATCCTGGACGTGGCCGAGTGGTTAACCGGTCAACGCCGAGTGGTTAACCGGTCAACGCCGAGTGGACGAAGAAAAGTTAAAGGTGGAGATTGTTCGGAAAAACCGTCTTTTGGGCAAATTAAGGCGGGTTTTAGAGTTAAGGAGAACCCATCCTTTTTACATGAAAACCTTGGCCATCATCTTGACCTTAAACGTGGGGCTCAACAACTATTTCGGTAAACCCGAGCCGTACGAAGAGGCCATCGACGCTTTGATCGCGGAACTGGAAAAGGCCCCTGTCCAAGAAAAGGATCTGAAAACGGTCATTCCCTTGGTCTGGGGTGGTCCCACCGGCCAGGAGTTTGGGGTTTACGAGGCCATTGACCAGGCCGGCGGGGCTTTATTGGGTTTAAGGAGCGTGCCTTTCCGGTTGTACCGAGAAGACTTGCCGCCTTTGGAGTCCTTGGCCCGGTGGATTTACGATAACTCCACCGCTGGGGCGGGCGTGTACGCGCGCCACGTTTTGGAATCGGAAGTGGACAGGCTTCAAGCTCGGGGGGTTATTCTTTATGGCTATATTGGCTGCTCCTTCGCCTCGGTGGATCGGGAGATGTGGCGACGGTATTTTCACGAAAAAGGTTTAGCTTGTATCAATTTGGAGGGGTCGTTCCAAACCGGGGCCCCCTCGGGTCAAGTTTTAACGAGGGTGAAAGCCTTCGTGGAAATGTTGGCCGCTTAATTTTAATTTTATCGGCCCTCCTGGCCGTCCTTATGGAAAGAGAATTTTCATGCCCCAAGCTTTAAGGAAAGTGGTTGATCCTGAGGATATCGCTAGTCAGAGTGACTATATAGCTTACTCTAAGTCGGTTCACGCTCATTCCCCGGCTATCCAAAGGCTTTTGGATCTGTCGGAGGATTACGTGCCCGGGGCCGAGAGGGGCTATAAGGCCGGAAAACCGGCGGTTTGGTGTCAGGCTAACAATTTTGTGCCCGTTCTTCTTTATTCTCTAGGGGTCGTTCCCGTGGCCTATAACGAGATGGGCCGTTACAGCGCCAAGGAGGATATGCTCATCGCCGAGGATTTTTATCAATTCCCGGTGGAGACCTGCTCTATGGTCAAATGCACGGTGGCTCAATGGCACAAAAGGCTCAACGCCGGAACCATCGATCGGATCCTAGGCAGTTCCTCGGCCTGCGAGCCGTTTAACTTGGCTTGGGAGATCATGCGCCAGCGCGGTTATGACGTTTTTAACAACGATGTCATCTACCGAGGCCCCACGGTCACGGGCGAAAGGCTGGAGCGCTTGGTGGAGTTCACCATTACCCAGATATTGGATGTCGCCGAGTGGCTAACTGGCCAGAGAAAGGTGGACGATGACAAATTAAAGGTGGAGATAGCCAGGAAAAACCGTCTTTTAGGAAAACTAAGGCAAGTTTTGGAGCTTAGGCGAAGCCATCCTTTCTATATGAAGACCCTGGCCATCATCTTGACCTTGAACGTGGGGCTCAATAACTACTTCGGGAAACCCCAGGCTTACGAGGCGGCCATCGACGATTTGATCCTGGAGCTGGAAAACGCCCCGATCAACGAAAAAGAGATTAAAGCGGCCATCCCCTTGGTCTGGGCCGGGGGCACTGGCCAGGAGTTTGGGATTTACGAGGCCATAGATTTAGCCGGTGGGGCCTTATTGGGCTTAAGGAGCGTCCCTTTCCGGTTGTATCGGGAGGACGTCCCGCCTTTAGAGTCCATGGCCCGGTGGATTTACGACAACTCCATCGCTGGGGCGGGGGTTTACGCGCGGAATGTTTTGGATTCTGAAGTGGAGCGGCTTAAGGCCCGAGGGGTCATCCTTTATGGGTATATTGGCTGTTCTTTCGCCTCGGTGGATCGGGAGATGTGGCGACGTTTTTTTCACGACAAAGGGCTGGCCTGCATCAATTTGGAAGGCTCGTTCCAAACCGGGTCGCCCTCGGGTCAAGTGTTAACTAGAATCAAGGCCTTCGTGGAAATGTTGGCCGCTTGAGCCCTTAACGCGCGGCGAAAAATTAGCCGCTTTAATTGAGGCCCCCCATGCCTAACTCTTTAAAGAGTTTTGATGTTCCAAAGGACATCGCTAGTCAAAGCGCCTATATAGCTGACTCTAAATCCGTCCACGGTTACTCGCCAGCCATCGTTAGACTTTTGGAATTGTCGAAAGATTACGCGGTAGGCGGTAATCGGGCTTTTAAGGCGGGCAAATCGGCCCTCTGGCGTCAAGCCAATAATTTCGCGCCCGCTCTACTCATTAGGTATTATTCCGGCCGCGTCCGGCCAGAGGGGTCGTTATAGCTCCAAGGAGGATTGGTCGCTCCCTCGCCTTGGCCGGCTCGTTTTAGACAGGGAGCCCCACTGGTTAAGAAAAAAGAGCTATCCCTATAAGGAGGATCGTATGCTTAACGCCTCGCGTCTGGTGGAAGATCCTGAGGACATCACTAGTCAAAATGACTACATAGCTTACTCGAAAGTGGTTCACGCTTACTCGCCCGCGATTCAGAAGTTACTGGATCTTTCGGTGGAGTACGTGCCCTTGGCTGAGGAAGGCTTTAAGGCTGGTCGCCCAGCCGTTTGGTGCGTGGCCAATAGCTACCAACCGGCTCTCCTTTACGCCTTGGGGGTTATTCCGGTTTCTTATGGCGAGCTAGGCCGGTACAGCTCCAAAGAAGATATGCTCATCGCCGAGGATTTTTATCAGTTTCCCGTCGAGACTTGCTCCATGGTCAAATGCTCGGTGGCTCAATGGCACAAAAGACTGAACTCGGGGACAATTAATCGGATCTTGGGTAGCTCTTCCAGTTGCGAGCCTTTTAACCTCGGCTTTGAAATTATGCGCCAGCGGGGTTATGACGTTTTTCACAATGAGGTTATTTATCGAGGCCCCTCGGTGTCCGGCGAAAGGCTGGAACAATTGGTTAAATTCACCATCGATCAGCTTTTGGACGTGGCCGAGTGGTTAACCGGCGAGCGAGCGGTGGACGAGGAAAAACTTGGCCAAGAGGTGGCCAGAAAGAATCGGCTTTTAACCAAGCTAAAAAAGATCCTGGATTTGCGTCGAACGCGTCCTTTTTACATGAAATCCTTGGCCACTATCTTGACTTTAAACGTGGGGCTCAACAATTATTTTGGGCGACCGGAGACATTTGAGGCGACCATCGACGCCTTGATTGAGGAACTGGAAAATACCCCGGTCAACGAAAAGGATCTAGCGAAGGTGATTCCCCTGGTCTGGGCCGGGGGCACGGGTCAGGAGTTTGGGATTTACGAGGCCATTGACCAGGCCGGCGGGGCGTTGTTGGGCCTGCGGAGCGTGCCGTTCCGTTTTTATCGAGAAGATATTCCGCCTTTAGAGTCCGTGGCTAGATGGATTTACGATAATTCCACCGCCGGGGCCGGGGTTTACGCTCGGAACGTTTTGGATTCTGAAGTGGAGCGGCTTAAGGCTCGAGGGGTCATCCTTTATGGGTATATTGGCTGTTCCTTCGCCTCGGTGGATCGGGAGATGTGGCGACGCTTTTTTCATGACAAAGGACTAGCCTGTATCAATTTGGAAGGCTCGTTCCAGACTGGGACGCCCACGGGTCAAGTTCTCACTAGGGTTAAGGCTTTCGTGGAAATGTTGGCGGCCTAAAGGGTCGAGACCGAGTTCTTAGGGCCACCGACGGATGGTTCGCGCTTTGTCCAGTAACTATTTTAAAGCGGGCCAATTTTAGGGTTAATAAATCTATCGCTATCACTATTGATGTTGGAGTTAGGAGCGCGCGTTGACAAGATTGATTTCGCCGTAGGCGCCTGTTATGGCCGGCTCGCTTTTGATCTGAGGGACACCCGAAAAAGGGTTGACGCCTGGACGGTCAAACCGGTTTTGACCAGCGGCGCCTTCCCAGCGACCTTAAACGGTCAACTTTGACCAGTATTATGTAACCCATTTTTTACCCAATAGGGGAAACCGAATGACTGTCGCCACCGCCTTAAAACATATCCAGGAACCCGAGGAGATCAATAACCAAAGCGACTACATAGCTTACTCCAAATCGGTTCATGATTATTCGCCAGCCATCAAAAGACTTTTTGATCTGTCCGAGGATTACGTGCCTGGGGCGGAGAGAGCTTTTCAAGAAGGGAAAAGCGCGGTTTGGTGCCAGGGGTTCAATTATCAGCCCGCGTTACTATACGCCCTGGACGTCCTTCCAGTTTCTTACGGGGAGATGGGCCGTTACAGCGACAAGGAGGACATGCTGATCGCCGAGGATTTTTACCAGTTTCCGGTGGAAACCTGCTCCATGGTCAAATGCGCGGTGGCCCAATGGCACAAAAGGATCCATTCGTCGACCATCAAGCGGATCCTCGGTAACGCCTCTTCTTGCGAGCCGTTTAATTTGGCTTTTGAGATCATGCGCAAATATGGCTACGACGTCTACAACAATGAGGTTTCTTATCGTGGCCCCACCGTGGCCGGGGATCGTTTGGAACAATTGGTTAACTTCACCATTGAGCAAATGTTGGACGTGGCCCAGTGGCTCACGGGCGAAAGAGCCGTGCCGGAGGAGCGACTGCGGGTGGAGATCGCCCGGAAGAACCGTCTGTTGGGAAAACTAACTAAAGTTTTGGAATTAAGGCGAACCCGGCCGTTTTACATGAAATCGCTGGCGATCATCTTAACTTTGAACGTGGGGCTCAATAATTACTTCGGTAAACCGCGGGAGTACGAAGAGGCCATCGACGAGCTCATCCAAGAGCTGGAAAACGAGCCGATTAACGAAAAGGATCTTCAAGCGGTCATCCCTTTGGTTTGGGCGGGGGGCACAGGACAAGAGTTTGGGATCTACGAGGCCATAGATTTAGCTGGCGGGGCCTTATTAGGGCTTCGGAGCGCGCCATTTCGGTTGTACCGCGAAGACATTCCCCCGCTGGAGTCCATCGCCCGCTGGGTTTACGAAAACTCTTCCGCCGGGGCCGGGGTTTACGCCCGGAACGTTTTGGACGCCGAGGTTGATCGGCTTAAAGCCCGGGGGGTCATTCTTTATGGCTACATTGGTTGTTCTTTCGCTTCGGTGGATCGGGAGATGTGGCGACGTCATTTCCATGACAGGGGCCTGGCTTGCATCAACTTGGAAGGCTCGTTTCAGACCGGGGCGCCCACGGGTCAAGTTTTGACCAGAATCAAGGCTTTTGTGGAATTATTGTCCGCCTAAGACACTTTTGGCCGTTGGTTAGCCAAGAGTCGCTTAAAGGTAAGGCTGGCGAGGGTTTGGGCCATGAGACACATTAAGGCTTTTGTGGAAACGCTCAGCTCCGCTCGCTATCGCCCGGTGGCCTAACTTAAGCCTAAACTTTAGGCCTAGTTTTAGATTAGTCCAAGACGGATGAGCCCCGAGCCCCCAAAAAGAGGTTGACTATGACACGCGCTATAGCCCTCGCTCAAGATCCGGAGGATATTAGAGCTCAAAAGGAGTACATCGCTTACTCCAAAGAGGCCCACTCGTATTCCCCGGCCATCCAAAGGCTTTTGGAGTTGTCTGAGGATTACGTGCCTGGGGCGGAAAGAGCCTTTAAGGCGGGAAAACCAGCCATTTGGTGTCAGGCTAACGGTTTTGTCCCGGTTCTTCTCTACTCCTTAGGCGTTATTCCCGTGGCGGCCGGCGAGATGGGACGTTATAGCGCCAAGGAAGACATGCTCATAGCCGAGGATACTTATCAATTCCCGGTGGAAACCTGCTCCATGGTTAAATGCGTGGTGGCTCAATGGCATAAACGGGCCAAAACGGGAACCATTAATCGGATTTTGGCCAATTCTTCCGGCTGCGAGCCTTACAACATGGCCTGGGAAATCGTTAAAAAACATGGCTACGACGTCTTTAGTAACGAGATCATCTATCGAGGGCCCACCGTTAAGGGCGAGCGTTTAGAACAGTTGGTCAAGTTCACCATAGGTCAGATGTTGGATGTCGCCGAATGGCTGACGGGGAAACGGGCGGTTGACGAGTCGAGGTTAAAGGTAGAGATCGCCCGCAAGAACCGACTTTTAGGCAAGTTAAGGCAAGTTCTGGAGCTGAGGCGCGCCCACCCTTTCTATATGAAGAGTTTAGCCATTATTTTGACCTTAAACGTGGGGCTAAACAATTATTTTGGAAAACCAGAAGAGTTTGAGCGGGCTATTGACGAACTCATCTTGGAACTAACCAAGGCCCCGATCAACGAAAAGGAGCTCCAAAAGGTCATCGCTTTGGTTTGGGCGGGTGGCGTGGGTCAGGAATTTGGGATCTACGAGGCCATTGACCAGGCCGGCGGGGCTTTACTGGGTTTAAGGAGCGTCCCCTTCCGGTTGTATCGGCAAGATCTTCCCCCCTTGGAGTCCATCGCTCGATGGATTTATGACAACTCCAACGCTGGGGCGGGGGTTTACGCCCGCGAGGTTTTGGATTCGGAAGTGGAAAGGCTTAAGGCCCGGGGCGTCATTCTCTACGGCTATATAGGTTGCTCGTACTCCACGGTCAACCGGGAGATGTTTCGCCGGTTTTTTCACGAAAAAGGCGTGGCCTGCGTCAACTTGGAAGGCTCGTTTCAGACCGGCGCCCCCACGGGTCAGGTTTTAACGCGGGTAAAAGCTTTTGTGGAAATGTTGGCCGCTTGAGCGGAATTTCCTATGGCGATCGATTTATGGGCGATCGATTTCTTAGGCGATCGCTAACCTCATCAACCAACCACCAGCTGGTAATCAAACTGGTGGTAATCAAATAAACGGATTGGAGTTAGGCGCATGAGTTTAGAGGCGAAAAAAGTTTTAGACCCCCGGCGACTGAATGATTTGACCGATGACGTGGTCATCGGTTTTGACATTGGTTCCCGAACCGGCAAATCCATTTTACTCAAGGGCGATCTGATCTACACGGCCATTACCCCCACGGCCGTTTTCACCCAACAGACCGTGGAAAAACTTTTGGCCATAATAGAGGCTCAGTCCGGGGTTTCCCTAGGCAAGATTGATTTCGCCGTGGGCACCGGCTATGGCCGGATCGCTTTTGATCTGAAGGACACCCGTAAAAAGGTCATCACCGAGATCACTTGCCACGCCATGGGAGCCCATTTTCTGAACTCCGATATCCAGTCTATCGTGGATATTGGTGGCCAAGACGCGAAAGGTATCCGGATCGATCCCAAAAATGGCCACGTCATTGACTTCATCATGAACGATAAATGCGCGGCGGGGACAGGCCGGTTTCTGGAAAAAGTGGCTGAGCTTTTGGGGATCACCACCGAGGATTTAGGCGAGGAGTCGCTTAAAGCCACCACGGCGGCGGACATCAGTAGCCAATGCGTGGTTTTCGCCGAATCGGAAGTTATTTCCCTCGCCGCCAAGAGAGAAACCCCGGCCAATATCGCGGCTGGGATTCATTTGGCTAACGCTCGGCGGATTAAGAACCTCTTTAACCGCATTGGTCTAGCCCCAGAGTTTTTATTTAGCGGTGGGGTGGCCAACAACGTGGGCATGAAAAAAGCCGTGGAAGAAGTTCTGGGCCAGAAGTTCATCGAGGTGAACATCGACGCCATTTACACTGGGGCCTTGGGGGCGGCTATCTTGGCCCAGCAGACGCTAACCTCCTCTAAATTGGATATGGCCATCAATATCTGACGCTCATCGGAGCGGCGCTAGCGATCCGAGAAAAAAGGAAAAGCCGTAATGAACTATCTATTTAGTCAAACAGCTCGCCTGGTGGCGTGGCCCTTAACTCTAATTATCTTAGGGTTGCCTGGGGGTGTGGCTGGAACGAGGCCGTGGAGGTGAAACCCGCTCCCCCAGCCGCGTCTACGCCAGTCGTGGCCAAGGGTTCGCCAGTGGCGGCGACCCAAACGCGAATTTTACGCGTTCAAACGGCTAATGAGCCCACCTCGCCCAATATTTTTTTAATGGCCGAGGCAACGGGTATCGCCAAAAAGCATAACCTTGGTTTTGAGTAAGTGGGGGTCATTCCTACCCCTCAGGTGGTCGCGGCCGTGGTTAGTGGCCAAATTGACACCAGTTTACCTAGCCATATCAATCGAACCATCGCTGGTATTTCGGCTGGGGCCAAAATCAAGGCCGTGGTGGGCAACACCGAAACGAGCCAACGCGCGCCCCACATGATTGGGGTGGTTCCTAAAAATAGCCCCATTAAGACGGCCACGGATCTAGTGGGCAAAAAAATTGGTGTCACCACCATTGGCGGCTGCCATGAGTACACGCCTTACGCTTGGTTGGGTAAAAATGGGATCGAAAACCCCAAAACCAAGGTTGAAATCCACGTTCTTCCTTTAAACAGTATTGAGCAGGCCCTACGCCAGGGCGATATTGATTTAGCTACGCTTCACAAAGTTCCGGGGGAGATTTTAAAAGAAGGCGAGTTTGACGTGGTTTTCTCCGATTATATGACATTTGGGGAGCGGATGGTGGAGGGACGCCGCATTTCTTCAGCGTCAAATATATCCAGGAGCGCCCGGATGTCGTTCGGGATTTCGTGACGGCCATGAGCGAAACCGTCAACTGGGGTAACGAGCGTCCCCTTGAGTCCCGACAAATTACGGCTAAAAGAACCAACACGGATATTAACCGGATCGCGGAAAGGTACTACGCGCCGAATGGGATTATCACCACACAAACGATATCTGTCTGGATAGATCTTTTGGAGGAATACGGAGAAATTAAACCAGGTTTAACTTTGGAACAGATATACACTAACGAGTTTAACCCGTATTATAAGTCAGGCGCGTAAGTTTTTTAAGCTCAATTGGATAAGATGACGAAATTAATCAATATCGAATTTAAGTTTTTTCGATATTACTCGCGGGAGGCTGTTCGCGATTGTATGTTCGCGGTTTGATAGATAAGCTCAGATCAAGTCAAAATTATTGTCCGCGTCCTTGGCCTAAAGCCAGGAGCCAAGGACGCGCGGTTAAAATCATAGACTGGATCGGGCTAGTTCGGATGGGGAATTTGATTTTTATTTATTTAACCACGGATTTTAAATAATAGCTTAATAATTAGCTAACGCTTTAATAAGCGAAAGTAAGCTCAATGACCTTTAATATACGCCTTATGAGTTTAAAATACCCGCGAGCTATAAAAAAATGGCTTGACGCCACAACCAAAAATCGTTGTTGTCGCGAGGACACCGATAAGAAAGGATAAGCCTTTCAACGAGCGCTTCTTTTTTACGAGAGCGATTTTGTTAGGCGCGATAAATTTATTAATAATTTGACCTGGGCTATTTTACCTCTGACCTTGATTGTTTTTGGATTTATTTGGGGGCCTGGGGACAATAAAAATGAGGTTAAGGTGTCAGCCGCGCCTCTCGCGTCCACCGCGATTCCAGCGACGCGCGCCTAGGCGGCGGAACCGAAAGTTACCGTTTTGAAGGTTGCCTGGCCTGGCGAGCCCACCTCGCTGAGTAATATATCGCTCGCCAATGAATTTAACCCCTTTAATCAGCCTGGGGTTTGAGCCTAATTTAAACGATATGGGCTTGGGGTTAAAGATCTAGATTGACTTTATTTTATCTGACAGCCGCGTTTTTAAGCGAAAGTGATGTGATTATGACCGAAAAATGGCTCACAAAATATTATTTGGTTCTTTTACCAGTTTTCATGATTGTCTTGGGATTGGCCTGGGGATGCGGGGACAATAAAAATGAGCCCAAGACCCAGGCGGCGCCAGCGGCCGCCTCCGCGTCGGGGGCCAGTCACGCTAGTCAAGCTAGCCAAACGGCGGAAGCGAAAGTTTCTGAGCCAAAAATCACCATTCTTCGGGTGCCCTGGCCTGGCGAGCCTCACTCGCCCAGCAATCTTTTGGTGGCTCAGGAAAAAGGGTTTTTGAAAAAATATAACCTGGACTTGGAGTTTGTGGGGGTGGTTCCTTCGCCGCAATATGTCGCGGCCTTAGTGGGAGCCAAAATTGACGTTAGCCCTGGGGCGCATATCAATCGGACGATCGCCGGGATCTCGGCGGGGGCGAAAGTTAAAGCGGTGGTCGCTGGCACCGAGACCACCCAAAAAATCCCCCACATGATCGCCATTGTGCCCAAAAATAGTCCTATTCGGAAACCCATCGATTTAGTGGGCAAAAAAATTGGCATTCCCACCATCGGTGGGTGCAACGAATACACCCCTTACGCGTTGTTAGCCAAAAATGGGGTAGACAATCCCAAGACTAAAATTGAGGTCACGGTCTTGCCGGAGAAAACCCTGGAGCAGGTTCTGCGTCAAGGGGAGATTGACGTGGCCATGGTTCACAAAGTTCCCGCGGATATTATCAAAAAAGGCGAGTTTGACATAATTTTTTCCGACTATGAAGTTTGGGGAACCGAAGGAGGCGCGACTCCCGCGTATTTTACCGAACAATTCATCAAAGAGCGTCCAGACGTGGTTAGAGCTTTTGTCGCCGCGATGAGCGAGACAATTAATTGGTCTAACGACAATCATTCTCAAGAGGCCATTGAAATTACGGCTAGGCGAACCAATCAGGATCCCAAAAATCTTAGCGAGAGGTATTACAGTCCCAATGGGATTATCAAGGCTGAACACGCTCAAGTCTGGATCGACCTTTTGACGGAATTTGGGGAGATAAAACCAGGGATAACCGTGGAACAAGTTTTTACCAATGAGTTCAATCCCTTTTACCATCCTGGGGCTTAATGTCCTAATCGGACGAAAACAAGGGCGATGGACAATCCACCATTTTTTATAAAAGATCTTAATTTGGTGGATTGTCATTTAAAAATTATTGTTATGATAATTACTTTAATTATCATAATAATCTAATAAATAAATAATAAGATAATATGAAATATATAATATTAACTATATGGAGAAGGTTGCCGCTAATGGAATGAACTTTTGCAATCTATAGGATAAAAAATGTCCAAAATAGTTGTTAATATTAAGTTATTAAATATTATATTTTAATTTTTTTACTATATTTTAAATTAACTATAAAATAATATTTAAGCTAGTTTTTTTTATCTTTATGTTGATGATTTTTATTAAGGATATTTTAGATTTTTGATTTTTGGCGATCGATTGACCAGTGATCCAATATTTTGGGCTGACCAGTAAAAAATGGGCGGTAAAACATAAATCGGATATTTTTTTGGCTTGAGAATCATAAATATATTTATTAATTAGATAAAGTTTTATTTTATGATTTTTAAATAAAATTAATGGGGATTAAATTAAGACAGCTTTTAGTTTTGATTATCATGATCAAGTAATTTTTACAAGATTAAGGAACGGTATGACTAAAATGATGAGTAAATTAACGATATTACATCTATTAAGCTTAACTTTTTTGTCTTTTATCCTGGGGTTGGCGGTCAGCTGCGGCGATAGTTCCACCTCAACTCCCGCCGCGACAACCCAGAGCCAAAACGCGGCTCCAGCTCAGTCCGCCGCCACCAGTCCGGTGGCCTCGCCGACCACGGCCAGCTCTTCAGCCAGCGTTCCGGCTAGCCCTCCGGCGTCGGAGTTAAAGATTTTGAAGGTTCCCATGCCCAGTGAGCCTTCTTCGCCAGATATTTTGCTAGTGGGCGATGATTTGGGGATTTTTCAAAAGCATGGTCTGAAGATGGAATTTGTGGGGGCGATCCCTTCGCCGCAAAATGTGGCCGCCGTGGTCTCCGGTCGAATTGACGTTAGTCCCGGTAGCCATATTAACCGAACCATCGCCGGGATCTCGGCGGGGGCCAAAATATTGGCCGTGGCGGGCAAGACCGAGAGCTCGCAAAGAGTGCCGCACATGATTGGGATTGTGACCAAAACCAGTCCCATCAAAGGCCCCAATGATCTGGTTGGCAAAAAGATTGGCATCCCGACCATTGGTGGGTGCAATGAGTACACCCCTTACGCCTGGTTGGATAAATTTGGGATTAAAGACCCGAAATCGAAAGTTGAGGTTTTGGTTTTGCCTGAGAAGACCTTGGAACAAGTTTTGCGCCAAGGGGAGATCGATCTGGCCATGGTTCACAAGGTGCCCGAGGATATTATCCGCCAGGGCGAATTTAACATTGTTTTTTCCGATTACGACGTTTGGGGTAGCGACGGGGGAGCGACGCCATTTTATTTTTCGACTGAGTACATAAAAAATGATCCCAATACCGTGAGGTCTTTCGTGGAGGCGATCGCGGAGATCTTGAATTGGGCCAACGCCAACCCCGACGGGGCGCGTTCCATTACCGCCAAGAGAACCAACACCAACTTTGATTACGTCTCCGAGCGGTATTACTCGCCCAACGCGATTATCCGGCCTGAGACCGCTCAAGTTTGGATCGACCTTTTGACGGCGTTTGGCGAGATTAAACCAGGGATAACTTTGGAGCAAATTTATACTAATGAGTTTAATCCTTATAATAAACCAAAGGTTTAATTTTGATTTAGAGGCGACTGCGCAAACTGCGCAAGAACGTGGGTGAGTCATGCCCCTTTGGGCATTGACAAGTCCCTAGAGTGAAAGGAGTAGCGACCCATCATTAACCTCGAGATACGCGCTG
>JAISYP010000147.1 GCA_031269825.1 Deltaproteobacteria bacterium
TACCGCGACTTGGCCAAAGTTGAAAGGGCTAAGTCTGCCCTGGCCGCGTCCAAGGCTCAAGTTCAGGGGAAGCTCTTTTGATTGATAAAGGGTGAACTGATTTTAGCTCCAGTACACTAGAGCGATTCCAGACCGGGGTTCTCGGTGAAAAGAGATTAAATAACGTAGCGCTAACTCCTATTTTACTCTTTATATATTATAAATAACATAAATAAAAACGTCGTGTTATAAAATTTTATTTAATTGATAATTCAATTCTATACAATTAATTAATATTTAACTTTTAGTGAAAGTAAATATTTATAGCTAAAATAATTTTGACTTTAATTATGTTTTATAGTTATTATTATATTTTATGATTAATTAAATTATACTTATTTATTAATTTCCAATATCAAAAATATTTAAATAATAGATTTATTTTGATTAAAGTATTATATATATCAATAAATTTATAGATTAAATAGCACTAAAAATCATCAATTATGCTGTTTTGTATTTCATTATCTGTCTACGCGACTGATATTATTACATTTTACTCTACTACTGTTAACCGATTAAATAAATGTCTGATCTTAGTAAAAATTACGTGGATATAGTGTCTTTACGCGTCCGTAATAAATGAACTTATGGGATTCCAGATTTTGGTAGTGAAAACAATTCTGATAATTACAGTTTAATCTATTTCACAGTCCCATAATCATATTTAGTTGTAAAGAGACAAAACATATAAGAACATAGTGTTAAAATCAGTCGTTAGTTGAAGCTAACGCGTAAGTCCAGTCAAGACTTTATGACAATGTTCCCAGCCTTGAGAACAACTTAGTGGATTGTGGCCTTGGTAATGCCAAGCGACCGCGCTGTGACTCGGACGCCGACTCCTTTGGCCGCGTGTGGCCTATCTGATATACCCTCATGTTTTAGTAAAAGGTTTTAGGTTAAAATCGTTAAAGTGGATTCGCCAATGGTTCTTGTCTGGCCTCGCTTTTATGATCCGCCTTGGCGTGTTCACTTGGTAAGCCTGTGGTTGGGCGGTTTTTTTCTCACGCTCGTGGACGGGCGGGAGTTTTTTCCCGGCCTTAGGGTCGGGTTTATAGTTTAAGGAGTGGAACGTCAGCTTATGAGCCAGTCGCCTAAATGGGATTTAGGGCGGTTATACGCCCCAGACTCTTTGGAACTCAAACAAGATATGGAACTAATCCGGCGGCGGCGGACGGAGTTCGCGGCCAATCGGGAACTGTTGGTTAACGATAAACTTACTCTAGAGCGATTCGCGGCCTTGGTTCGGGAATTGGAGTCGCTACGGATTTTGGACTCCCAGATTTCTGGGTTCGCGGAGCTAAGTTTTAGCGACAACACCAGCGATGAGAAGGCTCAGGCTTTTTTGGGGGTGACCAGGCAGGCGTCGGCGGAGCTGGAAAACGAGTTACTTTTTTTTGAGCTGTGGTGGCAAAAGCTGGATCCAGCTTTAGCCGACGAATACCGAGCCTCATTACCGGAGTTTGACTACTTTTTGACCCAAATCCGGGCTTTGTTGGAGCATTCCTTGGCCGAGGGCGAGGAGCGGGTCATAAACCTAAAAAACGCCAACGGTCGCCAGGCGATTATCACGCTCTACGATTCGATCACTAACCGCTACGTCTTTGATAGCTCCTTCATTCCCGGTAGCGATGGCCAACCCATTGGCCGAGAAGAGCTGATGGTTCAGGTTCGAAGCCACCAACCGAGGTTAAGGGAAAAGGCCTATCAAGAGTTATACCGGGTTTTTAGCGACGATGGCCCGGCGCTGGGCCAGATTTACCAAGCTTTGGTTCGCGATTGGCGTCAGGAGAACGTCCGGTTACGTCATTACGGCTCCCCCATCAGCGTTCGCCACAAATTTAACGATCTGCCCCAGGAGACAGTCGACAGCTTATTAAGGGTTTGCCAGGGAAAAGGCCGCCAAGTTTTTGGCCGTTATTTCCAGAAAAAAGCCCAGGCCCTAGGGATGTCGAAACTGCGGCGTTATGACCTATACGCCCCCTTAAGCGAGGAAAAACGCCAGTGGACGTTCGCCGAGGCCATGGACGAGGTGACCAAGTGTTTTGGGGATTTTGATCCTCAATTGGCCCAGTTGGCCCAAAATATCGTTAGCCAAAACCATCTGGACGCCCAGATCCGTCAAGGCAAGGCCAGTGGGGCTTTCTGCGCTTCCCTGGCCCCTAAAATGACGCCTTGGGTTTTAATGACCTTTAAAGGCCAAACCCAGGATGTTTTTACCTTAGCCCACGAACTGGGGCACGCGGCCCACAGCCAGTTGGCCAAAGACCAAAATCTATTCCAGTTCCACGCCTGTTTGCCCCTGGCCGAGACCGCTTCCACTTTTGGCGAGCTTCTTTTGGCCAAAAGACTTCTAGCCAACGCCGACCCGGCCGACCGCGAGGCCTTAACTTTCCATCTGTTGGACGACGCTTACGCCACGGTTGGCCGACAGGCCTTTTTCGCGCTATTTGAGATAACCGCCCATGAGATGATCGAGGAAGGAGCCTCGGTTAGCCAGATTTGCCAAAGTTATTGGGATAACCTGGTCACCCAGTTTGGCGATAGTTTGGCGTTAAACGAGGAGTTTCGATGGGAATGGGTGACCATACCGCACATTTTCCATACTCCATTTTACGTTTACGCTTACTCGTTTGGTCAGCTGTTGGTCTATAGCCTCTGGCGGGTTTACGAGCGAGAGGGCCCGGATCTGGCTCAAAGGCTCATGAAACTATTGGCTCGGGGTGGTTCGGCCCCACCGTTAACCATCTTGGCTGAAGCTGGATTGGGGCCGTTGGACGATGATTTTTGGTTAGGCGGGTTTGAGGTCATTGACGCGCTCATGTCGGGGACGGGGCTATCAGGTTAAGCTAACCAAGCTGGATAAACCGGTTAAAACGAGCGACAAATTGTCTGGATAGGCTGGAGGGGGTTAGGCGCGCCATATATTAAAAAGAGGGAAAATTCGCTTTTTTCGGACTTTAATATATAATAAATAAGGGCCAAGGACTTTCGATGGGTTCCCATTTGAGAGCCTGAGGGCTTATTTTTCTTGTGATGGTCGAGTTGAGTTCCCCACAACCGACTAAGACCACGCGCCTGGCTAATATTTCCCCAGCCAGGTTATTCTAGGCGTGGCCGTTATCCTCCAGCGTCAAGACAAGGTTTATGTTTCATGGACGAAGGCCTCAACAGCAATTTTTTCCAGGATCTCTCTTTAGACAGCCTGGCTAATAACCTTTTTTTAAGCGGTATTGGGTTGTGGCGGCTGAAACTTAAGGGTGATAATGTGGAAAAGGCTCAGGTGGCTGTTAACCAGAGCTTTTTGTCCTTGTTGGGCGATCGTCGTCCTCAAAATTTAGGGTTAACGCCCGTCACCATTCGACAGTTTTTGGAAACTTGGCTTCACCCAGAGGAGTTTGGTTTTTTTTTAAAGGGTTTGGACGCTCTTCTCCAAGGTCAAATTGATCATTTAGAGATGGAGTTTCGGCTTTTTAGCCATTGGCTGGGTCAATGGCGTTGGTTTAGTCTCCATTGCGATATTGGCGAGGGAGCCGCGGCCGAAGCTTCCGCCGCGGCGGAAAATGGAACTGAAAATAGCCCTGGAACTGGTTCCGAAGCCGAAACCAATAATCAGTTCATCGTCGTTGATGGAGTGGTGCAGGATATCCATAACAACCACCTTACCCGGCTAGCGTTAGTGGAGGCGTTGTCGGAAAAAGATCAAGCTTCCAAAGCTTTGGATCTGGAACGCAAGCGTTTGGCTCTAGTCATTGAGGCCGCGGAACTGGGAGCTTGGGATTGCGATATCCAGACGGGTCAGGTGACTTACAGTCCTTTGTTGTCCAAAACCATTGGCCTTGAGCCCGCGGAACTGGGTCATACCCTGGCGGATCGGAAAAATTTTGTCCTGCCTCAAGACTTGGCGAAGGCCGATCAGGCCTTAATAGATCACTGCCAAGGCCTAACCCCCATGTACATGACGGAATATCGCTTAAAACTCCAGGATGGATCCGTGGTCTGGGCTCAGGATCGGGGTCGGGTGGTGGAGAGCGACGAGGCTGGTCGCCCCAAGCGCCTTTTGGGGGTCATGATCAACGTTACCCGACAAAAGCGCGTGGAACGCGATCTTAGCGACAACCAAGAAAAAATGGAATTGTTTTTCCGGGCGGCTAGCATTGGCGCCTGGGATCTGGATCTGGTCAGCGGCCGGATAACTTACAACGATATCTTTTACGATCTCCTGGGTTACCAGCGGGGGGAGTTGGAAGAGACTCTGGCCGAGTGGGATAGTCTGATCCATCCGGATGATCTGCCCGCCGTCACGGCGGGCATGGAAATGGTCATCAATGGGCAGACGATCGTTTACGCCACCGAAACGCGTTTAAGGCATAAAAAGGGCCATTACGTCTGGACATACGACGTGGCTCGGGTGGCCAAGTGGGACGCGCGTGGGCAAGCGATTCGGCTGTTGGGTGGACACATGGATTTTACCCAGCAGAAGCGGATGGAACAAGATATTTACAAGATGATCGAGTTGGAGAGAGACTCTCGCCGGGCCAAGGAGTTGGCCGAGGAGAGCGCGCGAGCCAAGAGCGAGTTTTTAGCCAACATGAGCCACGAAATCCGCACGCCCATGAACGCCATACTGGGGTTGACTCACCTGACGTCGCAGACGGATTTAAGCGATCAACAAGCCGAGTACCTGCAAAGAATCTCCGCGGCCGCTCAATCTTTACTTCGCATAATCAATGACATATTGGATTTTTCTAAGATTGAGGCCGGAAAACTCGAGATGGAGATGACCGAGTTTAAGCTGGAAACCTTGATTAACGGTAACTTTAAACTCTTAGGAGCGCAAGCCCAAGCCAAGGGACTGGATTTTAGTTGGTCGGCGACCAAGGATACGCCCGGCTTCTTTTTAGGGGATCAGGTGCGTTTGAGTCAGATTCTCAACAATCTTTTATCCAACGCCATTAAGTTCACCGAAAAAGGTGGCGTGAGCTTGAAAGTTAGTCTGGCCGGTCGGGAAGGCGATGAAGCCACGCTAGAGTTCGTGGTTCAAGACTCGGGAATAGGTCTATCCACCGAGCAGATGGGCGCCCTTTTTAACGCCTTTTCCCAGGCCGACACCTCCATTACCCGTAAATATGGGGGCACGGGGTTGGGCCTAACGATCTCTAAGCGTCTAACCGAATTGATGGGTGGCCAAATTTGGTGCGAGTCCGTTTTGGGCGAAGGGAGCCGCTTCATCTTCACGATTAAGCTGAAGGTCGTTGAACCCAAGGAATTGGAAAATAACGGCCAGGTCTCTTTTAAGGGGTTGAGCGCTCTGGTAATTGATGACGATAAAACTTCCTTGGAGATCCTTTCCGAAGAGCTTCGGCGGAAAGATTTTGAGGTGATCACTTGTGGAGGCGGTCAAGAAGCCATTAATTACCTGGAAAACCATCCGTCGCTACCTGATTTGGTCGTGGTGGATTGGCGCATGCCGGATCTGGATGGCTTGGACACGGTGCGGATTCTCCGGGAAAAGTGGGGCTCCCTACGTCAGGTGCCGATCATAATGGTCACCGCTTTTAACCGCGACGAAGTTTTGCCCGTTTCCCGATCTTTGGGCGTGCGCAAGGTTCTCGATAAACCCATCTCCGCTTCTCGTCTTCATAACAGCTTAATGGAGTTTTTTGGCCGTCGATTGGCTCGGGAGAGCCGCGGCGCGATGGACGCCGCCAAGGAGATGATCAAGGACGCGCTGGGGGCCAGGATCTTATTGGTGGAAGACAATGACGTCAATCAACTGGTGGCTGGCCGGATCCTGGGTAACGCCGGGTTTAACGTGTCCATCGCGAGTAATGGCCGCGTCGCCGTGGATATGATTAAAAGCGAGGAACCGTATGACCTGGTTTTGATGGACATTCAAATGCCGGTCATGGATGGTTTCACGGCCACGCGTCTAATCCGGGAGATGGGGCATGACTCGCTACCTATTGTGGCCATGACCGCGCACGCCATGTCCAGTGATCGGGAATTAAGCTTAAAGGCTGGCATGTGCGACCACATCAACAAACCCATCAATGTCCAAGAGCTTTTTAGAACCCTAGCTAAATGGATTCAACCGAAAAAAAAGTCTTAAGCGGCGTTGGCGGTTAAAGGCGGCTATCTGGTTATTTGGCTATCTTGAGGGAACAGGCGAAGGCGTTAATCTTATCTCTTACTAGACAAAAACGTAATTTGGTCAACGCTTATCGCGGAAACCCGGCGAATTCGACGTGGCCAAAGAAAGTTTTTTCGCCAAGCTATCACGTTCATATTCGTCGTTAATAGTTTGTTGTTAATAGTTCGTCATTAGTTTTGACGTCATTACGCGCGATCGATTTTTGGCCATTCAGGATAGCCATCTAGACAGTTATGGCCACTTCCCCGGCGTATTAACTCTAAATCGCCGCGCGCGTTAGTTGTTCGTTAAACGATAAACGTTAAACGATAGGCGGTAAACGATAGGCGGTAAACGATAGGCGCTAAACGGTAGACCAACGCGTCAATGATAATTAAGAAGAAAATATTTTAACTAAAAAATGAATCCAAATATCGCTAGTCCGCCCTTAAGTCTACCCTTAAGTTGATCTTTAAGTGTAGGCTTTGGGGGGACTAGGCGTTTTTAAGCCGCGGGCGCTTCCATTTTATATTGGTTGCCCAGGGTTAGAGTTGTCGGCAACCAGGGCCATCTAGACGGCTGCGGCCACCCGGCGGCAAGGGCGTCACGCGGATCTGGGTGGCGATTCTTTGTTCTAGCCCAGCGACGTGGGAGATGAGGCCAATGGTTTTGCCCTCGGCTTGGGGTAGCTCGGTTAAGGCCGACAGGGCCAATTCCAAGGTGTCCTCATCCAGGGTGCCAAATCCCTCGTCTAAAAACAGGGAGTTAACTTCCACGTTTTCACTAGCCATGAAGGACAACCCCAGGGCTAGGGCGAGACTAACCTGGAACGTCTCCCCGCCGGAGAGGTTTTTGGTGGGTCTAACTATCCCACCTTGGTCGTTGTCGATGACATTGAGCTCCATAGGCGTGTTTTCATCTTGGAGCATGAGGTAGCGGTTGGACATTTTAATAAGCTGGGCGTTGGCGTTTTGAACGAGCCTTTCAAAGGCCAGGCTTTGGGCGAAAAGACGATATGGTTTTCCTGAAGCGGCGCCAATGTGGGAGCTGAGTTTATCCAAGCTCTGCCAGACGCTTCTTTGGTCGTTCGCCTGACTTCTTTTTGTCTCGAATAAACGCCGGTTTTTAAGGTCAATGTCTAATTTTTCCTTATTAGAGCCGATGGCTTCGCGGATTTCTTTAAGGGTTTGATCCGAGGCGTTGATGGCTTCGGTTAATTCCGACTCCGTCAAATCGCTTAAAGCGGTGGCCTCCTCCTTGGTCAATTGCTCCGTTTTGTCATTAATAAGGGAGCTGATATTAGTTTTTCGGGTGGCTAATTCGTCTCGCTGGCTAATGAGCTTTTCGCGTTTGTCGCGCGGCGAACGAGCCTGGACAAAAGTGGCCTCGTCGACGAACCCTTTGTCCACTAGCCCTTCGTTAAACGAAGATAGCTCCGCCACGATTTGTTCTTGGCGCTCGTGGAGGGCTTTTTCTAAGTTCAGGGCCTTATCTTGGCTGATCTTAAGGTTAGTGTCGACATTTCGGCGGAGTTGGTCTAAGTTTTTAAAGTTTTTTTCCGCCGTCTGAACTTCTAGCTCAAGTTTTTTAGATTCCGTGTCTGGATCCAAATCCCCCAATAGCTCCCGCCGCTGAGCCATTAGTTCCGCCCGATGGGACTGTGAGACTTCCCAGGCTTGGTTTTTTTCGGCTAGATCTTTGGTCAATACCGCCAGATTGGCGGTGTCCGTCTCCAGGGAGTTATTGATGGCGAAGAGATTTTTTTCTAGCTCTAACCTGGTCGCGCTCAGTTTTTGCCAAAGATCTTTACGCTCTCGCAATTGGCTGATGATCTTTTTTAGCTCTAGTTTGGCCAAATCCGGGTAACCATAAGGGGCCAGTTTGTCGGTGAGGGCGCTTGTCCTTTCCTGGGCTTGAGCCTGTAAATCCTGGGCGGTTTGGGTCAGGCGGTTAATATCGGCGTTGGTTGTCTCTAGCCCCAGAGTGGTTTCCAATTCTCGGCTCTGAAAAATAGCCAGCTCTTTTTGGGCTTTTTGGCTTTTATCGGTCAATTTGGCTATTTCTTCGGCTAATTGATCCGCCTTGGCCAAACGCTCGCGGATGGCCGCTCGCTCCGTTTGGGTTCGCTCTAGCTGTTGGGCTAGTCGCTCGGCTAATTGGGGGTCGCCAGCGCTGGGTAAGTTCCAGTCTGGCGGGGCCGAGGCCAGCGCCGCCAAAAGACGTTTAGCCAGTTGATCCTTCTCTTGGTCGTTATTGGCGATTAAAAAGTCCAAAGATTTTAATCGCGCGTTTTTGTCGGCCAAGGTTTTGGCGAGAGTGGTAAGGTTGGTTTGGTTTTTTTTAAATTCGCTTTTAGCCGTGTCCAGATCTCTGTCCGCCTCGGTTAAAAGCGCGGGCGCGCCCAGGGCGTAAGGGTGGTCGAGACTACCACACAAAGGGCAAGGTTGGTCAGGCTTAAGTTCCGCGCGCCTAGCCTCAAGGGAAGCCACGGATTGGGCTAAATCGCGATTGGTCGTTAAAAGCTCCACTTGTTTTTCTAAAGCGGCGCTGGTTAGCTTTAAACGCTCCTCTTCTTGGCTGTGGTCGGTCACCTGGAGCGTGAGGGCCTTTTTTTGGGTTAAAAAGTCTTGGCCAGTATCTTTTAGAGCGGCTATTTTCGCGTCTTGGTCTTTGGCCTCGGTTAAAAGTAAAAGATTTTCCTGGGCCTTTTCTTCCCGAAGGCGCCAGTCCGCTCGACTGGGCCGCGTTAGCTCTTCTAAGCTATCGTTAAGGCGGCTTTTTTCCTTTTCTAGGTTAGCCAAGGCGTTTTGACTAAGCTCCCGAGCTTGGCTAGCTTTTTGACGGTTTAGCTCAATGGTGGCTAGACTTTCTTTTGTCCTGTCCAGTTCCTTTTGGGCGGTCTGGACTTGTTTTAAAGCGCTCGACAGAAAATCGGCCTCATGTTCCAACCCGGCCAGATCTTCGCCTAAGGCTTGGTCAGCCGCTCTTTGTTGGAGCTGATTAAGGGTCTGGGTCAGATCCTTTTCTAGACGCGCTTGATCGTTTCGCGCGTCTTTTAGTTTTTTCTCGAGCCCAGTCTGGCGAGCTTGGAGTTTTTGGACTTCCTGGGCTTGGACTTTGAGGGGCTCCGAGAGGTCAGCCACTTGTTGATCTAGATTTTTGGCTCGCTCAATGACCGGGCGAGCCGCTTGGCGGTTGGCTTCTTTCTGGGCTATAGATTGTTCGGCCTCTTCGCTCTTGACTTGGGCTTGTTCTCGCTCCCCAGTTAAACTAGCGGTTCGCTGTCGCTCGAGGTCTAGGGCTTGGTTATCTTTTTCCTGGGTTTGTCTTAACCCCCGTAAGGTTTCGTAAGAGCTTTCCAGTTCCAGGGCCTTTTGCGCCCAGATTAACTTTTCGGCTAGGGGTTTAAAAGCCTCTATGTCTTGATCCACCGTTTGGTTTTTTTGAGCGAGGCTGGCCAACTCTTCCCGGAGCTGGCTCATTTTTTGACGCCAGTTTAGGGCCAGTCGGTCTTTTCGCGCTTGTTTGTCTATAGTCTCGTCTCGCTCTCTTAATTTCGTGACCATAGCCTCTAGTTCGGCCTTTTGGTCGTCAGTTAAGATTTCTAAGCCGGCCAGCTCAGTTTCCAATATTTTCAGATCATTGGCGGCGTCAGTCGCTCGGCGAAAGGCGAGGGCGGAGATTCGGCCATAAATCTCCGTGCCCATGATGTGTTCCAAGATCTGGGAGCGATTTTCGGGTTTAGCTTCTAAAAAGGCCGCGAACCCGCCTTGGGCTAGGAGGATGGATTTGGTGAAACGATCAAAATCCATGCCTACTAACTCGGTGACTTTGGCGAGTTTGTTATTAATGGAGTTTTCCAGGATTTCCCCGGTGTCGTCGAGGACGATTTCCTGGTGGGACCTTTCAAATGGTTTAGGGGCTTTATCGGTTCGGCGCTGCCGGAAACTGGCTCGGTAAGTTCCGCCTTGAGCCTGGAAAGTGGCCTCGGCGTAGCAATCGCCGGTTTGGCGTGACATGATCTCGTTAGTGTTTTCTGAAATTGTCTTGAGTCTGGGGGTTTGGCCATAAAGAGCTAGACACAGGGCGTCTAAAATGGTGGTTTTGCCAGAACCGGTGGGGCCGGTGATGATAAAAAGCCGCTCCGAGGTATACTCGGGTTTCCTGAAATCGATTTCCCACTCCCCGACTAGGGAGTTAAGGTTTTTGAACCGTAATTTTAATAAACGCATGTTGGCCTTCTTTGTTAATCGATCGCTTGGCCTTCTTCGGCCAGGGCGAGGACAATTTCTTGGTAAGCGCTGATCAGTTCCCAGCGGTCGGGTTCTTTAATGTCTTTTCGATCTAATAGAAGCGCGAAGACTTCGTGAACGGTCATTTCGGCGAGGTCTTTGACCGGCCGAACTTGGCTAAGAAATTGTTGTTTGGCTCGCTCGTCGATGATGGTAATTAGCTCCATGTTCCCGCCCTTTAAGACTTCCTCAAAAACGTCTCTAGGATTAGCCAAAACCTCGTCCCCGTTATGGACAACCTTTAGCCAAGCCTTAGAGCCAGCTTTTTTTAGCCGGTTAATGGCCTCGAAAAGCTCGTTTTTCGTTCCTTTGAGCTGGATCAGTTCCTGGAAAACCGGAATGGGATAAAGCTCAATTTCTATTTTTCCCCCCCCGAGCGTAACGATGGGAAGACTTTTGGCGGATTTTTCCGAAAAACTCATCATCATCGGCGAGCCACTGTAGCGGATGGTCTCCCGGCCGGCTTTTTGGGGATGATGGAGATGACCTAGGGCGAGGTAATCAAAAGCCTCGGAAAATTTCTCGGCGGGAGCTTGACACAGCGAGCCCACGTATAGAGCGCGCACCCCGTCGTTGTCGTCGTCGTCGGTGGTGACTTGCCCCCGCCCCGTGAAAAGATGGCCCAGGCCAACAATTGGAATAGAGCCGCCCAACTGAGTTTGTTTTTCTTGGGCCAATTGGGCGATAGCCGCGTAATGCTCCATTAAGCCCTCAATGAGACGACGATCTTTATCCTGGATGGTTTCGCCTTCTTGAGCGGTTCTTAAATATCGATCCCTTAAAAAAGGGGTCGCGGCCACCACCAGGTAGGGTTGATTGTTGGCGTCATTGAGGACGAGTAGTTCCTCGGCTAAGTTCTCTGGGGCGGCCACCACGTGGATATGGAAAAATTCTAACAGTTTGGCCGGGGCGCTTAAAAAGGCCGCTGAGTCATGGTTGCCGCCGATGATCACCACGTCTTGGAGGCCAGATTGACTGACTTTATGCAGAAAATTGTAATAAAGCTCCTGGCTAGCCAAAGAAGGGTTGGCGCTGTCGAAAATATCCCCAGCGACCAGCAAAACCTCAATCTTTTGCTCTTGGAGGATCTCCACCAGCCAGTCCAGGAACTGGGTCTGTTCCTGATGGCGGCGACGGATTCGATTGAGGGAACGGCCCAGGTGCCAGTCAGAGGCGTGGAGGATCCGGACAGGACGGCCTTGTAAACTAGGTTTGTCGCTAACTTGGCTGAAAATGACCTTCGGTTGAGCCAGTTCAGCGGCTTGTTCAGGGGTAGACGACTGGTTAGTCGGTGGTGAGTCACTGGTTGGGATTTGGTCAAAAAGACTCATGGTTTTAGTTTGGCCTTTATTCCAGGGCGTGGGGATGAGGCCGGCGGGCCTTAAGTCACCGGAACCCTGGCTGGAAAGTGAGAGCGCGCTAAGGGAATTTACCAATATCATGTTCTCGGTAAAATGTCTAACAGTTCGGAAAGTTTGACGCGTAATATTTTTCATTGGCTTGAAATCCTCCTCAACATGAAATGGCGATCTATATATACGTATAATTTGTTCGTTACTCCATTCATCTATATTTGTAAAAAGAATATTATTACCAAGGTAATTATTTTCCATATCTTTAATGGCTCTAAAACGCCCAATAATTATTTAATTATCCTCCTTAGCTGGCCGTCTATCCTGGTGGTTCTGGCCAAGTAGCCCGTTTTTTCGTTTTTCCCTTCGCGTTAGCCGCGACCTCCGGCGCTCCTCTCAGGAACATCTAATCACATAATCTATATTCCAAAATTTTGACAAAAATTTAACAGGGAAGGAAAATTTTTTTAGTTGCCTGTTGTTCGTCGCTCCATTCATCTGTATTGGTAAAAAGAATATTTTTACCCAGATATTTATTTACTATATCTTTGATAGCTCCCAAACGCCGAATAATTATCTAATTATCCGCCTTAGCTGGCTGTTTATCCTGGTGGCTCTGGCCAAGTAGCCCGTTTTTTCGCTTTTTTTTCTTCGCGTTAGCCGCGACCTCCGGCGCTCCTCTCAGAAACATCTGATCACAGATCTATATGCTAAAATGTGGACAAAAATTATACTGGGAAGGAAAATTTTTTTGTTACCTGGAGTTAGAATATAACACTTTGAAATCATTAAATAAATTTTAAAGTCGAAAATTTTCGTCCCTAAGGTTAGGTTATTATAAGATATTAATACGGATTATTTGATTATATTTGGCTAAATTGTAAACTTAAAATATTTTTCAAAGACAAAAATTTTTCGGCAAGAAAAAAATTTGACTGGTGAGCCATAAAATAGGCATGTTTAGTTACCAGGCCAAATTTTACTCAGAAGTTGTCATGATTGAGCCTCGCGAAAAGTTAAAAATTCAAGAATCCTAATTGATAACTTATTGAAATTAATACTATTTTACTTAAATATTTCCCTTAAACGAGGCTTTTCGCGCGGTTCTCATGATTAAAACCGGAAAAATAATGATTCTGGTTAGCCCCCAATAAAAAAGTAAGTATTTGAAATTACAATGTAATTTTACTTATTCCCAAATATTTTTTCAACTCGGGTTAAGATATCTTTTCCATATGTATTATTTATGGGGAAAATGAAAATTTAGTATAAAATTCAAGTAGTTATTGATGGTATCGCGAAAATCCAAAATTCAGGAATCCTAATGGATAACATATTGATATTAATACTCTTTTACTTGACGATTATTTTTGATCTAGGGTTTTTCCAAGCCATCAGTTATTGAATAGGCTAGGGGACTTGCGGCCGTTGGTCGGAGCGATTTGGCCGCTTGAAGTTAAGAGCTTGATTTTAATGGATTATTTTTTTAAGCCAATCAAAAAACGGTTGGCGGCTGTCTGGTTTATTGGTTAGGCGATTGGTTTTCTAGCTCCTGATAGAGAGTCTGTAGGGCTAGGCTGGCTCTATCGGCCAGTCGCCCCAAGGATTCTTTGTCCTCGGCCACCAAAGGTTGTCCAATGGCCACTTTAATTTGACCGGTTCTGGGGAGATAGGCCCCCGCAGGCCAGAGGGTTCCAGAATTGAGGATGATCAGGGGAACTAGCGGAACCCCAGTGTGTTTGGCCAGAATAAAAGCCCCTTTTTTGAAGGGCAATAACGGGGCCTCGGTTTTGTTGCGGGTGCCTTCCGGGAAAATGGCCATCACTTCCCCAGCGGCCAAACGCGTCGAGGCTTCTTTGAGCATTTTTTTCGCCGCGTCCGCCCCGCCACCCCGATCCACCAGCAGATGACCTCTTTTTAAGGCCCAACCAAAGACGGGAATCCGGCCTAGAGCGGCTTTAGCCACCCAAGAGATCGGTCGTTTCGTGGCCATAGCCACCGTGGGGATGTCCAGCAAAGAGCGGTGATTGGCGAAGATGATGAAGCCACCGCCGGGGGGAAGATTTTCCTGGCCATGAACCTTAATGGTAATGGCCGCCGGCTTAAGGACAATGGTCGCCCAGACCTGGCCACAGATGATTCGGCTGGCTCGCTTGGAAAATAGACTAACCAATAGGCAGACCAAGCCAGCCAAAACGGTTAGGACAAAAAAAATAGGCCAATACCAAAGAGCGAAGAAAACTCGAATCATGAATTTTCCCGGGAGATGATCCAAGGCTTTAGGAACTCCCTTAAGCGCGGCAATTCCTTGGCGCTCCAGTCGTTGGAGAGGCGTATTTTTAAAAAGCTGTGGAACAGAAAATCGAGGATCGTCCGCAAAGAAGACATTAAAGAGACCTGGCTAAGGAATTTGGCGATTTGGCTTTTGGGCTCGTCATCTTCCGTGAAAGCCGCGGTCGCTTTCATTTTGACCGACTGGGGGGCTAAGGTGTCGGCCGGCAGGTTTAAGGCGCACTCAAAAAGTTCCGTGCGGATGTTGAGATGGGCTTGGACAACTTTCTTGTCCACGCCTAAGGCCACAAAAGCCTCCGTCCAGTCGCGGTCGGGGTTTTGGCAGACCACTTGGCTACGGTTTTGACCTTGACCAGTTTCCAAAACTAGTCTTTTCTCAAACCGCACTTCCACGTCCGAGTCGCCTGGCCCTGGGAAGAGGCAGTCAATCTCCGAGGCTAACCACAGCCAGGTCAAAAACTCTTGGCCGAGGAACATTTTTTCTAGCCAGAGATCTAAAAAATCGACGTTTTCCGGGTAATTCTGGGACAAGAACCAATTCCTCCCCTCGTATGAGGTTAATAGGGGCTAAAACAAAAACCATTTAAGACGAGAAGAACCAAAAACCATGAAAAGAAAAACCAGGCCAGCGAAAAAAACTGGGTTTGGCTCGTAACCCAATAACCGTGGCTGAAACCGCCGGGGAGCTTTAATCTTCCCACAGCGAGGTGGAGATGGTCTTTAACAACTCCGTGGCCTGTTCCTTGGTCACCATTTCCAGCCCCATGGTGATGGGCGCCAACAGTCGGGCGGCCAGGCCAAAGGTCTTTTCCCACAGATCCTCAAAAACTTGTCTTTTCTTTTCCCCCGCCCCGCCTAGCCAGATCTCTCGCTCCTTGGTAAACCAAAGAACCTCCAAAAGATCCGTGTCCAAAAGACAGCGCCTTAAAAGCTCTAGCCTTAAGGATTCTTTGACTTCCTTTTTTTTCTGAGCGTTGGGTTTACGGCCGGTCTCGGCGACGAATTTAGCCTCCTCAATGAGGTAATAACGGTTCAGGATCTTGTTCGGCAGACGCCGAGAGTCGATTCTGGCCGTAAAGGCTAGAAAACCACCAAACCGCCAGGCGTGAGGATCAAAATTGGTGGCTCGGGGATCTAAGAATTCCACCCAACCAAGGCTGGTCTCCTCGGCCGTGGTTTCGATGTCCACAAAGCCGTGACGCTGAAGTTTTTCCTGAACAAACGCGTCGGTTAACTCCAAAGGGGCGTCGAGCAGGCGATAACGGCTTATGGTCGGGGTTCCTTTCAATAGGCCCATGAGTTAGCTTTAAACTCCTAATCTTCCCGCGGTTTGGGGCGTTTGGGGGGGATAGCGGGGAACATATTGGGTGGACGGTGCCGACTTTCATCAGGCGGCAGGAGATTGGATTGTTTTTTGATGACGTATCTTTGGTAAGCCTGCATCCAGTAGGCCAAATCCTCCAAAGTCGATTGGGTTAACCCGCGATAGATCCAAGTGTTTTGAGCCTTTTCGAACACATAACGGCCTAAAAAACGCGCTCTAAGGCAGCAATGGGCTCGCTGGCCAAATTGGGGGGATTCCTTAACAAACTCTTGGGAGAGGATCTGGATCAGAATAACCAACGTCGGGTCGTTGATTTCCACGTTTAGATCCGCCAAAGGTAACTTCATGACCCCCACAAATTTTTGGGTTTCCCGCAAAGTCACGTTTGGGGGGAGTTTCAATTGAGCTCCCCCAATGCTGATGTCCAAGATTTCCCCCACGCCGATCTCTTCTAAAGCCTCTAGATGGGGAATGTCGCCTTCAGGCGCGATGTTGAGTTGGCAATTAAAGGCGAACTGGTCGGCCGGTTTTAAGCGCAAAAAACTTCTTCTTTGGGCGGAGGTGAGGATCTGAGGCAAGGGTAGGAGAAGTTGCGCTTCCCGCCAGCCGTTACGCTTAACAAATTGATTGGCGATGATTTTAGTGGAGAACTGGTAATGCTCCAGCAACTCTTTCGGGGCGGGGCGAAAGTTTATATGAATAACGCCCGGTAGATCCGCGAAATTGGCTTCGGCTGAGGGAGTGTCAGACAGGGACAGAACTAGGTTTTGGTCATCGTCTATCTTTTCTAAGACGCCGTGAAAATTAATGGCGCGATTGGCGTCGTAGATCTCCATGGCGAAGTTGGCTTGTCGGGCGACGGCTTTGGTCAGGATTTCCCAGATAACCTGAGCGTTGGTGATGGACGACCAGCCTCGCTTTCGTTGAAAACGCTTATTAAGGCGAAACTTGTACATGGCCACGGCCACAATGATGGCTAACAAACAGGCGGCCGCGATGACATAGACCACGGTCAAGTCATTGGAGGATAACTCTTGCGGGGCGAGGAAACCCGCCTGAACTTGGTTAAGGCGAGAGGCGGAATTTTCAGCGATAGTCAGGATATGGGTCATGGTAAGTTAGTTCCCCTAAGGAACCATTAAAAACTCATCGTGCCACTAGGCATGGCGAAAATCTGGATAAGGTTTTCGATAGCCGCCTCGGTCTCCTGGCTTGGATCGATGAACATGAGCCCATTTTCCAGATAAGGCTGGGTTTGGCTAGGTCGACACCAAACGGATCGCGCCTTGACCACGATATTGGCGGCGCCTCTTTCTCGCAAAGCCTTAGGTAATTCCAGACTAATAACGTAGTCGTGGCCAATAGTCAGAGCCGTGGAACCCATCAACAACAACCCTTTGGCGTGAATATCCACCATCCGACCGATTTCTTGGCTATTCAGAAGATCCGTCACCTTTAGATAGTAGATAAGCTCGCGTCGGATTAGCTCTCGTTTGTCAGCTAGCAACAGACCATCGGCCATAAAAATTGCCTCATTGACGAGAAAACGTCCGCGGCCCCAAAGCTCAGTTTTAAAAAACGGCTTTTGAGGCCCTACGGCCCACAAGACGGGGGAAAATGAATTATACTGGAAACAGGGCCAAAAATAAAGTTAAAAAAAACCAGCCAGACCTGAGAAGCCCAAATAATTTTTAACGATTCCGCGTTCTTTGGCATAATATTCGCGTGAATTTGTTAGATTTTATCTGAGACAACCATGGTAAGAAGATGGTCGCCCATCGATTCGAGTTTTTTGGGTCGTCGACTAAAAGGGCTTTGGGACAAATTAGCCAGCTAGGCGGATCGGTAAAGATCATTATCCAAGAAGATATGATAATTATCCACGCTGATAGTCGGCCCAGCCAGTCGACTAAGTCAGTTAACTAAGTCAATCGTCAACTTTTAGTATATTTTGTCAGCTGTATTTAGCTGATTTTATAAAAAATAGATCTTTAAACGCTTAAATATTGAACTAAAAAGATGATTTATCATGTTTAAGACAATAACATGAAAATCAGTCTCTTCAAGGGTTAAAATTCTTTAACCCTTGAAGAAGAAAGGTTAGATAGGATCAAAAAAACAAAAATGAGCCAGGCGCGGGTCTTAGAAGACGTGGTTTCCTTAATGGTTTGAGGGATTAGACTCGCTAGGCTCTGCCCCGCGCCCCGAGGCTTGGGGGGCGACTTCCGCGCCGGTCGCGGAGTCGCCGGTGGCGGGGGCGGCCGAGGGGGAGGTGGCTCCCGTCTGGTTGGCCGGGGGGGGAACCAAGGCCGTGACGGAGGTGTGAAAATTAGTCGGGCCACATTCCCGGGCCTGGGCGAGCTGGGTGACAATGTCTGGGCGGTCAAGTTGGAAAAAGGTTAGCGTGGAGTCAAAAACGGCTAGGGCCGCCTCAAACTCCTCAGCGAGAACCTCATTGGCCCCTAAGCGTTTTAAAAGATCGCCCGTCATTAAAAACCGGGTGCGGGCCACTATATAAAGATGGGGACTCAATAGACGAGCCTGGGCGATGATGCGCCGGGTGGCCACGGGATCCGGGATACTGATAACTAGGATGGCCGCTCGATGGATACCCACGTGTTCCAGGACGATCTCATTGACCGCGTCGCCAAAAATGATCGGCTCGCCTTGGGCTTGGTAGGCTTGGACGCTACCTGGGTTCATGTCAATGATGGCGTATTGGCGGCCCATGAGACGACAGGCCCTGGCCACGGCTTGTCCAGCCACCCCAAAACCAATGACCACGGCGTGGTTTTCCTTGTGACCATCTATGGAGCCCGCGAAAGGTTTTTCCATGGCCCCAAAAAAAGGACCTACCCTCCGACCGGCTTCCAAGGCTAAAGGCGTCATGGCCATAGTTAGAACCGCGACATTAAGGAAGGCGACCATGGTCGTGTCATCCAGAAGATTTAAATCGCCCCCCGTTTTGGCCAGCACAAAAGCGAATTCCCCGACTTGACACAAGGCGAACCCGACCATGATAGCCACGCGGCCGCGTAGGCCAGCGGCTTTCATGGCCAAAGCCGTGGTCGCGGCGTTTAAAATCATCACGCCTAAAGCTAGGCCAATGATCAAAAAGGGGTTGTTGAGTAAATATCTGGTGTCCATCTTCATGCCAATGGAGACGAAAAAAAGGCTGGTGAAGATGTCGCGCATGGGCATCACGGAGCTAATGGCTTGGTAGGCGTAAGGGGAACCGGCGATGACTAACCCAGCCATGAAAGCCCCTAAAGCCAAGGATAAACCCGCCTCAGCCGTCAAAAAGGCCGTGCCAAGGCAGATTAAGGCCACCGCGAACATAAATAGCTCGTTACTTTTAGTGGCGGCGATTTTTTTCATGACCCAGGGCACGACCCAGTTAGCCATGACCACCACTAAAACCAAGATGGCGGCGACTTTGACCAAGACCATATAGATGGGGTCGCCACCACTTTTTCCAGCCAACATGGGCAGGATCAGAACCATTGGCACCACGGCTAAATCTTGGAAAATCAGCACCCCAAAAGCCCCTCGGCCATGGGCGGCGTCCATTTCGCCTTTTTCTTGGAGTAGTTTTAGGACTATGGCCGTCGAGGAAAGGGAAAATAGAAACCCAAAAAGGATGGCCGTGTTCCAGGCGAAACCCAAAGCGTAACTGATGAGGAAGAAAGCGACAGTCCCCAGAAGCATCTGGAGACTGCCACCCAGAAGCACTAGTTTCTTCATCTTCATTAAACTCTGGATGGAGAACTCCAGGCCGATCGTGAAAAGGAGTAAAACCACGCCCAATTCGGATAGGCTTTCCACCTGGGCTGGGTCGCTGATGAGACCTAAGCCGTGGGGGCCAACCAAGATTCCCGTGACTAAAAAGCCGACAATGGCCGGCATTTTTAGGCGGAGGCCAAAATAAATTAAACCAACGGATAGGCCTAACAGGACGATGATTTTGCCAATGAGGATTTCTGGGGATGTTTCCATTAAAGTGGTCTTTCAAAATGAGGTCATAATAATTTATAGGACGAAAATCCTATATCTGTTATGTTCAGAATATCACAAATTAAAGAGTAAATCAATGATAAAAGGCGCGGGCCAAAGTAACTCCCCAGCCAATCAGGCCAGCCTAAAACTTAGAAGCCTGGGGCGCGACTGGGAATAGACGAAAAAAGCTCTCAAAATTTTAAACTCGGCGGGGCTTTCCCAATTTTTCTGGTTTCCAAGCTCACCGAGATGATTTGTAACGAAAGCTCCAATATGTAACGGTTTTTTTTGGTTCTTTGGCCCAGTCATTGGGGTCGTTATTGAGATCGCTAGCTTTATCCACCTTAACTTGATACCGGTCGAGGATCCACTCGATGGCCGAGCGGCCGTTGACGGACATATTCTTAGGCCGCCAAAGGGAGCCCGGCCATCTTGATGTAAGGGGCGCTCTGGATGGCTGTTTAGTTGTCTTTATCAATGAATCGGATTTTATTCCCCATAAAATTACCTTATCTCCACGCCAGTAAGTTTAAATTTAGCGTAGATTGTCCCAGTTTCATCGCTCAAGTGGAGCTGGGCGGGGCCTTCCCGGCTTGGTGGAATAGGGTTATCCTTAAATTATCAGGGCCCCATAGTTGCCCCCATAGTTGAGGGAATTCCAGATTAAATGGATGGCCGGGGATGAGAATGTCCCCGAATTGTCAACAATAAAGATCTCGGATCGTTAATTCTAGTCCACCGATGGTGGCTATTATACGTAGCCTAATACAGCGAAAATTTTGGTTTCGCTTGGGAGTGACATTGGCCAGTTTTCTCACAACCATGGTCAATCTTCTAAAAGCCCGACTGTCAAAGGTTCCGTGGATGGCGCTTCGTTAAAAGCGAGAGCCAGTTTTAGCCCCACTGGGGAGGCTGGCCACCGCTGTTCCGGTGAGGCTGAAGACGTCCCCAAGCCATTGGCCTAAGGCTTCGAGCGCCGGTTTTATGGTTTCCGACCGAAAGGTCAACCCCATGACTGTGGCCGGAAGGTCGGATCCAGCTCTTGGGCTAAGGGATGGAGATTGATGATATTGTAGCTATCTAGACCTAAAGTATTTTGATATAGAACATATTTAGTTAAAAATAGTTAAATAAAGCGCAAATAATTCAAAATTTAAGGAATTCAACGATAATTCCACCTGTCCAGCTGGGCCCACCAATGACCAGGCGCGTAGCCTTTCCACCAATAATCTCGCGACGCTTCCAGCCACGGCTCCTTGGCCGGGGCGCGTGAGAATGGCGAGGGGCTGAGCGTAAGGAGCGAGTTTCATCATCAAAGGTAAAATTAAATATAATTATGGTTAATAAAACAATAAAAAAAACTAAATAGCTATTCTTAAATAGTGAAAACACAAGATGGACATGAAGTGACCTGTCATCGTCGTTCTTCATAATCTTAATGGCCGCGTGAAAGTCAAAATTTAAAAATAAAATTGATAAGTTAGTGTAACAAATACTTTTTTACTTGGTGTTTTATCTTATACTAAGGTTTTCTTAAAACCATCAATTATGATGATATCTCGAAAATTCAAACATTCAATAATCATAAGTATAAATTAATGAAATTAATAATTTGTTGCTAGATAATTTATCTTTAAAAAGCTGATTATTTAAGTAATTAATTATATCTTAGCTATCAAGTTATGACTATAAAATTATAAATTTTTAATAATAATTATAATATTAAAAAAGTATTTAGTTGTTGAAAAGTATGATTAACTTAAACTATAATAGTATAAATTAATTTAAATTATTGATATAAGCAGTAAAAGTAACTTTAATAGTTTATCTAACATGAAATAAAGTCATTAAACGATAAAATAATTAAGAAATTAAACATTAAGAACATTTCTTTTAGATCTAAATATTGAATAAAATAAGTGAAATATACTTAATTAAGAATTTGTTATTTATTAAAAGAATTAGATAAGAAAATAAACGCTTAAATAAGCGACAACAATTACCAAATACAATACGAATAAGCTGGTAAGACCTACTTAAAGAGTTCTCAATTGAGGTGAACGTCTCATCTTTTTTTGTCAGGGTCGGCGTTACTTTCCTTAAGGTCAGCGATACTCGCGTTAGTGGCGGCAATAGTCACGCTAGTGTCGTCAAAACTGACGTTATTATTCCTAATGACTTTAATATTATTTTCAAGGTCGGTAATTTTTCCTATAAGATCGTAACCGTTCACGCGGTCTTAAAACCAGTTAAAAGTGGCTTCAGGCCAAGACTTCACAAATCTGACGGCTTGACCTGATTTTCTCATTTGTCCCAAAATCTTACTATTGCGCTGTCGCCGGGGAGGGTCAGACCAGTTTTGGTTGGATTGGCCAGGCGTCATTCTTGATTCTGGATGGGTGATTTTTTTGGCGAGGCTGTTGAGGTTCCCGGCGCTGGTGGCCAGATGATTGTCCTGATCAGACCTTTAATACCTCTCTATAGCTCCTAGTCCTGGTGTGATGGCGACTCTGTTTAGCTCTGGTTTTGGACAATATTGGGGTGGATTTAGGCTCGGATAAACCCCCTGAAGTCCTTATGTATCAAGGCTTTCCTCATGAAATTAGGGGGTTTTGGAATTTCATGGTTTTGGATAGACGCTTTTGGGCTAACCCAGACCTTCTGGCTTGAATTTATATCCAGGCCCAACATCTTAGCCAAAGACCTTGAACTGAGTCCAAAGCCTTAAACTTCAGTCACAATACCGACCATGAGTAATTATGGGGCAAGCTTATATTGGCTGAGGCTTAATCTAAGGAGGGTAATATGGTCGGCCAATGGGGAGACTAAAGAGGGCGAGGTTTTAAGCCCTTATTAATCGTTAGACTTAGTAGCGCTCTTCCCCGCCGAAGCTTTCGCTTCGGCTTCCTTCTTATTCCTAGCTTGGGCCATCGCGTCGCCTTCTTTCTCAACCTTAAAGTTCTCTAGCGCCTCTTCCCTATAACGCGCCGGAACCGTTTTCCCATGGTGTATTAAGGACGGGGTTTCTTTCCCTGAACAATAGGCTATTCGCGTGTCGATTAAAAAGTTAAAGAAGGATTTTTTATCCTTTTCTAATGTCCGCCAGGCTGTCCACATTACTTGGCGGTACTCGCGCCCGGCCGATCCATGTGTTCCAAAGGAAACCTTTCTACTCACAACTATGAGCCTTATGGCCCGCTCCGCGGCTTATCCGAAACGTCGGATAAGCCGCGTTATCCGGACTTTTTGTTCATCCGAATGTTTAGCTCCAAGTGGCTTAATTCCACACTTTGACGGGATAATCCTTCGGATAAAATTTGAAATGGGATGTTGACCATGTTCCTGCCTGTTGATCAAATTATATATAATAATTATCTAATTTATCATATAGTAAGCCACTATAATGATAACCCACGGGGCTTGGATAGGTTACCCCCTTTCAACAAGAAAAATTTTATCCGAATTATTGAAATAAAAATTGCCGTAAAATCCGATACTTAAACAAAAATTTCGGATAAACAAAAACTTTGTATAACACGGCGTTATTGGAGGGATTTACTTCTAAATCATCAATAAAAGTAAAATAACCTGACTTTTCGGCGCCTTGAAAGAATCTGTCGAATAATAGGAGTTCTGGATCTCCTCGCCAGGCGGAGCGCTAGCCTTCATAGGAACGACTTTTTGGCAAGGTCGCTCGCTTTCGAGCGTCTTTGGAGTACCCTTGGAGCTAATCCATTCAATATGGATTGGAGAGAAAAACGGGACTATGAAGAATGGCGAGAAAAAACTTGACAGCCAAAAATTTAAGAAATAAAATGTAACATAATTAAGCGCCCAGAACATGGAATTTTGGATTTTAAGGACAAGTTACTGATTTTTTTAAAGAAATAACTCGGTTGGCGGGCGAGATGGGCGAGATTGAGATAGCCCGGGTGGGATTACCGCCCAGAATTATCCTGGGATTGGGAGATAGAGTTAAGCCCCATTAGGCCTCATGATCAATTCCTCGCTTGGTCATGGTCTTGAACCTAAGCGGCGCGCCGGAGACCGCGCCAGTTATGGAAAATTGCTGGTTCTACTAAAAGGGACTAAGATATTCCATAAACTGGATTTTAATCAGCTAATCGACATCATCGCCTTACTCCATCGCCTAATATCAACGTCCACTCGACTCTGTTGGAGGAAAGCGACAGGTGGAATCTCGGTTGGTTGTTTAAGACCGAACAAGATAAACTAGTTTGAAGGGCTGAAACACCATCTCGGATTGTCAGCCAAAATTCGGCCGGCGCTGACCAGTTTTGGTTTTTTTAGCCAGTGGTCGAGAAACTCCAACTTTTAAGTTTTAGTTTTGGCTTGAGGCAAATTTTTTTATGACTCACTTTAATAATTATATCAATAATTCCTTGATAATGGGCCAGAAAATGTTGGCATGGTTCTTGCTCTCTCTCTCTCTCTCTCTCTCTCTCTCTCTCTCTCTCTCTCTCTTAGTTCGTTAAAATATTTTTCAAAACATAATTCTTGCGCTCAAACAATATTTATTGATATTTTATATTGTCTA
>JAISYP010000093.1 GCA_031269825.1 Deltaproteobacteria bacterium
ATGGTAAGACCGCTAAACAAGCTAAAATTATTTTCCCTTTGAAATATAAGGCTCCTCACGTGATCGCTTAAAACTGCTGGAAAAATTTATTTCCTCACGTGATCGCTATACCCATGTAAAATTTTTTTGGATCCGATACCGCCAAGTTAGGTAATACAGATGGTTTTAAAAATTTTTAATATTATCAATGGGTTATGGTGTCAAAATAAAATAACTGCGAAACTCGGGTTAGGTCTTAAAAGGTGGATCGTGGAAACAGGTTGGTCGGGCGAGACGGTTTTAAACAATAATCTGTCCATGCCCCGCTTAGGCCTTGGTTTATGGGGGCCTAGGGAAGGGGCGGAGACCGAGCTAGCGGTGAGCGCCGCCTTGGAGGCGGGCTATCGTCTTTTTGACTCAGCCTCGGTCTATCACAACGAAAAATCCCTGGGTCTGGCCCTCATGGCCAGTGGCTTAAAAAGGGAAGATTATTTTGTGGTGGGTAAGATTTGGAATGACGAACAGGGGTGGTTAGGCCCCCAGGAGGCCATGAAACGAAGTTTGGACAATTTGGGCCTGGGATATTTCGATTTGACCCTCATCCATTGGCCAACGCGCCAAAGTGGTTTGACTTGGCGGGCCTTAGCCCAGGCGCGTTTTTTGGGGTTAACGCGTTCCATCGGGGTCGCTAATTTTTCCCCCACCCAGCTTTTAGCCTTGGTGGAGGAGACCGGTCTTTCGCCTCAGGTCTGGCAGATGGAGATTCATCCCTTGCGCGTTCGGGCCGATCTGCCGCCCCTGGCCGCCGCGTGGGGAATCCAGCTGATGGCTTACAGTCCTCTGGCCCGCGGTCGATTGAAGAAAAATCAAGTCATTGGCCGGATAGCCCAAAAATTAGATCGCTCCTTTAGCCAGGTAATTTTACGCTGGGCTTGGCAAAGGGGGCTTGGCGTCATTCCTAAATCGGTTAAACCAGATAGAATCAAGGAAAACGCTCAGATTTTTGATTTTAGCCTCTCCAACGAGGATATGACCGCCATCACCCGCTTAGACCAGGCGCGCTCGGTCTTAAAACCGCCTTTTGTCTTTGACGAGGCTGGTTACGTCTTGGCGAGCGCCCAATAGGGCGCGTAAGGCCGGTTGGCGGACGATTCGCTCCCCAGTGGTGGCCAAGGACAGGAAAAAAGTGGGGAGCCGCTCGTTACGTCAGACTAGCGACTAAGGTCTTAATAACCAAAGTAAGAATAACTAAAATCATGGGTACTAAGACCCTAGTTAATTAATAAATAAATAGAGCCTAACTCTATAGTTTAGTCTAAATAAGCCAAATAACGGCCTTTAGCCGTCTTTTCCAGCTTAAGGGGCAGATCATAGGTGGTGGCCAAATTAGCCTGGGTTAAGGTCTCTTCAATGGGCCCTTTGGCCACGACCGCTCCATTTTTGATCATAATAACGTGACTGACAAAGGGGACTATTTCCTGGATAGCGTGGGTGGTCAGGATGATCGTCGGGGCCGAGGGGCTGGCGGCTAGTTTACTGACTAAGGCGAGGAAACGCTCTCGGCCGCCCATGTCTAAGTTAGCGACCGGCTCATCTAACACCAACAAGCTGGGTTTGGTGAGCGCCGCTCGGGCCAGGAGCGCTCTTTGCCGCTCGCCGGAGGATAATAGCCCAAATGGTCGCTCGAGGATTTTATCCAAACCAAACTCCACGGCGATTTGGCGCGCTTGGGTGGTTATGGCCTCATTGGGCTCCTCATATAGGCCTAGGGAAGCTAAAGGGCCCGAAAGGATTGTGTCGATTAGACTAATATGCCCCGGCATGAGGTCGGCCAGGGCCTGGGAGACCCAACCAATCCGCCGTCTCAGTAACCTTAGATCGACCCGGCCTAAACGATGACCTAAGACGGTTACCTGACCTTCGGTAGGCCAGATGTAACCAGTGGCCAAGCGCAGGATCAAGGTTTTTCCGGCTCCATTGGGGCCCAACAGAGCCCAGTGTTGGCCAGGGCCGATGATCCAGTCCACGCCGTTTAACAGTTTGTGGGAACCCCGTCGGAGTTCCACCCCGGCTAGTTCCAGAATTTTGTCTGGGCAAAAAGTCGTTTGTTCCATGGAGAGCTATCTCTGTGTGGGGTCTTCACAAAACAGACCCATTAGTTTAAACTGGCCTTACGCCACCCAAGGTGGTCTTTTTTTACGGGCCATTTTATTTCATTAAGGATTTAACGTGTTTGAGGTTCGCCAGGCCCGGGTCGACGATGTCCCGGACATTTATCAATTATTAAGGGCTCTAGCTCAGAAAGGGCTTCTGCTGCCCAGAAGTTATTCAAACCTTTATGAGATGGTTCAGACTTTTTACGTGGCCAGAGATCCAGAAAAACCTGGGATCCTGGGCGGGGTGGCCGCTCTCCAGGTGGCTTGGGAGGATCTGGCCGAGACGCGTTCCCTGGCCGTGCCCGAAGAGTTCCGGGGGTTGGGCTTAGGTCGGGCTCTGACCTTGGCCTTGGAAGAGCGAGCGCGGGCTCTGAAGATCCAAAAGATGTTTGTCCTCACCTACGCGCCGGTTTTTTTTGAGAAACTCGGCTACCACCAAGTCTCTCTCGACACTTTACCCCAAAAAATCTGGTCAGTGTGCTTTAATTGCGTGCATTACCCCAATTGCCAGGAAATCGCTTTGGTCAAGGATATCGCCGCCATCTAAGCCATAACGTCTATTTATATTATCTAACCTGTTTTTTTAAAACAGTAGATATGTTTTTTTAGCCTATTTCGAGATAATAGTCACGAATGGTTAGCTCGAAAAGCCTAAAACAGGGTGCGCGTGTCCCGGGGCTCTAGTTTTTCCATCTCTTCGATGGTTGGGAGAGCTTTCAGATCCGATAGACTATAGATTTCCAAGAACTTGGCCGTGGTGCCGTAGAGCATGGGGCGACCGGGTAGATTGTCCTCGCGGCGAACCACGTGGATCAGATTTTTTTCCAAAAGGGTTTTGATGACCCCGCCGGAGTCCACGCCCCGGATTTTTTCCAACTCCGCCCGCAGAATCGGTTGACGGTAAGCGATGACGGCCAGGGTTTCCGTGGCCGAGCGCGATAGAGTCTGTGGGGATTTTTTCTTAAGTCGAAGAATGTGCGGGGCTAAGTCCGGCTTGGTGCGGAACTGATAACCCCCGGCCACCAAGCTTAAGGAAAAGGCTCGGTTAAGGTCATCGTACTCGTTAACCAGGCTTTCGACCACCTTTTCCACGCTTTCGCGGCTGATATTTTCCTCAATGGCCTCGACCAGTTTTTCCAAGCTTAAGGGGCCATCGGCCACGAATAATAAGCCTTCGACAATGGTTTTTAAAGGTAGCATGTTGATTAGGTTTCCGATGGGCTTTTTAGCCAAAAATATGGCCCTGGCGCGGGAAATATTCATCGCCAAACCCATAACTATAAATAAACTGTGTATTAACTATAAACTTTAGCCATAAACTCTAGTGTTTACGTCTTGGTCATCGATAATCCAGCTCCTCAGGCTCCAAATTCTTGGCTTCCGGATCAGCCAACCAGAGCCTAGGGCCAGTGAAATCGGTCTCCGTTTGTTGGTATAAACGCAAAAAACCGGTTCGAGCTAATTCCAAAATGGCCAAAAAACTTAAGGCTAATTCTAAAGAGCCCTCGGCGAGTTTAACCAGATCCTGGAAATGGGCGCTTTTGACCGTCAAAAGGTAAGCCCTAATTTCGGCCAATTTCTGTCCTATTGTCTTGGTTTCAATTAAAAATTTCAAGCCTTTTTTTTCTGGCTTGTCTTTACGGGTGGCTAGTTGCCGCCAAGCCTCGATCAACTCGAATAAAGTCGACTGGATGTGGTCGTCAAAACTAATTTCGGTTAAATCATCCAATTCGCCGCGGGTAAAGACATCTCGGTCGAGCACTGGCCGTTCGTCTAAAAAACGAGCCGCGTCTTTAATCCGGGCGTATTCAATTAAGGGTTTGACCAGCTCCTGGCGGGGATCCTCAATGGGCTCGTCATCGTCTAGCCTGGGTAGGAGCAACCGGCTTTTGATGTTGGTTAGGGTCGCGGCCATGAGGAGAAAATCGCCAGCCGCGTCTAGGGACAAACCTTCCATGAGATCCAGGTATTCTAAATATTGGCTGGTGATCAGGGACATGGGTATATCGTTGATATCGACTTTATTTTTATCAATAAGGTGCAACAATAAATCCAGCGGCCCCTCATACGCCCCATCCCCCATTTCCAGGCGTAAGGTCAAACTATCCAGCATAGCTCATTTTATTCCCAATACAAAGGAGGTGAAAAAATTGAATACCGGGTCAATGACCAGGTTGATGGCGCCAGTGGCCATCAGGATGATGAGTAAGATAAAACCGAGCCAATTGAGCTGGCGGACGCGCCAAGCTAACCTTTGAGGCAAGAAATAAGCCAAAACGCTAAAACCATCCAGGGGCGGCAAAGGGATGAGGTTGAAAAGGCAAAGCCCGAGGTTGATCAGGAACCCCATAAATAACATCTTGTACAAGGGCCAAGCGAAGTAGTTAGGCATTAGGCTCAGGATATTTTGTAGTATTTCCAAGCGGAAGGCCAAGGCGATGATCACGGCCAAGGAAAGATTGGCCAACGGGCCAGCCAAAGCCACTAAAGACATGTCCCGAACGGGATAACGGAAGTTACGCGGTTCCACGGGCACGGGTTTGGCCCAGCCGATGAATTGAGTTATTAACAGAACTAAGGTTCCGAAAAGATCCAGGTGGCGAAAAGGGTTAAAGGATAGGCGTCCCGCCCGGGCCGCGGTGTCGTCGCCCAAACGATTGGCCATCCAAGCGTGGGAGAACTCATGGGCGGTCAACGCTAACAATATAACTGGCGTTATGATAGCCAGGGTTTGGAAATCGGGCATTATTTTTCCTAAGGACTTGGGCCAGGCTGACCTGGTTTTTTTAGCCCAGCCTACTTAAAGCGTTCCGCTGGGTCGAAATAGTCTGGCGCGATCGGGGTGGAACGTCTAGGAAGAGATTTCCGTCATGATCCGCGGCTCCCTAGCTCTAGGGAACATAAAATCGTCCGTCAGGCTCACGCGCTTAGAAGTTTTTGGGGGCGATGAGGCGGCTCAGCCCGTCCTGACCGTGAGTTTCCAAGGCTTCATAAGTTAGGGGAAAAACCACCGAAAAACTTAGCCCCGGGCTAGCGACAGCCCAGAATCGAGTTAGCCGGCTGAACTTTCGCGGGCTGTCGCCAGTCAGCGCGGAAATTTAGGGCTTTATACCATATTGAAGCCCTTTTGGCAACAAAAAATAGATTTGAGCCTGGGGGCCAGAGTAATCTAAACCCTTTTTAGGGGCTTGACTTCATAGTTCCAACTTTAGGCTTTTAGGCGGCGATATTCCTGGCTGGGGACGGCGCCCAGAATTAAGGTTTTGGAAGATAAAGTTTTAATTTTTGGGCTAAGCTCAAATTTTTCCCGGTTTGGCGTGAAATATGTTACCATAGCCTAAAAGCGGGGGGTTTTGGTGGTTTTGGAAAAACGATCGTATATAGAGAATTTAGTGGACGGTCAGAAGTTTTGCCTGGCTTTACTGGTCAATAGTTGCCGTCAGCAGATCTCGAAGCGGGGTGGGTCTTACCTAAGTCTGGAACTTTCCGACCGAACGGGGACGATCTCGGCCAAGGTTTGGGATGAGGTCGAGCGCTTTCAGTCTTTGTTGGTTGAGGGGAGCGTGGTTGAGGTTTCGGGTCAGGTTAGTAGTTACCAAGGTCGCCTCCAACTGACCATCCGGCGAGCCATCCCTTTGGATTGGTCGAGGGTGGATCCGATGGATTTTGTCCTCGCGGCTCGACGTGACCAGCGGGGCATGACCAAGGATCTGTTGGCCATTATGGACAGTCTGCGGGATCCAGATTACCGGCGTTTGGTTAAAGCCGTCCTTGAGCATCCTAAAACGCGGGATTTTTGGACAATCCCGGCCGCTAAATCTTTCCATCACTCTTATCAAAGGGGACTGTTGGAGCATTCTTTGTCCGTGGCCCAGTTGGCCGTCCAGGTGAGCGCTCATTACGCCCCGTTTTTAGACGCCGACTTGTTGGTGGCTGGGGCGATCCTCCATGATGTGGGCAAATGCTGGGAGTTTACCACGGGGCTGGCCACTGATTACACCACGGCCGGACGGTTTTTAGGGCACCTCCACATGGGGGCGATGTTTTTGGGGGAAGTGGCCAGGGAACTGGGGGATTTTCCAGAGGATAAACTATTGTTAGCCCAGCATCTTTTGGTCAGTCACCATGGCGAGCCCAATTTTGGTTCCCCGCAGACCCCCAAATTATTGGAAGCCGTGGCTCTCCATCAGATTGACGATCTTGATGGCAAACTCAATGGCATTGGGGCTTTCATTCGCCAGCAATTGGAGCGGCGTCAGCCGGAACAAGGTCGTTGGACTAATTATCACCATCTGTTAAAAGAGCATTATTACGCGACCGATGGCTCGCCTTTGTGGGGGGAAGAACTGGAAAATATCCAGGAAAATCCGGTGATTGACCCGTTTATCAATCCAGTTGGCCCGCCAGTCGCTAACCCTTATCCTCGCGCCCACCCCGAATGGGGCGTTGGGGCGGCCACGTCCTTTGGGGGGGGCTCCTGGTTCGATTCCAGCCCGCGGTCGGCTCCTTGGGTAAATAATTTAGAAGAGCCACCGATTTCTTCGCCTCAGAGCTTTTCGCCGCCAGTTCTGGGGCCAGTGGCCAAAGAGGCCATGGAAGAGGCCGAGCTACCCAAACCGCGGACGTCTAACGAAGAGGCGGCTTGTCTTGAGTCGGAGGCGAGTCTGGATCTAGATTTTTGTCCAGAGCTGGATTCGTGTCGAGAGCTGGATTTGTCTTCCGCGCCGGACTCGTCCGCCAATGTGGATAATGGCCAGGCGAGCTTGGCGTCCAATTCGCCACTAACGAGGGAGGACGTTTCGCTGATCCCCGAAAACGACCGGGGCGTTGGTGAGCTAGTTAAGACCGCTCCAACGTCGGAAACTTCCCTCGCCCCACCGGAACCGTCAGTTTCAGAGCCAACTCCAGAGCCAGGGTCTAAACCGGGGGCCAAGGCCAAACAACCGAGGTCGGCGGAGGGTAAGAATCCGTGGCCCAGCCAGGGACGGCTTTTCTGATGGCCTGGCGTTTGATCGGCTTAGATAACTTAAAAAATACCTTGGGTCGGATCATCCATAGTGGTCGATTTCCTCACGCTCTCCTATTGACCGGGCCAGCCCAAGGCGGTAAATTTACGATGGCCCAGGATTTGGCTAAGGCTTTGAATTGTCTTAACCCTGGCCCAGACGCCTCGCCTTGTGGCGAGTGCTTGAGCTGCCGGAAGATTGAAGAGGGCAACCACCCGGATTTTTTTGTTTGTCGCCCCAAAGGGGCGGGCCAGGTTATCGCTATCGATGACATCCGGGAGATGCGCCAAAACTTAGGTTATCGGCCGTTTGAGGGGCGACGCCGGGTGGTCATTATCCGGGAGGCCGATTGTTTTCGGGAGGATGGCGGGGGTTCGCTTTTAAAAACCTTAGAGGAACCGGGTTTGTCGACGGTTTTGATTTTAACCGCTATCTCCGAATCCCGGGTGATGACCACTTTGGTGTCTCGTTGCGTCAGGTTAAAAGTGCCGCCTTTGGATCGGGCGACGATTCTATTGGCTTTAAAGGAAAAACGCGGTTTATCTGGTCCCCGGGCTGAGCTGATGGCTGGGTTATCCGGCGGGGCTTTGGGGGCGGCCTTGATCACGGATTCCGAGGAGGCCTGGAATCGTTGGGTGGCCATGGATCGTTTGTTTGGCCTTAGTTTGGATAGCTCCACGGCTAGTTTTAAGGCTTGGTTGGATTGGTCAGGGGAAGTGACCGCGGAAATAGAACGCGCGCGCAAGCTCGACGCCGAGGAAGCGAAAAAACCCGATCCGAACAATCCCCCAGTTGGTCGGCGGCGAGCTTTTTTCACGAGTTTGACTTGTTTTTTACGTTTGTGGTGGCGCGACGTGATGGTTTTGGCCGCCACCAAAGATCGAAAACGCGTGGCCGGGCCGCCGCCCACACCCGCGCAAAGAAAATGGGCCGAGCGTTTAGGGCAAGGGCGGATGGAACTGGGGTTGCGACAGGTTGATCAATTGGAAGATAGCTTAAAGCGTTTGATCCGGCCAGATTTGGCTTTGGCTAATTACTGGTTGGCGGTTTTAACGCGCGAGCGGGTCGGGCCGACTTATTAGTCGCTCTCCGGCGACCAACCGGAGTTAATGTTTGGAAGGGCGGTGAACGTCCATGGGCGAGAAAGCTTGGGAGTCAGACCATTCCACGTCATCACCGCCAAGTCGAGGCCGGGATCCCCAAAATCGGCGGGGCCATAAAATCAAATGGGATGACGAGATCCAACAACCGCGGACGTTGCCCTGCCAAAAGACCGTTCATGTCCGGGTGCGGTTTGGGGGGCAGGTTCAGGCGTTTGAGATCGGCCAGCTGGAGCTGGACATTGGCGACTGGGTGGTGGTCAAGCAAGGCGATAGTTTGCGTCTGGGCTTGGTGACCAGTAAACCCATCATTTGGCCAGCCAACCAAGGTCAAAAACAAATTTTGCTGCCAGAGGATCGGCGGATTTTGCGGGTGGCCACTTCGGAAGATCTAACACGGCAAGCGGAAAACCAGTTGCGCGAACGCGATGACTACGCCTATTGCCAAAGTTGCGTTAATCACCTGAGTCTGTCCCTAAAGTTGGTGGGCGTGGAGATCACCCTAGATAACTTCAAGACTATTTTTTACTACACGTCCGAAGATAGAGTGGATTTTCGGCAATTGGTCAGAGAACTGGTCAGCCGTTTCCGGACGCGCATAGAGATGCGGCAGATCGGGGTGCGCTTGGAGGCTCTGAAGCTGGGTGGCTTAGGCATGTGCGGCCGCTGCTTTTGCTGTTCAAGCTTTCTGAATAATTTTTGCCAAGTTTCCGTAAAAATGGCCAAGGAACAAAATTTGTCCTTGAACACGTCCAAGATCTCTGGCGTTTGCGGTCGGCTAATGTGTTGCCTGTCTTTTGAGAACTACGCCAAAAATATCAAAAGTTCGTCCCAGTCCTCGCCCAAGCGAACGAGCCAAACCGCCCTGGAAGAGTCCAAAATGGTTGACGGTCAAGCCAGCGACGCGATGGAGTTTAAGGATTGTAGGGAAAATAGCCACGAGGAAAATTTCACTCTTCTGGAGGCGCTAGATGATCCGCGGGATGATCCGCTGGATGCTCCGTCGGATGACGCGCGGGATGACGCGCGGGATGAGACGCTAGATGAGGATGAACCGCTCGAGTGGCCGCGATGAGCCAAGGCCCGCTTCCAAGCTCTAAATCCGGCGCTGATATTTATGGTAATACAATTAGCGAGCGAGCGCGTTAGTTATAGGCGCAAACGCCGCTTTCCTTTTCGCCCCTAGCTGTTTTGTCCGCGCTAGCTGTTTCGCGCGCGCCTTAAAGTTTTAAATACTCATGGCTTGGATCAACTATTTCCACATGGGAACGCAACTTATCTTGCGGTAGCCATTGGCTCAAAGTCGCCTCTAGCCTGGACGGGTCAATGGGTTTGGAGATAAAATCGTTCATTCCATTGGCGATGAACATTTCCTTCACTCCGGACAAGGCGTTGGCGGTTAGGGCGATGATGGGCACCTTTTGACCATTGGTTAGTTGCCGGATGCGTTGGGTGGTCTCCAGGCCATCCAGCCCAGGCATCATGTGATCCATAAAGATCAGATCGTAATCCCCATTGTCAACCATGTCTATGGCCGATAAACCGCTTTCGCAGAGATCCACCCGAGCTCGGAATGGTTTAAGCAAACCTTTGGCGACCTTAAGGTTAAGCTCAATGTCGTCGACCACTAAAATTTTAGCCGTGGGAGCGGTGAAGGCGTTTTTGAAGGTTGAGTGTCTTTTAGGGTGATCGGATTTGTTAAGGGCTTTGGCTAACGGTAGGCAATAAATCGGCCAGGCCAGGCTTAGCCAGGAGTAGGACTTGCGGTTGGACTCAAGTTTATCGGTTAGGAAAAGTAATTGGGGTTTGACCTGTCTATTGTTGATGATTTTGAGGATCTCCTCGCGTCGGGTATCGGGAGCCAAGACAAAGGCGAATTCTCCCTGTTCCAGTTGGGCGACCATCTCTGGGAGCGTGGACACTAAAGTAAATTTGGCGGATAAAGAATAGAGAGCTGAGGTTAAGTACTGAACTTTCTTGGCGTGGTTTTCCAAAACTAAAATTTCTTGGCTGGGATCCTCCAGCCGGGCCAAGGGTTTGTATAGAGCCATTTTCTGGCGGATGGTGGCCGTGAAGACGGAGCCTTTTTGGTATTCGCTTTCCACCCGCACCTCCCCGCCCATTAGTCGGGCCAAGCGCAAGGTGATGGCCAGGCCTAAACCCGTGCCTTCAACGCCTTTGTTGTTCCGTTTGTCAAAACGGTTAAAATTCTGGAAAAGATTTTCTAGATCTTTGTTTTTTAAGCCTATCCCCGTGTCGGCGACGGCTAGCTCTAAGTTGACGGTTTCATCGGAAAAATCGGCCTTGATTTTGAGCTCAATGCTACCTTCTTTGGTGTATTTGGCGGCGTTGGATAATAGATTTAACAGAATTTGTCTTAAACGCGCCTCATCGCCCAAAAGGTTGCCTGGCGCGCGGCTATCAACCTCCACGTGGAAACAGATCGGCCGGTTGGCCAGACGTGGGCGGATGACCTCAATGACCTCAGTCAACACGTCCCCCAAGTTGTAAGGATCTTCCATCAGTTCCATCCGGCCGGACTCAATTTTAGAAAAATCCAAAATATCATTGATGATGGACAAAAGAGAGTTGCCGGCTTGCCGGATATTGAGGATCATCTCGTAGATTTCTTCGGGTATCTTTTCCCGCAAGGTCAATTCCGTCATGCCTATGATGGCGTTCATGGGAGTGCGGATTTCATGGCTCATTTCCGCCAGGAACTCGCCTTTGGCTCGAGAGGCGTTTAAGGCCTCGATTTTTTGGGCTTCTAGTTCCTGGGTGCGTTCCTGAACCAACCTTTCTAGCTCCAAATTTATTTGGCGCCGACGAAAGAGCACCCGGATGGACATGGCCAATAAAGCCGCTAAAGCGAGGATAAAACCTACTAGCCAGGGCACTCGGCCACTGGCGACCTTAGCCCGGTAGTCAAACGTGCGAGTGGTCCAGTCGTTGGCGATGGTCGCGGTGTCAACGCATCTTAAGGCTTTGTTGATGATCGAGGCGAGGATAACTTCGTTTTTATTGAACCCAAAAGTGGAGCCAAAGCGGTAGTTGAGAAGGATATTAGCCTTAAACCACGGCTTTTCCATGTAATTGGTTAAACCCAATAACAGGTTCTTGGTGCCCATGAGCAAATCAATCTCGCCGTTTTCTAGACCATTAAAAGCCTCCAGATTGTTCGCGTACGTCACGGTCTGGATGTGCTCTGGGAACCATTGATGGAACAGTTCCGCGTAGGCGGCGTTTTTGACCAGGCCCACTTTTAGGTAGAGAACCTCGTTAAGTTTAATTTGGCGGGTGTCACGTCGGGACAAAAGGGCGTAGTTATCCTCCAGGAAAGGTTTAGTGGCCCATAAAAAACGATTGAGCCGATCCGGGGTGACGATCAGTTCCGTGATCATGGAATACTCGCCCTTTTCCAGACCACGCATACTGTCGGTCCATTGGGGGTTTTGGGCGTTGGCCAGCTCAAACTTTAGATTGGTTAGTTCCGAGATTTCCTCAAGAATGTCCAAGGCGACGCCTTGGAATTGGCCTTCTAGCTTGTTATAAAAACAGACCGGATAATTGTCGGCCTCCACGGCCAGTTTAACGGGTAGTTTATTACCGTGTCCCTTTAGATAATTCAACTCCTCAGGGGTTAAAAAGTTTAAAAACTTACGCCTTTGGTATTGCCGCTCGCCTTGGTTGTAAGTGGCCACTAAATAAGGCATGATCCCGGTTTCTAGAGCTTTTTGAACCACCTGGATGATCGGCTCCAGCGTGGGATCTTTGGTGGTCAAGGAGACGGGGCTGTTGATCATGGGGAAAAAGTCTTGGGACACGACGTCGCCAAAAATATCAAACGCCGCTTCCGCGGGACTTTCATCCAAAAAGGCGTCCGCCTGGCCAGACTTTAAAGCTTGATAAGCTTGATCATAGTTGTCCACCCGTATAGCCTCAAAAGGATGGAGGCAGTGGGCGATGACCTGGTTATAAGTTACGGTGTCCGATAGGAAGGCGAATTTGACGCTTTTTTTGGCGTTCAGAAAATCAATTTTCTCGGCCGAGCTTAAGGTAAAATATTTTAACGTTCGCTCCCCGATGGTACTGGTCATGAAATAGAGTTCGCGGCGTTCTTGGGTGGCCGTAAGTTCCCCAGTGAAGGCGATTTCTTTTTTGTCTAGACCCTCTATCAGGTCATTCCATCGGTAGATCCGGGGCTCAAACGTAATTCCAAAAAGAGAGCTAAGCCATTGGCAGAAGATGGCCGTAAAGCCTTCAATTTGATCATTGTTGTCGCGGAATAATTCCGTGGAGGTGGTTCCGCCGAAAATGAGGCGCGGCCGATTGGCTTGTAAGGATCGAATGGCCGCGATCTCTTTTTGGGTGACGCCGGGAATATCCTCAAAGTAGGTAAAAGGCGGATATAACGAGGCGGGCGTGGCCTCGGTTTGGTCAGACCAGGTTCCCAGGACGAAAAAGAAGGCGATAAGGATGGTTAAGCGAAATATACGCGTCATGTCCGGCCTAGAAGGAACGCGTTGTTCCTCATATTAATAAATTAGGTCTTTACAGTTATACAGGACATTTTGGTCTGTTTTTTTAACTGTGGTCAGTCTTAAATCTTAGGCGGGCGTTCAAAAAAAGTCGACTTTGGCTAGGGCGAGAGCCAGGATTTTAGTCGTCCCGCTGAACGAGCTGGCCTGGCGGGCTGACCCAGGCTCCAGCTGAACTATGAACTATGATCTATGATTACGCGCCACGGATCTACGCTCCACTGGTTTACTAGTCTTAGTGGTTTTGGTATTGGCCCATGTCTTTTTATCTGGTTATTGGCCGGAAAGTAGCTCGCCCGTCAGTTTCCGGGCGCTGTGGCGATTGATTGTAATGTGATTATACCTTGTTTGTGGTCAGAGAAGCCAGAAAAATTTATGTGTTGATCGAAAAAAATAGCGGATTTTGGGGATTTCGTGGGTGTTGGAGCTTTTAGGTTTTTTTCTTCGCCCGGTTCTCTAATAGCTCAATAAAAAAGCTTAATTATTTTTTAATATATTATAAAATAATTTTGTTGATAATTATTAACCAGAGGACGGTGGGGCCGGCTGGGCGGACGCGGTCGTTAAGAAGAACTAAAAGCTAATTTCGCTAGTCTGGCGAAAAGCCTAAAATTCAAGAATCAAAATGATTAAGTTATTGAAATTAATACTCTTTTACTTGACGATTTCACTTAAACTAGGGTTTTCGCGAAAGCCATCAATTTTTTGGCGGTGGGGGAAGAAAATTGGTCAACTTGAATTTTTCGTTGGGATAAATAAAATGAGCCACGCGCCCTATGGTAGGTGGAGACTAGATGGAAGCTGTAGGCGGAAACTAGCTGGAAACTTAAGATGGGCGGTCTTAAAGAAGGGCGGTCAAAAAAAATTAGATCCGATTTAGTCTTTTATAATTACGATTGATCTTTTTTAATATTGTTTTAATTTTTTTAACCAGTTAACTAGTTTAAAGTTAACTTCCTTTTTTGATTAATTTTTATTGTTAAGTAATAAAGAGGGTCGCCTGGATGATTTTCCAGGGCTCACCCGGTGCTAAACTATCATTATTAACGTTAATTATTGACCTTTTTGGAGAACTAGTCGCCCAACCCTCCCCGGGACTAACATGGAAATTATACTATTTGAACCCGAGATTCCGCCCAACACCGGTAATATCGCTCGCTTGACCGCTGGTTTGGGCTTAAGACTGACCTTGATCGAGCCGTTGGGCTTTTCGTTGGACGACAAAAATCTTAAAAGGGCGGGCTTGGATTACTGGCCTTTGGTGGATTGGCGAATTTTTCCCGATTGGGCGAGCTTTTTGGCTCAATGGGAGGGTGGCCGGTTGGTGGCCACCTCGGCTCGCTCCGGAACCCATTTTGGGCTTTACGTTCCCGCCCAGGATGATGGACTGGTTTTTGGCCCAGAGACGCGGGGTCTGCCGGACTGGCTATTAAAAAAAGCCGATCTAATTTTGAGCGCCCCCTTGAAACCAGGGATCCGCAGTCTCAATCTGGCCACCACGGTCGGCTTTTTTTTGGGGGTCGCCCTAAGTCATCTGGATGACTTTGGCCAGAAAGGCTGAATTTTTTATTGGCCAGGCGCGCGATGATATTTTTTTTAGGTTCTTTATAAGTCAAGCGATTGATTTTTATGGTTCTTTTTTTTCTTTAACCACCCGCCGCTTTAGCTATTCGTCCGTCCTCAGGCCCCTTTTTTAGATCGTTTTATCGTCATGGTTAGCCCCTCTGGAATGATTTCGTTTTGGTTATATTAAGGAAATTGGCTCTATTATTTTCCAAATTATGGAAATTACCGTCTAGATACAAAATTTGGTCAGCCTCCGTCCGTTAATTTTACGTAAAATATGGAAAATTTTTATGATGTCTAATAAGTAATCTACCTTAATTATTCAAATACTACCAGAAAAATAGGAGCTCATTTTTACCGCCATTAACTATATTTATGATGTTAAATTAATGATATATCTAAATTTAGATAAAATGAATATAAAATATTATATTTTAGTTCCTTCGCTCAATTTTCATGGGCGTCGCCACTAATGGCGGGGTAAAAATAAAATAATTGGACATACTCAATTAAAGGCGTTAATATAGTTAGGAATTGATTTTTCCCTGGCCGGTCTTGACTCAAAAAAATAATTATGAAAATTGTTCGTGTATTATTTTATTATATCAATGTATTGTATTTTTTTATTTTCTATAGCCTAAACAGTTAAAACATACTTATACAAGGACGTATATTAATATATAGGGTTATTTTTTGCCTCATAAACCTGTGTTTTTTTTCGGGCGTTTTTGCCCTTACTAAACCCCTAATCTGTGAGTTGTTCATGACTAAGAATTCTCTCAAGGACATTAGGATCAATTTGATGTTTAGTCGCTCTGAGTTGGCCAGAAAGGCTGGCGTCTCACCCATGACCATTGAGCGACTGGAAAAAGGCGAGGATTGTCGCCTGGATACGAAACGGAAAATTCTGTTGGCTCTTGGTCTGACCATTGAGGACAAAGACAAGGTTTTCAATTAAACCGTTGCGCGTTGGGCGGAAAATACGTTATTTTCCGGTCAAGGCTGGCGCGAAAATTTTCTTTTCCTCGGTCGCCGGCTCTCTGGGGCGACCCATTAATTAACTATTTAAAAAGCCTCCAATGGGCCATTTTAGGCCAATTGGAGGCTTTATCGCCTTCTGGGGCCGACGATAATTTAGGCGGCCCTAACCACGCGCGGCCTCCGGGCTAGTTTTGGTCGTCCCTGGGCGATTTTAAGCCCTGGTCTGTTCGATAAAAAAACCGCCGAACCCTAAATCGTGGCCAGGCGGTTTGAAGACCCACGGGCGGGCGGCTGTTAAGCCCGCCCGCCGAAGTTAATTATCTTTAGAGATATGGTTAGGCGGTTTTCTTCTTTTCCCACAATAGTAAGAGGGGGGCCGCGATGAAGACCGAGGAAAAGGTGCCCACGGTCATGCCGATGAATAAGGCCAAGGCGAAATCTTGGTTGACCGGCCCGCCGAGGAAATAAAGGCTCAAAACCGCCATCAAAGTGGTGCCGGAGGTCAGGATCGTTCGCGATAGGGTCTCGTTAATGGATCGGTTGATGGTCAGTGGCAGATCGGTTTTGAGCTTGGGTTTGCGCAGGTTTTCCCGGATTCGGTCAAAAACGATGATGGAATCGTTAAGCGAGTAACCAATAATGGTCAAAATGGCCGCCACGAACGTTAAAGTTATTTCTTTGCCCAGGATTGAGAAAATACCCGTGGTGATGACCACGTCGTGGATTAAGGCCAGGATACTCCCCAGAGCGTAAGAAAACTTCATGACGTAACAGGTGATGAGGGTCACGATTAAGGCGAGAATGATGAGCGTTCCCACCCCGACCCCAAAAAGGGAGACTAAGTAGACCGCCCCGATGAGGATGGCCGTGAATAAAGCCGACGTGCCCCATTTTTTCTCAAAGCGGCCAGAGATGTAAATAATGATCATCAGGATGGAGTAGTAGATGGCGTAAAGGGCCTTTTGTCGTAAATCATCGCCAACTTTTGGGCCAACCATTTCCTCGCGGCGCAATTGGACGTTATCCGCCCCCAAGGCCTGGGTCAATAAACTTAAGGCTTTTTTGGCCAGGTTTTGTCCATCCGCCTCAGGCCGAACATTGATGAGGTACTCGTTTTGTCCGGCGCCAAAATCCTGGAGGCTAGAGATTTCCAGGCCCCCCTCGCTGAGAACCCGGCGTAGATCCTCAGCCCCCAGCTTAGGATCGGTGAGCAAGACCTGCAGGTTTAAGCCCCCTCGGAAATCCACCCCTAGGTTTAGGCCTTGGTTCCAGATGACCGAAATAATGGAGGCCAGGATCAAAAGGCCAGAGAAGGCGAAAGCGTAATAGCGGTTGCCAATGAAGTTGAGGTTGACGCCCGGTTTGACAATTTCCAAAGACATTTTCGTTCCTTATGGACCTCGGGGGTCAGACGCTGATTTTCTTGACGCGCTTGTATTTGAGGATCAGGTCAAACACGAAGCGAGAGGCGAAGATGGCCGTGAACATGCTCGATAAAATGCCAATGATCAACGTCACCGCGAATCCCCGGATGGGGCCGGAGCCAAATTGATACAGAACCAGGGCCGAGATGATGGTGGTGAGGTTGGAGTCAAAAATAGTCCAAAAAGCCCGGTTGAACCCACCACTGACCGCCGCCGCCGGGCCTTTGCCCAAGCGAATTTCTTCGCGGATACGCTCAAAAATCAAAACATTCGCGTCCACGGCCATGGCCATGGTCAAAACCAGCCCAAAAATGCCCGGTAAAGTTAACGTGGCCCCAAATCCGGCTAAAGCCCCTAAAACCAGGGGAAAGTTCATCAGGAGGGCCATGTTGGCGATTAAGCCTGACCAACTGTAATAGATGAACATGAAAACTAGAATCGCGGATAAGCCCACGATACCCGCGGATAAGCCTTGTTTAATGGAGTCCGCCCCCAAAGAGGGGCCAACGCTGCGTTCTTCCAAAACCCGCACGGGGGCGGGCAAAGCGCCCGCCCTTAAAGCCACGGCCAGGATCTGGCCCTCTTCCTGGGTGAAGCTGCCGTCAATGACCGCTTCCCCACCGGCGATCCGGGAGCGGATGTAGGGGGCGCTATAGACCTGGTCATCCAAAACAATGGCTAACTGGCGATTGACGTATTGGCCAGTGATCTCCTCAAACTCCCGAGCCCCCCGACTATCAAAAGTCATGGTGACCTGAATGTCGCCCAGATCCCCCCGCCGGACGCGGGCGTCGACCAAGGAGTTGCCGGTCAAAAGGGTCTGTCTTTGGAGGAGGATGGGGATCTTGGTCTCTAGCTTAGTGACCGGGTCAAGCCGGCGCTCGTAAAGGATGATTGTCCCCGGCGGGGGGCCATTCTTTAAGGCCTCTTCCGCGGAAACGGAACCATTGTCCACCAGCTTAAACTCCAACACCGCGGTTTTACCGATTAATTCCACCGCTTCCTGGGGATTGGCTAGACCAGGGAGTTGGATGACCACCCGGTCAGGGCCTTGGGGCCTTATATCTGGCTCAGCCACCCCAAACATGTCCACCCGGTTACGGATGGTTTCCAGGGCCTGGCGGGAGGTGAGGGTTCTTAAGTAGTCCCGCTCCTCATTGGTCATCGACAGCGTCAACCCCTGGGTGGAGGACGAGTCAACCTGAAGGTTAGGAAATTGTTTTTCAATGATGGCTCGGGCTTTGACCAGTTTTTCGGGGTCGTTCGCCGTCAGGCCAATCTCTAACGAGTCGCCAGTCGAGATCTGGGTTCCAGCTAGCCCACCATCGATCAATTCGCGCCGCAATTCCTCGGCCTTCATATTGGTGTTGGCGATTAGGGCGGCTTGGAGATCGACCTCCATGACCAGATAGATGCCGCCTTTGAGATCCAGCCCCAAATTAATGGATTTACTGGGCAACAATTTGGCCCAAAAAGCGGGCAATTGGCCGTCACTGGATCCCCAGCGGAAGATGGTGGGCAAGAAAAAGACTAGTCCCACCAATAAGACCAGGCCCAGGATTAGGCCCCGCGAGGTTAGATTTCTCTCCATGGCACTCTCTAAAATCGCCCTTTAGATTCTGGGGCGAGCCCTAGAACCAAAAGGGGCTATAACTATATTGTTATAAGGGGGCTAGCGTTTATGGGTTATTGGCGTCTTTGGGAATCGTGGTCAGATCCCCGGTTTTTTGCACCCCAGCCACGGCGCTCCGGGCGATCTTCACGCGCACTTCCGGGGCCACGCGCAAGGTCACTTCCTTTTGATCCACCGCCGTCACCACCCCCAAAAGACCACCCACCGTTTGGATCCGGTCGCCTTTCTGGACAGAGTCCAACATTTTTTGGCGTTCGGCCTGCTGCTTTTTCTGCGGCCGCAAAAGGAAAAAATACAAAATTAGGAAGAAGCCGACCACCATGATGAGGGTCATCCCCGCCCCCCCCTGCTGCTGAGCCCCTTCCCCGCTTTGGGAGGGGCCCATGGCGTAGGCCTGGCCAATGATTAAAGACAAATAACTGAGCATTTTCCTCTCCACGCCCTTGTGGGTTGTTCCAGGGGCTGGACACGCGCCCCGCCCCATTATGTCAAATCGCCGACATTATCATTAACTGGTTATTTAGGCAAGAGCCAAAAAAATATAATAATCAGCTAAAGTTATTATAAATGTACTAAATTACTTGTTTAATCATCCTTAGGCGATCTTAAAGAGTAAAATTCGCGGACAAACTCCGGCCACTTCTCGGCCATAATGGCCGCCCGAGCCGCTTGAGCTAGGCCCAGATAATAACTAAGGTTGTGGATCGTGGCCAGCCGCGGAAAGAGCGGCTCGTGATTTTGGAACAGGTGCCTTAAATAAGCCCGAGAGAAAACCTGGCAAGTCGGGCACGAGCACTGGGGATCCACGGGGTCTTGGTCGGTTTTGTGGCGCGAGTTATTGATGTTGAGACGGCCAAAACGAGTGAAAAACTGGCCATTGCGGGCGTTTCGGGTGGGTAAAACGCAATCGAAAAGATCCGCCCCCCTTTGTATTCCTTCCACCAAATCCTCCGGTGTCCCTAGACCCATCAGGTACAAAGGTTTGCTGGCCGGCAAACGCTCCCGAGCCGTCTCAATGGCCCTTAAACGCTCTTCCATGGGTTCCCCCAAAGCTAAACCGCCAATGGCGTGGCCGGGAAACTCTAATTCCGCGATGGCCTCGGCCGCCTGGGCTCTTAAATGAGGATAAAAACCCCCTTGAACGATACCAAATAAAGCTTGGCCAAACTTATCTTGACCCGAAAAACCTCGCCCAGCCATCGCGCTCCTAAAGAAAGCTCGCTCGCGTTCCACCAACCAAACTTTTTGACCGCGCTCCGCCCAGTTCATAGTCAAAGCCAAGGATTTGGCCGTCGCCTCCTCGGTGGCGGGGTAGGGGGCGCACTCGTCTAGGCACATCAGGATATCCACGCCCAGATCCATTTGGGCCTTAATGGCTATCTCTGGGCTTAAAAATAATTTTTGACCATCATAAGGCGACCGGAAAGTGACCCCCTCCTCGGAGAGCGTTCGGGCGTCCGCTAGCGAAAAGACCTGGTAACCGCCACTGTCGGTGAGGATGGGGCCGGGCCAACCCATAAACGCCCCCAGGCCCCCAAAAGAGCGGATCAATTCTAACCCCGGCCTTAAGATCAAATGGAAGGCGTTGGCGAGGATGATTTGGGCGCCCACCCGGGTTAGATCCTCGGGCGACATAGCTTTGACCGAGCCGCGCGTGCCCACGGCCATAAAAGTTGGCGTGGCGATGACGCCGCGCGGAGTTAATAAAACCCCCGCCCGGGCCGCGCGCTGAGGATCGGTTTTTTCAATCTGAAAATAATCACTCCACATAATTATGGCGTTTCCATCGCGCGCGACTCCCCGCGCGGGGAGGCGTTGATTATTTTAGTCATTGGCGCAGGTGTCCGTCGCCTTGGACAATGAACTTAGTGGTGGTCAATTCTTTTAGGCCCATGGGCCCATAGGCGTGCAGTTTTGTGGTCGAGATGCCAATCTCCGCGCCTAAGCCCAAGCAACCGCCATCGTTGAGCCGGGTGGAGGCGTTGACCAAAACGCAACCAGCGTCCACGGATTTGAGGAATAATTGGGCTCTTTTGTGATCTTTGGTGACAATGGCCTCGGTATGTCGGGAGCCATATTGGCGGATGTGTTTGATCGCCCCGTCCAGATCTGGGACGATATTGATGGCGATTTTCGGGCCTAAAAATTCACGGCCAAAATCATCGGGTTTGGCTCGGGTGGCCTCAGGTAAATACGGCAGGGCCTCAGGGGAGGCGACGATCTGAATTCCTTGCGCCACTAAGGCCGCTCCCACTTGCGGCAGGAACCGGGTGGCTTCTTTTTGGTTAACCAGCAAACACTCTAACGCGTTACAGGTGCCCGGGCGATTGGCCTTGGCGTTGACGGCGATAGCTAAAGCCATCGGTAAATCCGCCCCCTCGTCAACGTACAAATGACAGACGCCCTTAAAATGCCTTAAAACCGGGATCCGAGAGTTTTCGTCCACAAAGCGGATCAGGTTTTCCCCACCCCGAGGAATGACTAGATCAATATATTGGTTGAAAGACAGGAGCTCTTTGAGATCGTCGTGGCTCAGTTCCGGCAGGATCGTGGCCGCTTGCTCGGGTAGGCCCGCCGAGGCTAAAGCCTCGGCGAATAAAGGCGCCAATACTTTGGCCGTCTTGGCCGTTTCTTTGCCCGGTTTAATGATGATGGCGTTACCGCTTTTTATGGCCATGGCCGCCGCCTCCGCCACCGCCCCGGGACGGGCTTCGCAGATGAAGGCCACTAGGCCCAAAGGTACGCGGAGCCGGCCCACCAACAGACCACTGGGCAATGTCCGAAAATCCTCCACCGCCCCTAAAGGATCGGGCAGGGCGGCGGTTTCTTTTAGGCCAGCCACCAATTGGCTCAGACGAGTTTCGTTTAAGGCTAAGCGGTCAAGTAAAGCCGGGGACAGTTGTTTTTTTTGGGCCTCTTGTTGGTCTAGTTGGTTGGCCGCTAAGAGCTGGTCTTGGGTTTTTTCCAATAAGTCGCCAAGATTTAACAGGGTTTGGTTCCGGATTTGCCCAGAACTAGCCGCGAGGGCGGGGAGGGCTTGGGCCACTTTAGCGACCACGTTAAGAAGGGATTTTTTCTGGCTCATGATGATTCCCGTAAGTTGGTTGGCGGATAGGCCATTAAAAGATCCAGGCGGTCGGCTAGGTGACTAATGGATCCGAGACTAGCGGAGCGGTCAGGGCTAGGTCGTCGGTCAGGGTGACCGGGTCAATGGCCGAGTTTTCCAGTCCATTGGTCAGGTTTATTAAGGTCGGGCTGGCGGGATCCGTGACCTGGATCAGTTGGATATGGGTTAAGGGTTTACGTTGAATGGCCACTTTAAAAAGACGCCGAATCTCCCGTTTGATGGCCTCAATGAGGCGGGTCTCCTCGTCGGGCGTGAAGGGCCCAGCGAAGCGATCCTGGAGGAAAAGCCGCCAAGTTAAAAGAGCGGTTCGCGCCGCCTCCAAGGTTAGATCCGGCTCGTTTTCGTAATGGATCCCAAACAGAGCCACCTGGGGCGGGGCTAGTAACCGGGGTTGAGCCGTCTCGTTTTCTGGCTCCAAAATAAAAGTGATCACGGCTAGCCCAGTTTCGGCTATCCGCGTTCGGCTCCGGAACACTGGATCCAGAGGCGAGCCCAGACGACCGCCATCGACGACTAGGCGGCCCGTGACAATGGGTTCCCCCAGCCGGGCTTCCCCCTGGCTAGTCAAGGTTAGTCTTTGGCCATTGGTGATGAGGTAGATGTTTTCTGGCGGTAAACCCTGCTCTCGGGCCAATTCCGCGTGTTTAACCAAATGGCGGATCTCCCCGTGGATAGGGGTGAAAAATTTTGGCCGGGTGAGGTTAAGCATCAGTTTTAACTCATCCGCCTGGCCATGGCCGGAAGCGTGAACTTTCTGGCGACGCTGATCCACCACTTCGGCCCCGAGACCTTGGAAAAGGTTGACTAAGTGGCCAATGGCCCTTTCATTGCCAGGAATGATCCGAGCCGAAAAGATGATGGTGTCGCCCGAGCGAGCTTTAATATGTCGATGCTCGCCCATGGCCATGCGGGCCAGGGCCGATAAGGGCTCGCCTTGGCTACCGGTCACCACCACGGCCACTTTCCGATCGGGCAACCCTTCGGCCTCGTGGATGTTGACCGTGTCTTCGGGGGGTAAACATAAGTAGCCTAGTTCCTGGGCTAGGCGGACGTTATTGACCATCGAGCGGCCATCGAAAAGGAGTTTGCGTCCGGCCGCCTGGGCGGCCTCGGCCACGCGTTTTAACCGGGCCACGCTGGAGGCGAAGCAAGCTAAGATGATTCGGCCCGGGGCTTTTTGGAAGATTTCGGTTAAAGCTTTCCCCACCTCGCTTTCGCTCACGCTCTGCCCCGGCACCTCGGCGTTGGTGGAGTCGGACAAGAGGGCCAGAACCCCTTTTTCGCCATACTCGGCGAATTTGTACAGATCTAGGCGGTTTTCCTGGGTGGCCATGAGATCCAGCTTAAAATCCCCGGTGTGGATAATCACCCCCACCGGGGTAGTCACGGCTAAAGCCACCCCGTCGATGATGCTGTGGCTAACCGAGATAAACTCAATCTCAAATGGCCCTAAGGTCAAATGATCCTGGGCTTTAATCTGAATGAATTCGTAATCCCGGATTTGGCACTCCCAGAGTCTTTCCTTGGCCAAAGCCAAGGTTAGGCGCGTCCCATAAACCGGAACTTTGACCGATTTAAGCAAAAAAGCCAAAGCCCCAATGTGATCCTCATGACCATGGGTCAAGACAATCCCGACGATTTGGTCTTTTTTATTCAGCAAATGGCTAAAGTCTGGGATAATCAGATCAACTCCCAGCTGAGTTGGATCCGGAAACATTAAACCGGCGTCAACGACTAAGATCTGACCATCCCATTCCAGGGCCAGGCAATTAAGCCCGATCTCGCCCAGACCGCCCAAGGGCGTGATGTCCAAGGTCGCGGTCATTTTATTGGAAATTATTCAAGCCCGAAAAATTAAAATTATTGATGGCGATGGTTAGAGCCTCGCTTAAGGCCTTGGAGCCACCTTGGTCGCCAAAGAGGTTGGCGCGGCTCGATTGGCCAAAACCTCGCGTTTGATAACTGTTAGGCAAACCCGGCCGGTCAATGTCGACGCTGAGGCTAACCTGAGCCTTAGCTTCGCGGCCCTCAATATCAACGGATAAGGTGTCAATGGTCACCAACACGCGCGCCTTGGCTCCCTCGGCGCCCGTAATGGCGTTGATCCCTATCAGGCCCAGATTGCGACGGACGGCCTCCCAGACCAGTTTGGAGGTGGAAAGATCCGATAAATCAATCTGGGAGCCATCGGGGTTTTTGGTGGTTAGATCCATTTGGCCGCCCTGGCTGGCTTGGAAAATGTCTTTGGCTTTGGCTTCAGGGCCAATGAGAGACCCAGTTCGGCGGTCTTGAACCAGAAGCTGAACCGTTCCTGGTTTTAAGGGCGGGCCAGGATTAATATCATAGACGACACGTAGCCTTGATGAAGAGATACAGCCCATTAAGGGCGCGAAAGCCAGGCAGACCACCAGCGTGACCAAGCGCCAAGTGACAGTCATGAATGTATCCTCCTTAACTGGCCCGCCAAAAGGGTGGCCAATCTTTAAAGGTTAGCGGGCGAAGGTTAGCGCGAAGGAAGAAAAAATCATTTTAAGCCCGTTTTGACCAAGTACAGACTGATGGCCGCCACCATCAAGGCGTGGTCAATCTGTCCCTCGAGGATCATTTTCGATAGATCGGTTAGGGGAATGAGAATATCCTCCAAGGCCTCGTTTTCGTCAAAATGAGTTTGACCGCTTTTGACCGCGTCCTCAGCCACGTAAGTGTGGATAAAGTTATCAAATAAGGCTGGGTTAGGCCTTAATGAGCATAAATGATAGAAGTTTTTCCCCACAAAACCGGTTTCCTCGGTCAATTCTCGTTTGGCCGCCTCTTCTGGCGATTGACCCTTGTCCACGGCCCCACCAGGAAGCTCCAGGCTAAACTCTCGGCTGCCATACCGGAACTGGCGAACCAGGATCACTTCTTTTTTGGGGGTAATGGCCAGGGTATTGGCCCACTCGGGAGCCTTAATGGCCATGAACTTCTTTTCCTTGCCATCCTTAGGGGAGAGACAACGTCGGCTAAGGACGTCAAACACTTTCGAATTGAGCAAGACCTCCTCGCCCAACAAGGGCCAGGTTTTTAGTTCACTCATCCCAACTCTCCTTTCCGACCGCCGGCCGGAGAAACCGGGGTTTTGGGCTAAAAGGCCTGAACCCCGGACATAATATCTTGAAAAGAACCAGTATTTAGGCCTAATCAGATTAATTTAACGATTTTGTAACGCTTTTTTCCGGCCCGTAAAGTCACTTGATTGTTGGCGAACCAAGCTTGTTCGCTAACCAGGCTATTTTCTTGGCTCGCCTCGATCGCCTCGTTGTTGGCGTAAGCCCCCCCTTGCCGGATCAAGCGTCGGGCCTCGCCTTTGGAGCTAGCCAGTTCCGCCTTGACCAAGAGCGTGGCCAGATCCAGGCTCGCCGCCTCGCTTTTGGCCAAAGTGACGGTGGGTAGATTGGCCGCCAGATCGCCCCCTAGTTCGGCCAAGCGCGAGGAAGTCTTGACCTGGCCCTCGGGATCCGAGGCCCCAAAGGCCCGGATGGAGGCCAGAAAAGCTTCCGCGGCCGCCTCGTGGCCGTGGCAGAGGGAGGTTACCTCATAGGCTAAGATTTCTTTGGCTCGGTTGATCAGGTTACCTGGGCAACGGGCCAAGGCTTGGCATTCTTCCAAGGGCAAATAGGTGAAAAGGGGAAGTAAGCGGCCCGTTTCTTGGTCATCAATGTTGCGCCAGAATTGGTAAAAGTCATAGACCGGGGTGCGTTCGGAACTGAGCCAGACCGCTCCGGCGTTGGTTTTGCCAAACTTTTCCCCCGTGCGCGGGTCGAGGAGTAGCGGCATGGTGACCCCAAAGGCCTCGCCGCCAGTGACTCGGCGGATCAGCTCCACCCCGGCCACGATATTGCCCCACTGATCTTGGCCGCCTAGCTGAACCTTGTTGGACTGTCGCTCATGGAGAACTAGGAAATCATAGGCCTGCATGAGCATGTAGTTAAATTCCAAAAAAGATAATCCTGACTCCAAGCGGGTTTTATAGCAGTCGGCCGTGAGCATGCGATTGACAGAGAAATGACGACCTATATCTCTTAAAAAGGTAATATAGTTCAGTTCCATCAGCCAATCGGCGTTATTAAGGAGTAAACCTCGTCCATCGGGTTCCAAAGTCAAGAAGCGGGCCATTTGCGGCCGGATACCGGCTTGGTTGGCCTGGATAGTCTCCAAGGTCATCAACTGGCGGGCTTGGTTGCGCCCACTGGGGTCGCCAACCATGGAAGTGCCGCCCCCCACCAGGGCGATGGGACGGTGCCCGGCTCGATCTAGCCAACTTAAAGCCATAATGGGTAGTAAGTGTCCCACGTGGAGCGAGTCGGCCGTCACGTCAAAGCCGATGTAAGCGGTGACCGTTTCACGGTCAAATAGTTCCGAGAGAGCCGCCTCATTAGTGGTTTGATAGGTGAATCCGCGTTCCCTTAGGGTATGGTAAACGTTTTGGCCCATGCTGATCCTTAGAAAAGCTTTGATTAAAGCGGCCTTTGACTTAATGAGAACCAGAAAAAACATAACCCCGCCCCAGGGGGCTAAAACCTGGAGTCAAACAAGGTTAGTCATTGGCCTGGAAAAATATTATCCAAAATAGTTATTTTGGAAATAAATACTTTATATTGTTAAATTTTAATAACTATATTTTGGGGACATTGGTGGGGTTCGCCGAGCCACCCGCCCTTTAGTTATTATACTGGTTTCCGAGGCCAGTTGACCGTCCATAACCATAATATATGGCGAATGAAGCGGATCAGCCAAATGGAACCCAAAAAAGTCCGGCTGTCAATTTATTGACCTTTTCTATAATAGAATAATGATCAAGACTTTTCAACCACGCTTTTTTGGGGGGATGAATCCACGGAAAATAAAGGGAAGGGGGCTCGATGAGAACTGATGGCGGCGGACGGAACAATATTTATAAGGATTTAGGCGTGGAGACGCGAGGGATGGGACGAGGACCAGAAGGGAGCGAGGCTAGAGTTGGAGCTATTATGGGGAAAAAAGCGTGGATGGTCAAGAAATCTATATTTTAAGGGATCTTAAGGGGTTAAGATGGGCTTTCGGCCGCGAGCTCGGAATTTGGCTGGAGAATTAGGGCGTGAGGCTGACTTTGGCTAAAAGACCATTATTTTCCAGATCTTATGTTTTAAAAGAGGGAATGGTCGCTTGCTTTAGCCATAAGCCCTTGTATATAATAGTTATCTTCCTTCAAGTGGTCATGTCCAGGGTCAATCTAAAGATATTGATAGTGAGGAGCCAAGCTGATATGGCGGACGAGCGGGGAAGATTCAGATCTCTCGTTTATCTTTCAAACGGATGGACGCGGGAATGAAAGAAGGGTCTTTTTAAAATAATATGTTGATAATAGGGAGTTTTACGTCGCGTGAAAATATTGGCGAGTCAAAAGAGCCAACAATTAGATTCAGGAAATTTTTTTAGGGAAAAAATGTTTAGTGTTATTTTTTTATAAAAAAAAGAATTATCAATAAATAATATAAATATTGTATATATTTAACATGGGTATAGCGATCACGTGAGGAAATAAATTTTTCCAGCAGTTTTAAGCGATCACGTGAGGAGCCTTATATTTCAAGGGGAAAATAATTTTAGCTTGTTTAGCGGTCTTACCAT
>JAISYP010000125.1 GCA_031269825.1 Deltaproteobacteria bacterium
ATATATTGGCCAAAGTTGAAAGGGCTAAGTCTGCCCTGGCCGCGTCCAAGGCTCAAGTTCAGGGGAAGCTCTTTTGATTGATAAAGGGTGAACTGATTTTAGCTCCAGTACACTAGATTAGTCGAGTGAAATACGCTAGCCGGTAAGACGCGGGTTAAATTAACCCCGCTGAGCTAGCGTAGTCAGAATAGCGGTAGTCGCGCTGGGCTAGGTTAGCGTCTTTAAGGCTAGCGTCTTTTGGCTAGCTCTTTAAAATTCTTTGACCGGTTTTTTGGCCAATTCCACCAGGTGGGCGATTTTTTTGACGGCCCTGGTGGGGTTATTGATGATCTCAAACTCGGTTAGCCGCCCAATGGCGAAACCAGCCATGGTCAATAGGTAATCCCGCTCCCGCTCGGCCAAAAAAGCGCTCAGTTTTAAAGCCTTCGGTTTACGGTCAATGATGATGACCAAAGACCCCTCGAGCCAGATTAATGGGGCCACGATTTTTTGTTCGTTAATGATCAGGTTTTTATTGTAACTAAACAGATTTTTGATCTTTTTATGGCGATGTAAGTAAATGGCCAAATGGGCCGCCGCTGGGTTATATTCCTGGGGATTGTCTAGGGGTTGGTATTTTTGGGGAAACCAGACGGCGTTCTTAATCGGCAGGGCGAGTCTAGCCATTTTGTCCACGGCCGCGGACACGTCCAGCTTAATCTCTTGGTCAGAGAGCCGCAAAACTCGGAACCCTTTCGAGCTCAGATAATAATCCAACCGATTGGTCTCGAAAAAAGTCGCCTCATCGGCGGAGGCGGCGAAATGGTCAACCAGAACCACTAGTCGCCTCGGGCCTAGAAAATCGGCGATGACCGGTTTTTTGTTCAGCGAGCCTAACTTGACGTTGGGCTGAAAAAGGCCCTTTAACCCCACGCGCCCAGCCAATGATTCGGCTAGTTGACGCCGCCATTTTGGATTAAGCCCCGCTTTGTTTGGCGCGTTGGCCGCCTGGTCATCGTCAGGATCCTCGGAGGGAACCCCCGCGATGGAGGCTTTTTTGGCCAATAATTTTAAGAGCGGCTTTTCATTAAAGTAGCTGGGCAAAAAGATGACCGTGTCCACTTTGACTATTCGGTGGATGATGTTTAAGGCTCTTTTCCAGCCCATCGGTTCCAAGGGTTGGCAGTCCCAATTGACTAAGTAAGCCAAAGCTTCCAGTTTTGGGCCTAGAGCCAAGGATAGTTGCCAGAGGTCACTTTGGGGGAAGCCCTTTGTGGCCACCACCGGGGCTAGGCCTTGAGCGGCTTTTTCCGTGGCCGCGGCCAACCACATGGGAGCGATTTTGGGGTTCATTTTAACTAAACTAGCCAATATCTCGCGGCCAGCCTCTGTTAAAGGAAAGGTTAATTTGGCCAGATTATCGCCCACCCCTGGGCCATACCAACGGGGCCACAGTTCCAAAGCCTTGTTGGCCAGGGTGGTCACAGTTTGTTCGAACCCATGGTGGTTGGACAAAATGGGGCCTTCCACCCACAAGGTTTGTTTTCCCGCCAAGGGGGGCAGAACTTCCAAATCCTTAGAGCTTTGTCGCTCGGAACGCGTGAAGTATTTAATAATAGTTCCGTTGGGGCGCTCGAATGTCATGGCTCGCTATCTTTGTTTTCTTGGTTGATCTTGGTGGATTTCGCGGTTTTTATCGCGTTGAGTCGAGTTTTTCGGCGAGCCAAAAACTCGGCGATGGTCTTTTCTTGGCCTCGCTGGGTGGGCCGGTAATATTGGCGGCCCACCAAAGGCTCAGGTAATCGCTCTTGATCGACTAGAGCGTCCTCATGATCGTGGGCGTATTGGTAACCGTGGCCATAACCAAGCTCTTTTAATAGTTTAGTGGGCGCGTTGCGGATATGGAGCGGCGTCGGGAGTGGCCCGAACTTTTGGGCGTCGGCCCGGGCTTCGTTAAAGGCCACGTAGACCGCGTTGGACTTGGGGGCGCAGGCTAAATGGACGGCTAGCTGGGCCAAGGCCAGATCCCCCTCCGGCGACCCCAAAAGCCGAAAACTATCCAAACAGGCGATCCCCAGCGTCAAGGCCTGAGGATCCGCTAGGCCCACATCCTCGGAGGCGAAGCGGATCATCCGGCGTAACAAATAAACCGGATCTTCCCCCCCTTCCAGCATGCGGGCCAACCAGTACAAAGCCGCGTCAGGGTCACTGTCGCGCAGGGACTTATGGAGGGCCGAGATAAGGTTGTAATGTTCTTCCCCGCCCTTGTCGTAGCGCCAAGCTTTTTTCTGGATGGCTTGTTCCATGATCGGAAAAGTGACGATCCGCTCCCCGAGGGCGTTGGGTTTGACTAAACTGACCGCCAATTCCAGGGCGTTCAGCAGAGACCGCGCGTCCCCGCCGGCGGTTTGGAGCAAAAAGCTTTCCGCCTCCTCAGTTAGCTGGGCTTTAAAGTCGCCTAAACCCCGAGGCTCGCTTAAGGCTTTCCGCGTTAAGGCCACCAAATCAGCCTGGCTCAGGGGCTCTAAAACCAAAACGCGCGTCCGGGAGATCAGGGCGGGGATGATCTCAAAGGAGGGGTTTTCCGTGGTGGCCCCGATGAGGGTGATGAGCCCATTTTCCACGTGCGGCAAAAAAGCGTCTTGTTGGGCTTTGTTAAAACGGTGGATCTCGTCGACAAAAAGGACGGTCATTTGGTTGCCGAGCCGTCGCCGAGTTTGGGCCGCGGTCACCACTTCCCGAACTTCCTTAACGCCAGCCAGCACGGCGGAAAATTCCACGAACTCGGATTTGGCCTTTTGGGCCAACAAACGAGCCAGGGTGGTTTTGCCCACTCCCGGCGGCCCCCAAAGGATGAGCGAGGTCAGCCGACTTTCTTCCCACATCAGGCGTAAAAGTTGGCCCGGGCCCACTAGATGGGGCTGACCGACGTAGTCGTCTAGATGAGTGGGTCGCATACGCTGGGCCAAAGGCGTCCAAGCGGATCCGGCGTTAGGGGGGGCGGAATTAGCCATTTTCGCGTTTGGTTTATCCTAACATGGGTCTAAAGGTTAAAAAGGGGCGGTTTAAATAAATCCAAGGCGCGTAAAACCTTAAGGAAAGTAAAATATAATCAACTCGCCCGCCCAGGATTTAGCTTCCCTAGGGATAAAAAATAAAGCGTTTCGAGCGGTTTTTTAAAATATAGGATATTTTTAACCCAAAAATCAATAAAAATTTTACGACCTCACATTTTGGTTAGTCGCCGCCACAGTTCCTTGGTTTGGCGGATCAGCTGAACCAAGGAGCCACTGTTGTTGATAATGGCGTCGGCTAGCCGGATTTTTTCCGCGATAGGCATTTGGGCCCGGATCATCTTTTTGGTTAGGCTCCGGGAACGATGGGGATCTCTAGCCCTTAAACGTTGGTATTGGGTTTCAAAGGCGGCGAAACTAACGATGATCGGGTGAAAGAGGCTGTTCAAATTGGCCTCAAAAAGTAAAGGCACGTCGATGATGATTAAGGGACTATCCTTTAGACTAACCAATTTTTGGCGCATCAAATCCCAGGCCAAGGGGTGGACGATGTCTTCCAAAGCCTGGCGGATCAAAGGTTTTTTGAAAATGACGCTGGCGATCTTGGCCCGATCCAGCGTTTGATCGGCGTTGACTATCTTGGGCCCAAAAAGTTCCACCGTCTGGCTCCAACCCGGGGACTCGGGCAGCAGCGCTTGCCGGGCCAGTTGATCAAAATCAATTAACTCCGCCCCAAAAGCGGTCAATAACTCGGCCACCGTGGACTTACCCGTGCCCATGCCCCCGGTTAAGGCGGCCCGAACAAAGCCAGGTCGGGTCTGAAGTTCCTCCGTTCCCTCCAAAGCCCAGGCTGGGGGCGGCGCGGCCTCGGGACGTTTGGTTAGCTTTGGCCGCTGGCTGGGCTCTAGGTTACAAGTTGGCGATGACATGGAAAAAATCAGCCGGTTTTTTCAAAATGGCTAAGGCCCCGCCCGCGATGAGCTCCGCCTGGGGCCGAAAGCCCCAAGCCACCCCAATGGGCCGACAGCCGGCCCCAATGGCCGTGGCCATGTCCACCCCACTGTCGCCCACGTAGAAAACTCGCTCCGGCGCTTGTCCCAGGGCCTCACAGATTAGGCGAGCCCCAGTGGGATCGGGTTTGGTGGTCGCGCCAGGTTTGACGCCCAGAATTTGGTGGAAGATCCCCGGAAAATAGTGGTTGACCACTTGGAGCGTGTTTTCGTGATCCTTATTGGATAAAACGCCCAAGGCCCAGCCTTGGGCGTTTAAATCCTTTAATAGCTCGACTATCCCCTCGTAAGGAACGGTTCGGTCGCACTGACGCTTAGCGTATTCTTTTTTAAAATGGGCGAGGATGCCAGTTTGGGTCGGTGGATCCCGACGCTCGGCCGGTAAGGCTCGCTCGATCATTTTGATCATGCCATTACCGACCATGGGCCGGAAACTGTCTAAATCATGGGTCGGAAATCCCGCGGCGCTTAGAGCCAGATTGAGGCTGTCGACCAAATCCGGGAGAGTGTTTAAAATCGTGCCGTCTAAATCAAAAATAGCCGCTAAGCGGGTCATAGAACCACTCCTTATCATAAGGGAATTTTACAAGGAAATTGGTCTTTTCGCTAGAGTTATTCTTCCCATCAGGCGTCGAATTGGTTAAATTTTTGGCCAATCCTTCGGTGACGGGCTAAATAATCTGGGTTTTCGGGCGCTCGGAAGGCGAGGGAGCCCCTCGTTAGGGAGGGAATCATCATTGATAACTTACTGAGATTAATACTCTTTTCCATGGCGAGTTCCTTTTAACTAGGTTTGCCTCCAAGTCATTTATATTGGTTAGGATATGGCTGGTTGGGGCGGCGCGAAGAGCTTGGGTGGGGGTAGGGAAACTAGCGGCGCGGCCATTTTAAGAGAAAAAAAACCGGGGCGAGCTATGTCCATGTCTATGTCCATGGTTCATGGATCGTCCCGGTTTTATAACCTAAAAAGAGGTAGGGTTAGTTACTGGCCTTAGCGCCATCGGCCGGATTGTCACCCGCGTCGGCTGGATCGTCATCGGCCGCGTCAGCGTCAGCGTCGGCGTCGGCGTCATCGGCGGCGTCGTCATCAGCGTCGCCGTCGGCGTCGTCATCAGCGTCGGCGTCGGCGTCGCCATCGGCGGTATCGCCATCTTTGGCGGCGGCGTCAGCCTTATCGTTAGCGGCTGGAGCGTCCGTCGGGGCGGCCGCTGGGGTTTCCGCGGGCTGGTCGCCAGCCGCGGGCGGCTCCACCGCGGGCGTGGCGGCGGGAGCGGTTTCCGGGGCCGGAGCCGGAGGAGTGGCTTCAGGGGCCGGGGCCGGAGGCGTGGCCTCAGGAGTCGGGGCTGGCGCGGCCGGCGCGGGGGCTGGGCTGGGCGGTGATTCGCTACTACACGCCATCATAGCCAAGGACCCTAGACACACTAGAGCCACAATCAGGAAAAGATTTTTCAGAAATTCTTTGTGGGGCATGGTTAATTTTCGCTATACCCAGGTTGAGCCTGAGGATCCAAGCGACCTCCTTTGAGAGAAGTGAAATGTGAGGCGACCAGGGGCGCCGCGGATAAAAAGGCTCTTTTCGGGAAAATGGCCTAAATCGAGCTCAAGTAAGGTTTAAGCCAGCGGGAGGTGAATTTTTTAAAACGTTTTGGCTGGCCAACCCTCCAAATTTCCCGGGCTAAAAAACTTATAATGGCGTCACTATAGGGAAAAATTTGACAAATTTCAAGTAAATGGCGCGCGGTCAACCTGAAGGGCGAGAATTTTTCGCTGGCGCTAGGGAGAAGAAAAATTTTTTGGCCTACGGTTATATGGCTTAAAAATCCTTATTATATATATGAAAGTTTATAAAAATACAAAAAAAACAAATTATTAGTCTTAATTTTATTATTTAGACTGTTTTATTCGCCAGAATTCTCTTGACAAAGGCCGGCGGATTAGGGTAATAATTCCATACGTGAAGGACGCGAACCCTAAAGCCTCCAAAAATAGGCCTCGGCGTTTTAGTTTTTTATGGAATTGTCTAAGGTTGTTCTGGGCGGACATAGCTCAATTGGCAGAGTACAAGCTTCCCAAGCTTGGGGTTGCGGGTTCGATTCCCGTTGTCCGCTCCAAAACCATAATAACCATTAGCCAAAATATTCTAAAGCGTATAAGCTCGATAACTATTTTTCGCTAAATTTTTCTTCATTATATATTTTCTGTATAATTAAATAGTGAATATTGTAACATTACTCTATTATTTTGTTTAAAACGCTCGTATTAGCCCAAGTTTTTTAGCCATTAAGCGATTTGGTTTTTTTGGGCGCGTCGATGGAGCGTCTGTCCAAGGATCCACGTTTTTTCCTTTTGAGGTGGTTTATGCGGCTCAGCTTCAGGGCGGCCTTGATGGGGATTTTTCTTTTTCTAGCTCCGCTCGCGTGGCCTCAGTTCGCGTGGCCCCAGGTCTTTTCTTCTCAAGCCTCCGCTTTTGAGGTATCTCCGAGCCAGTTTTCAGAGTCGGCTTCGGCCAACCAAAACCCGATTAACCCCCGGGGGCTCGTCCCCGCGTCCAGCCTAGCCAACGAGACGATCTCCAATCCCAATCCCAATCCTAAGCCAAAATCTAAGCCAAAATCTCCTCCAAAACCTACTCATAATCTTAATCATGACCTTAACCTTAAGCCGATCAAAGATGAACGCGTGCGGTTAAACGTCATCCAAGCCCTGCACATCGTCATCGCCTCGGTAAGCGATATTATGAATTCCCATGACCGGGTCGTCGTCACCAATATCATGGATAATATTTTAAGAAATCTAAATCAACAAGAGATTGACTATAATTATGAAGTTATAGAATTGTGTAATTCAGTTATCTATAGTTTAGACAAATTTCGGTTGGACAACGAACGGCTGGATTTGTTTCAATACGCCTATGATCGAAAGACTCTGGCCGCTTTCGCCTTGAGCGCCACCGCCAAGGGGCCGACTTATGGTTGGCTGGATTATCTGGCCCCGGCTTTCCGGGCCACTTTGTCGGATTTTTTGGATTATGGCGTCAATATTTCGGCTTACCGCAAGTCCTTGGGCCGGGCGACTTGGGAGTTAAGATCCTCCGACGATTATCATCTGAGGCGAATGTTGGAGGCTTACCTAGCCAAGGCCTGGCGCTTGTTGGAGTTTTATTCCACCCCTTCAGACCCAATATTAACCAAAACCGCGCTAACTAAATTTGGGGCCGCTTTAAACTCTCACAACGCGGAGAAAATTATCGCCCAGTTCCAAAAACTGGAAAGCGAACTGGATTTTTACCCGCCTTATTGGTTTTATTTAGGTTATTACCAGACCACCATAGGTAATTTGGACGAGGCGGCGGCCAGTTTCCAGCGGTTTGAGCGAGTTTGGCGACCCGCGCTGCGTAACGATGGCCTAAGGGCCGACGCGGCCAAATATTGTCTTTTGGAGGCCATCCGCCAGGGCGATAAAGAAAAGCAAAGAAAATACGCCGAGCTCATCGCCAATAACGCGGACAAAGACGCTTGGTTAAACCTGCTTTTGGCCGGTATTGTTTTTGACGAGCTCGGCGACCGGGCGCGCGCGGAGGATTGTTTTCAACATAACTTAGACAATGGCCGTGGGTTATTGGCCAGTTCTTTGGCGTTGGAAAATATTCTCCACAATGACTCCGCCGCGCGGGCTCTGAAAGAGTTTGTCAATAAAAAACCTTATTTCGACGACGGCACCCAGGAGATAGTTATTATCCGGGAAAACGCCGGGGAAGGTAACCCCATCGCTCAGTATTGCCTGGGTTTTATGTACCAAACCGGGGTCGGGGCGCCTAAGGATTTAACCGAGGCCGCCAAATGGTATCGTTTGGCCGCTGAGCGAGGTTACGCCAGCGCCCAAAGTTCTTTGGCCGCGTTATTGCTGTTGGGGCGAGGCTCGGATCAGACGGAGGCTTTTAATTTATATAAAGTGGCCGCTGACCAGGGTAACGTCACCGCGCAAACCCAGTTAGGGTTATTATATTTCGCCGGGGTGGGCGTGGCTCAGGATAAGGCGGCGGGCGTTTATTGGTTGCTTCAGGCCGCGGATCAAGGCGATCCCGAGGCCCAGTTCGCCTTGGGCGGAGTCTATTTTCGGGGCAATGGCGCGCCCATGGATAAGCCCGCGGGCCTAAAATGGTTACGTCTGGCCGCGGAAAAAGGCCATATCGACGCGCAGTTCGAGCTGGGCACCTTGTTTGAGCGCGGTGATGGGACGCCTTTGGATAAGGTCGAGGCGGCTAAATGGTTTGGTTTGGCCGCCGCCCAAGGCCACCACGGGGCCCATGAGCGCTTAAGTAGACTTAAATAACCGGGGCGGTCTTAACCGGGTCAGACTTAACTGGGTCAGGCTAAAATAATCAGTCTAGACTAAAAAGAGGATGATTTACTGGGCGCTATTTAATCGTCGTCACGATCATGTTTAATCGTTACGATCGTGTTTAATCGTCACGATCTTGGTAGTTTATAATCTGGGCGTTGATCGCGCGCGCGAAGACGCTTAGGGCTTGAGCGCCATTTTTTTCGCTTCATATAATCGCCAATTACAAACGTAAAGGCCGGGTCGCCCTCTAGGCGTCGCCGGTTTTTTTTCGCTTAACGCGAGGATAATAATATGATGGACTCCCCCATACTGTCCCCTCAAGAAACGCGCCTAGCGACTCTGGCGGCGGGTTTGCCGGATCCTTTTTTGGATCGCCACGAACGGGCCGTTCGGCTCATTTCTCGCGTTCAGGGAGTTAAACCGACGATTGACGTGGAAAGGGCTTTGTATTTCACTAGATCCATGGCCCAGACGCGAGGCAAACATTTGTCCACCCGCTGGGCCCAAGCTCTGCGTCACGTGGCCGCCAACATCACGGTTTATGTCACCGACGATCAACTTCTATTGGGCCGAGTTGGTCAACCCGGGCGGCATGGGATTTTGTACCCAGAGCTGGATGGGGATTTTTTGGATTTAGCGGTGACCACCTTATCGGATCGCCTAAGTTCGCCGGCCGTCATTAGCCCGGCCGACGCGCGCCTGGTTATTGAGGAGATCGCCCCCTTTTGGAAAGGGAAAACCTACCACGAGGCTTTAAGCCAAAATTTGCCCGAAGACGTGTTCGCCTTAACTTACGATGATCCCGCTGGCTTAAATTCTCGCTTCATTGTTAATGAGACGAGTTCTTTCCGGTCTTCCATCCAATGGGTGCATGATTACGAAAAAGTCCTCAAAAAAGGTTTCAAAGGGATCGCGGCGGAGGCGGAGGCTAGACTTCAGGCTCTGGATCCTTTTGACCCCGTTGACCAGACCGAGAAAAAGCCCTTTTATGAGGCCGTTTTGATCATTTGCGAGGCCATCGCCTTATGGGCTCGTCGTCACGCCGAATTGGCCGAGGAGTTGGCCAGCGCCGAACCTAATCCTGAGCGACGAGCCGAGCTTTTGACCATGGCCGCGATCGCCCGACGGGTTCCTTGGGAACCGGCCACCTCTTTCCGGGAAGCGATCCAGTCGCAATGGTTTACCCAGTTGTTTTCTCGGCTGGAGCAGAAGACCGGCACCATCATCTCCAATGGGCGCATGGATCAATATCTTTATCCTTTTTACCAAAAGGATAAAGAGCTGGGGTTAGTGGACGAGGACAAGGCCTTGGAACTTTTGGAGTGTCTGTGGGTGGGGCTAGCCGAATTCGTGGATCTTTATATCTCCCCAGCCGGTGGGGCTTTTAACGAAGGTTACGCCCATTGGGAGGCGGTGACCATTGGCGGCCAGACCCCGGACGGGGCCGACGCCACCAATGAGCTTAGCCATCTGTTTTTGCGTTCCAAAAGAGAATTTCCGCTCCATTATCCAGATCTGGCCGCCCGGATCCACAGCCGCTCGCCCCAGTCTTTTTTGTGGGACGTGGCCGAGACTATTAAAGATGGAGCCGGGTTTCCCAAGCTCATCAATGACGAGGAGGTGGTTCCCCTTTATGTCCAAAAAGGGGCCACCTTCGCCGAGGCGTTGGATTACGCGGTTAGTGGTTGCGCGGAGGCGCGGATGCCCAACCGGGACGCCTACACCTCGGGGGGAGCTTACGTCAATTTCGCGGCGGCCCTGGAAATGGCCTTGCGCGATGGGCGGATGACCAAATACCCGGGCGTCCAATTGGGGCCAAAAACCGGGGCGGCTAAAAATTTTACCTCTTATGGCCAACTCCACCAAGCTTACCTAACCCAGCATCTGTGGTTATTGCGCGCCGCCTTCATCCAGCAACGCCATGTCAATAAACTCAGGGCCCGGCATTTCGCTCAACCCATGGGCTCGGCTCTGCATGACTTATGTCTCCGTCATGGGGTCGATCTCCATCAGGAGTTTGTGCCGGAAAGCGTTAATTTTGGTTACGTGGAGTTCATTGGCTATGGGACGGTGACGGATTCTTTGGCGGCTCTAAAAAAATGGGTCTTTGAGGAGCGACGTCTGACCATGGATCAGGTTATGAGTGCCTTGGATAACAATTTCGCGGGGTTTGAGGCCGAGCGAGCCCTTTTACGTTCCGCCCCCGCTTACGGCAACAATGATCCTTACGCCGACGATATCGCCAAAGAGCTTGACCGAATCAGCGTGGAATTCTGTCAGCGCCATTCGCCGGCCTTAGGCGTCCACAATGATCTGCGGTACGTGCCTTTCACTTCTCATGTGCCCTTTGGCCGGGTAGTCTCGGCCACCCCTAATGGCCGATTGGCCTGGTTTCCTTTGTCAGACGGCTCCTCCCCTTCCCATGGGGCGGATCGGTCTGGCCCCACGGCCATTTTGCTGTCTAACCTAAAGACCAAAAATCTGGGTCTTTCGGCTCGGGCGGCTCGCATGTTAAACGTTAAATTTTCTCCCCAATGTTTGGCCGGCGAGGCGGGGACGGCTAAACTAGTGGATTTCATTCGGGTGTTTTGCGATCTAAAACTGTGGCATATCCAGTTTAACGTCATTAACCAAAGCACCCTCCTGAGGGCTCAGAAGGAACCCGATCTGTACCGGCATCTGATTGTCCGGGTGGCGGGTTACAGCGCTTACTTCACCGATCTGTCCGTGGATCTCCAAAACGATCTGATCGCCCGTTCTTGCCATGAGACGGCGTAGGCCATTTTGACCGCGCGTACCCCCAGGGCCTGGTCTTTCATGTCCAGGCCTATTCGCCCCACGACGGGCCAGGGGGTCGGACGATGGTTTTTTTAAAGGCTGCCCGGTTCGCTCCCCTGGTGTTCGAATCCAGGTCGCGGTCGAGCCAAGTGGCGGCGCGGTTTAATCCCCGCCTTTGCTTGGGGCTAGAAAAATGTGGTTCGCGCTTGAGGGCCCGCGCCAGTGGGGCCAGGCGGGCCAGGCGCCAGAGCTTATCGAGTCAAAGCCCTTCGCGCCCCCACCCACGCTCTCAATAGCGTCCCCAGTCGCGTCCCCCATAGTATATCCGGAGCTCCAGCGAAACCTCTGTCTGGCCCGCTTAGATTTGGCCCGCGCCCAGACCCGCCCCACGGAGGCTTAGGTGGTTTATGGTCGGCGCGCCTCGGTGGGGGAAATAATCGAGAGCGTGGCCAAAGACGAGGTGTTTTTTCGCCGGGGTGGTGGTGGCTAACCATTTCCGGGGGCGAGCCCCTGGCGCGACCGGATTTTTTGTTGGCTCTTTCGGCCTGGGCCAAAAATAAACGCTTAGGCGCGGCATTAGAAACTTCCGGCCATGAACCGCGTGATTTGGGCGCCGGTGATCCCCCTGGTTTAACGATGATCTAGTGTACTGGCGCTTAACTACCTCAAATTCACAAAAATTTATAGCTAGGCTAGATGACGCTGGCCCTAGCGTCGGCCCAGAGGCTTTGGGCCGCTTATTGGCCGAGTTTCCGCGCGCCCAGTTTGAGGCTTGGCCGTGTCATCGTTTTGGGCGAAGCAAAGACGCTTTTTGGGGGCGCGCCTACGCTTTAAAGGAGCGAACCCTGGCCCCAGAGTCATGGGCCGCGTTTGTGACGGCGCCCCATTAGGCGCGCGGCGAGCCTAATTTAACGCCGCGTACGCCCCCACAAAGTCGGCCGAGCTTAAAGACCCGGCTTTAAAGGATTTCATGGCCTCCTCATGCGATAGTTCCAACGCCTCGGCTTTTAAGGTCAAATATTCCGGGGTCGAGCGAATTTCTTCCGAGCGCGGCCGAGGCAGATTGACTGGGAGGATTTTTTTGACGCGCGCGGGCCGATTAGTGACGATGACTAGCTGGTCAGCCAAAAGGAGACCCTCGTCGATTTCGGCCGTCACGAATAGGTGCGTGCCCCGCCGTTTTTCAAACAGAGTCAAATAGTGATCGCGCATCAGATCCCGAGTCATGGCGTCTAAACCGCGGAAAGGCTCGTCTAAGAGCGTGACTTTAGGTTGGTTGATCATGGCCCGGGCTAGCTCCGCTCTTCTTTGCATGCCCCCGGACAATTGGGCCGGGTATTTGTCGCGGAAGCTATCTAACCCCACGTGGCGCAATAGTTCCATAACCGAGTTGGTCAAATCGGCCCCTTTCAGCTCGCCGCGTATTTTGGGGCCATAAGCCACGTTTTCGTAAGTGGTCAGCCACGGGAAGAGAGCCGTTTCCTGAAAAACCACCAGACGATCTTTATCTGGCCCGTGAATGGGTTGGCCATCGAGGCAAATTTCCCCGTTCGTGAGGGGCTCGTAACCGGCCAAAAGGTTGATCAAGACGCTTTTGCCACAACCAGTGGGCCCCATGAGGGCGGTCAGGGTGTCAGGCTCTAAAGTTAGGTTTAAACCGCGCAAAACTTCCCTGTCCCCGGAATCCAGATGGTAAGTTTTGGTGAGATTTTTAGCCTCCAATCGGCCGCCAATGGTGATGTTTTCCATAATATCTCCTAACGGACGGCTAGCCAGGGCGTGAAATGAAGGCCAATCCGCCGGATAAGGGCCGAGGAGAGGTAGCCGGCTAGCCCAATGCTGAGCATGCCCACCACAATCAAGGGGAATTCCCCAGCCACGTAACCGCGCCAGGTTAGGTAGCCTAGGCCAGTGTTAGTGGCGATCATCTCGGCGGCCACCACCACGCACCAGGTGATCCCCATGCCCACGGTCATGCCCACTAAGGCGCTGGGCAGACTCGCCGGTAGCATCACGCGCCAGAAGATGTCCCGAGGGCTGGAGCCTAAGGAAGCCGCGGCTCGTAAATACCTCTCGTCAATGGCCGAGACGCCCTCGACAATGTTTAAGACGACCGTGAAAAAAGCCCCTAAAAAGGTGACGAAGATCATGCTCATCTCGGCCGAGGGCCAGAAGATCACCGACACCGGCACCCAGGCCAGAGGTGGCACGGGTCGCATGATCTCGATCAAAGGAAAAATGATCGCCTTGGCTTTGCGGCTAACCCCCAAAAATAGCCCCAGCGGCGCTCCCAGGATCTGGGCGATGATGAACCCGGTCATGATCCGCGTTAAGCTTGTCCCCCAGGAACGCCAATAGTAAGGGTTGGTTAATTCCGTGATTAGGCGAGCGAAAACATCCGAAGGGGCGGGAATAGCCCCGACAATGGGCACTCCTAAGCGCGATGACAATTCCCAGAGGATGAGGAACATGGCGATGGAAAACAGCCCGCGCCGAAGAGAGCGGGAAGCGAGGGCCTTAACCAGTTTTTTGGCGTAAAAGGCTAGCATGATCGTCACCTTTCCCTTTCCCCGACCGAGAAAGCTTTTAGGGCCTCGGCCCGCACCGCCGCCTGGCACTCGGCCCGCAGGCGTTGACAATCTGGGGAGGCGAGCAGCCGGAAATCCCGGGGCCGGGGGAGAGGCACCTCGAGGATTTTTTTGACCGTGGCTGGTCGGGTGGTCATCACGAAAACTCGCGAGGCCAGAAAGATGGCTTCGTCAAGATCGTGCGTGATGAAAAAAATCGTGGGGCGCTCGCGGTCGTAGACTTCCATTAAAAATTGGTGCGAGACGGTTTTAGTTAAAGCGTCTAAGGCCCGGAATGGCTCATCCAAAAGTAAAACTTGAGGGTGACAGGCCATGGCCCGGGCTATTTCGGCCCGCCGGCGCGTGCCGGAGCTGATTCGTCCTGGATAGTCATTGGCGATGAGCGATAAACCCATGGTCTCTAAAGTTTCGAGCGCCGCTTCCTTCGCCTGTTTGGGCTCAAGCTTATTCTGGGCCATGGGGCCAAAGGCGACGTTTTCGGCGATGGTCATCCAGGGAAAAAGAGCCCCGTTTTGAAAGACCACCACCCGGTCAGAGCCGGGGGTGGCTGGTTGACTGGGCGAACTTAACAACTGGCCATTAAGGTGGATCTCGCCCGCGGTTAACTCGTGGAAACCGGCGATGGCGTTTAAGAGGGTAGTTTTGCCGCAGCCAGATGGGCCAACCACCACGCAAAACTCGCCGGCTCCTATTTCCATGGAACAATGATCCAGAGCTATGACCCTGGCCCCGTCGGGATCATAAACTTTGGTGGCCCCCCGCACGCTGATGGCTCCGCCCCTGGTCATTGGCCACTCTCCCGGACTTTCCAGCGGATTAAGAAATTGCCCAATGAGCGAATCAAAAGGCTACTTATCGAGCCGACTAGCCCCAAAGTGAGCATGGCGATGACGATGACCGGGTATTGCACGAGAATATAGCTGTCCCAGATGAGGTAGCCTAAGCCAAACTCCCCAGCCAGCATTTCCCCGGCCACCAAGGAAAACCAAGCGTAACCGACGCTGATTTGCAGACCCGTGAAAACGTAAGGCATGGCCCCTGGCCAGACGATTTTTCGGAAAATGAGGCTTTCCGAGGCGCCTAGACATTTGGCCGCCCGAAAATAGGCCTCGTCAATGGATTTGACGCCCAGCCAGGAATTTAGGAGCGTCGCGAAAAAACTGCCTAAAAAGGTCAAAAAGACAATAGAGGATTCCCGACCTGGCCACATGAGGATGGCCAGCGGCACCCAGGCCAACATGGGGATGGGTCGCAAGATCTCTAAAAGGGGGAAGGAGTAATCGGAAAAGGTCTTTTTCCAGCCCATCAATAGACCCAATGGAACGCCCAGGCCCGTGGCCAAAAGGAAAGCTAAAAAGACCCGTAAGCAACTTAAGCCAATGTGTTGGTAGTACTCTAGGGTAAAAATGGAAATGCCGTACACGGGGTTTAGGGAAAACCATTCTTTGACCGTCTCCCAGGGCCCGGGCAATTTGGCGAAAAGGGGAACCTTTAGCGTGGTGGTTAATAGATGCCACAAAATCAGGAACCCACCCAGCCCCAAAAGGTTGAGCCAAGGGTTGGAACTAGCCAGCCAGCGACCCAGGTTTCTCCCTAGTCGAGCCAAAAGCCCGACTTTAGGGAGAATGGAACTGGGGCTAGCCAAGGCGGTCAGGGAGTGAGAGGCCGTCTCGGTCATGGAAAGCTCCTTAGGCGGATCAAAGGTCTATTTACTTTTAAAAGGACTTGCCTCGGGTTTGGCCCCGTTAATGTAGCCTAAGGTCGCCTCGTCGTCCACTGGCGCGTAACCAGCTTCTTTAAAAACTTCGCGAGCCAAGGAGTCATCCACCACCCAATCTTTTAGCTTTGGTTTGGCGATTACTTTTTCCGAGTACAAGAAGGGGGCCACGGCCTCAATGTTTTGGCGCTCAAGTTTATTAAAATAAAAGGACTTCCACTCGCGAACGGGGTTTTTCCGATCCACCGGCACTTGACCATAAATGGAGTACCATAGGACGTTTTTGTCGATCCCGGTGGCGTATTTGGCCACCATCTCAATGACGTTTTTTTGGTTGGCGGGATCCAGGAGGTAGCGTTGGGATTCCAGCTCCGAGCGGATGTAACCTTTGGCCTCGGCTGGATGATCCTTAATAAAGTCGTTGCGCATCACTAAAATCCCTAGGTCATAGTTATCGGCGGCGCTACCGTCGGCGACGATGCGGACATAACCCTCGCCCACGTTATCGGCGACACGCGAGACCGTCGGTTCCCAGGCCGAGGCCGCGTCAAGTTTACCGACGCGGAAGTTAGTGGCGATGACCTCAATGGACTGGTTAAGGTATTCCTTCGGTTTTACGTTATATTTATTGAAAAAACGGCGTAAATACTGGTCAGAGGCGCTCCCTTTGGGGGCGGCGATGGTTTTGCCGTCCAACCAACGGGCCAGTTCCTCGACATTTTTAAACTGGGGAGCGTCTTTCCTCACCAGAACCAAGGAGCAGCGCGTGCCCTCGGACATGCCAAGGGAGGCCACGATTTTAATCTCGGCTTGCTCGTCCTTGGAAGCGAGGATGGTGGCGGGCATGATGCTCATGTAACCGGCCACGGCTTTTCCGGCCAACATGTTGTTGGCCACGATGCTCCCCTGCAAGGCGGGCGAGAATTCTAGTTCCGCGCCTTGGGGCATGTACTTTTTCCACAACCCCAATTCGGCGTTGACAATAACTTGATAAGAGATGGTGTCGTAGGGTTGAAAGCCGATGGTGAATTTTTCGGCCCACGCCTGGGAGCTAAGCCCCAAACATAACCAAGCCGCGACCAACGACAAATAAAATTTTCCCCGCATAAAAAGCCTCCAAAAAGTTTTGGCTCAATAAAAAAAGGCTAAACCGCGATTAAGCGGTTCAGCCTTCAGGTTCCTGATAAGCGACCATATGGTGACCAAGAACGGGAGATGACCCAGAATGGAGCCACCCGAACTTGATTTAATTTTTTAACTGACTATCTATAACTGAGGGGAAAAATTTTGTCAAACAATTTTTTAGGGCCCCGGCCAGGGCTTAAAGCTCTATCATAACTAAATAGTTTTCTGGCCAGGTCAATGGCCCGCTCTTGGTTTTCTGGCTTTGGGTAAAGCCGGGGTGGGAACAAGTTTAAAGTTTTTGAATTATTATATATTGTTTTGTATTAAAACTAAATATTATAAATTTGCTTTTATTAAATATAATATTATTATTAGATTTTTATGATTAGAATGTTATAATATAAAAAATAGTATAAAATAGTATGAATTTTTTTAATTATTATAATAAGTTCAGTAATAAGATAAATTTACGCGCGCCTGGGAAGGCTAACTGTTCCTAGTTTCCCGAAAAGCCGCGCTAACCCAAAGCCTGTCTTGAAGATCCAGAGTTTGTCTCGAAGATCCAGAGGAGCCCATTTTTTCGACTCTCTACCCAGGGGAACTTAGGAGTTGTTCCGCTATTTTAGTGGATAATTCAATAACTATTATCTAAATTAAGAAAAAATTAATTTTACCCTATCATATCTCCAAAGCGACTGACCATTGATGAGTTAAAGGATGGGTTAAAGGATGGTTTAAAGATTTAATTTTTATTAGGCCCCCGAACTCTTTAGTCATCTAGGCTCTTAAAAAAATAGCGCTATTTTTAAATTAAAATTCTACTTGAGTTAACCTCTCATTTGAGGTATTATGATCCCATGGAAACTAATGATCTTCAAAATAACCTGGACAATTGGCGACAAAAGGCTCGGGATTGGATAGCGCTTCTGGATAAGGTGACTGTTTCGCCTTCTGTCGCTCTGTCCAGTTGGCGCCAGTTCCCCAATATCTTCGTCCAGGCGGTAAAGACCCTAAAAGAGGGTTTTTCCCTAATAAGGGTCGCGAGGGCCAGGATTAAAGAGCTGGAGGCCAGCCGTCAAGAGCTAGAGGCCAGCCGTCAAGAGCATGAGGCCAGGCGTCAAGAGCTGGAGGCCGAAAAAATAGCTTTGACGAAAAAAATAGCCAGTTTGGAACAGCGCCAATCCGGTGAAGAACCAAGCCCAGAAGACGAGCTGTCCACTTTAAAGACAAAATACGCGACTGAACTGGCTGAAAAAGACCGGCTTATAAAAGAGCGTTCGATTTTACAGAGGAAAAAAAAGGTTTTGTTAGCTCTAATCTCCAAGCGCCATGACCAGATAACAAAAACTCATGACCAGATAACACAATGTCATGACCAGATAACAAAATGTCATGACCAGATAGCAAAGGTAAATGCCGAGCGAGCCTGTTCAGAGGCTGAATTGGCCGCCGCTAAGGAAAAATTGAAGGAACTAGAAAACAAACAGGCCGCCTCCAAGCCAAATTATCAGAAATCTGGTATCGCTCCAAGCGATGGTGTCGGCCAGGGTAAAAAACCGAAAAACTTTTTTAAAAACAGGAAAAAAAGGGGGCGCGGATAGGTCTCCAGCCAAACCGCCAGAAATTTGCCCCTGAAGAAGCTGACCCGATTACCGAGGATGAGCCAGAAGCGACTATTGGCCAAGATGTTGGCGAAGAGATAGTTTGAGACTAAGATGATAATGATCGCCAATTTGACCAGGTAGAACTTTCGCCTCCGCTCGTTACCAAAACCATTTATCAAGCCAAAGACGGTCAAGGCCCTTAAGGCGTTATAACGGCTAAAGGGCGGATACTCACCCCAGGAAGTTCGCGACCAAGGCTAAATTGGATGACAAATTGTCGCCGTAAAAATGTTTTTTTTATATTATTATCATCTTATTTCAATTTATTTAGCCGCTTTACAATAAAATACATCGGATAATAAATTTTTAATAAACTATTAATAAAATTTGATTCAAGCGAAACAGCCTAGATTTGACTAAAGGCCACGGCGGGGGAATTCCCCCGCCGTTTTGGCGTTGGTTAACTTTTGGGAGCTGGTTTTATTTGACGGAATCCGGCACGTTAGCTAGAGTCACGAAAGCGTTTTTAAGGAGCGCGTCGACGTCGACTTTGGGCCCTATAATTCCGATATCCTTAAAATCTTGGGCCAAGATTTTGAAAGTGTTATACGCTCCCGAGACCGAGGGAATATAACTATAGTTTTTCAGAACCGTGGCGAAAAAGATCGGATCCCCGGCCACGTACTTCTTTTCCACTTGGATTTTGGTGGTCTCGTCAGGGTGATGATGGATCCAAGCGGCGGCTTTCTGCATGGCCCGGGTGAATTTAGCGGCCGTCT
>JAISYP010000028.1 GCA_031269825.1 Deltaproteobacteria bacterium
GCCATATCGCTCAACATAACCTAGGTTAGACAGAGCTAGGGCCTCTAAGGACATGGCCGCCATCCAGGGGCGCATGATCTCTAGAACCGGCTTAGGCGCGGGGAGTTTGGTTTGATCCAGGAGCTGTAGGGTTGAGGGGCTTAACTGATCAGTGAGTTTGACATTGGCTGTCATTGAAATGAAGCGCTTGAAATTACCTTGTAAATCAGATATAGTTAACGACGAGGCTGAGGTATTGATTACAGGCGAACAAACTTCTGAGGTTGTTGGGCCCAAGCCAACTGAAGGTGAGCTGGCTAAGATCAATAAAATTATTGATGATAGTGTTGTACAACCCTTTGAACAGATAAATAGCGGTAAATATACTGATAAATACCAACTAATAGGTAGGAGAACAACTAAAATCGCTAAGACAGTCTGTTAATGTAATCACGTAAAAGTTGTTTTTTGAAGTGCTTTAGAGTAAATTTCTTGTTCAATTATCAGTTTTTATAATATAGTATTATTAATATTTTCATAATTAATTCTAGCACAGGTGAACAAAATTTTGAGAGATTAATAAAACATTATATTTTTATATTGATTTAGTAGTACGGGCTAATTAATTTTATTTTCAAATTTTTTACTCTTAAATATAACTAATGACTAAGTATTATCTTGAAACTACAATGTTCAATTACTATTCCGATAGAGATCGAGATGGCCACCTTTCTACATTTAGTTTTTTTGGGGCTATAGGTCGTGGTTTGTACGATTGTTTCACTTCTGAATATGTCGTTAACGAGCTTAAAAATGCTCCTGATCCGAAGCAGACTAATATGCTATCTTTATTAGACAAATACTCTATTCCTATTTTATTTAATAATGATGAGACAATTAATCTAGCTAATATATGTTAATGAAAAAGTAATACCAGAAAAATATTATTTTGACGCTCTTCATATTGCCGCTGCCACGATTCATAATGCTGATTTTTTGTTAACTTTTAACTTTAAACATATCATTAAAGTAAAAACTAAAATTAAAACCGCTGAAATCAATTCACGCGAAGGTTATCCTATCATAAATATTTGTACACCCATGGAGGTAATGGAAGATGAAGAGTAGGAACACCATTGAGGATGAGATAGACGCAATCCGTATTGCTCTATATGAAAAAACCAAACATATGACTCCTAAAGAGTTGAATGATTATATTCATACTCAAAATATTCCAATATATGAACGTTATGGAATTAAACCTGTAGCTAGTATTGAAGAATATAAGCGAAATAACGCTATAAATACGTTAAATAAGTGCAGTTGTAATAAATAGGGATAGGAAAGGGGTACCCCTTTCTTCCCAACCAATTGATATATTGTTATCATGAAACATTTTTGATGGTCTCGCGAAAAGGCCAAAAATCAAGAATCCTAATTTATAAGTTATTGAAATTAATACTCTTTTACTTGACGATTCCCATTAAACAAGGGTTTTCGCCAAGCCATCATTTTTAAAAATAACGAAAAATCAAATAGTTACCCGAAAAATTTTTGGATAACTTAGCCTCCAAAAAATCAGGGAATTTCTCTTCAAATAGAATTTTCAGATAACTTTTCCAGTATCCGTTCAGGGGGGCGCGATTTATTGAGGTCTTAGCCACTCCACATGGTCTGAGTCTTGTTTCAGTTGGAGGGTGGTTAATACCCGTTAAAGAGTCAAACCATCCGGACAGTCCTTCCAGAGTTATCAGTCATTTTTTCGCCAGTTTCAGTTTTTTTACTTCTTCCAGACCCCGACGTCGATACCTGGATCCATCTCCAGTTAATTAGTCAAGGCGCTATGAGTTGATGTTTAAGGTAAACCACAGCCTTGAGCGGATTCTAAACCAAATTTTTTTAAGACAAACCTTCCCTGCGGGGCCAAATCTGAGGTGGCTGACGCTTCCGCTTTGGTTTCGCGTCAGATATCCTTTCAGTGATTTGAAGTGAGGCCTAGACTGGATGGACTTCTGACGTCGCCTGGTGGCGATGGGGCCCAGGTGGAAAGACTCCAGAACGTTTCGTTTGTTTTGGAACCTTACTTGGTCGACGGCCAGTCATCGTTAGGAGTTGTCGCTTTATAGCCTTGGAGAGCTTTGGGTCTATCCATTCTTGTTGAGGCTCGCTTGGCCCAACTCCATTTGATGATGGTTGTGGGCTGGTTTGCCTTGGACTTTGATCTGGACGCTTTTCTTTCGCGTCGTATCAATTTAATAAAAGTATAAACTAGTTTCTACTCAATATTTTTATTACTAATTAAATTGGTTTTTACCCTATGTTACCAAATTTTACCCCGCAAAAAAATTGCTTTATCCTTTGAACGCTGGTATAATGAATTAACGCTAGAAACGGGTTTAGATAATTAAACGACCTTTTGACCTCTTAGCTGATGTTAAAGCAATATTTCAAATGGGTACAATTTGAAGATATTTACTCCCACTTTCGACGGGTTTTAAAATGTCAACTAAAAAAATAAATTTAGCTACTGATTACAGTGATTTTAGCGAAATAAGAAATAAAAATCTGCTTTATATTGATAAAACTAAATATATTCATGATATACTTTCAGATATTGAATATAAAAATTGGTTTTTAGCTAGGCCAAGAAGATTCGGTAAAACCTAGTTCGTTGACACCGTGGAACAATTTTTCTTGGCAAGGAGGAACTTTTTCGTGGCCTTTATAGTTACTCTAAAGGCTACGATTTTAAGCCAAATCCTGTCCTCCGGCTAAATATGGCCAGGAGCGCCGCGTCAACTGAAGAGCTTAAAGCGCCCATATCTCCCATCTAACGCGAGTCACCACCAAGCTCCTCCGGCTCTTCAGGCCGCTAGACGACCAGATCGGCAAGATACGTCGCCAGGGCGCGACTGACCAGGCCTATCTGTCGGCCCAGTTCGAGGGAGGGCGGAAGATCGCCGTGACCTTCTCCAACAATTCGAAGGAGCTGGCCATCCAGGATCGCGATAACTACGAGCGGTATCAGACCGAGGCGGTCTTCATTCCGTCCAAGGAAGTCCTCTCGCTCATGAAGGGGTTCAACAGCCTGTGCGAGAAATACGGGCTCTCCTTTGACCAGACCTATCAGGACATCATCCTACTGCTGGAACTCCCTGAGGTTCGCTCGGAAATTCTACACGAAATATCCAAATGGGCCATGATGGAGATCGAAGGCGTCTGCGGCGGTCGCTTCGTTTTCCATGGCGGCGGCCAGGTTACCTTCAAAACCAAGAATGCCGAATACTCCGCCAATTCCATGGCCGAAGGCTTCCGCGAGATAGGGATACTCTCACGCCTGCTGGAAACCGGCGCGATCCAGCCAGGTGTCAGTGGCCAGCTGTTCTGGGATAGCCCCGAAACCAATCTGAACCCCATGATGATGAAACCGCTCGTTCAGATCCTGCTGGAACTGTCGCGAAACGGCCAGCGGATCATTCTGGCGACTCACGACTATGTTTTGCTCAAGTGGTTCGATCTGCTCATCGACAAAGGCAAAGACGACCACGCGCTCTTCCATAGCCTTTACCGTGACGCGGATACCTCCGAGATCAAAGTCGCCTCCACTGAGGACTACCTGAAAATCACGCCGAACCCGATTGACGAGGCCTTTGGCTTTCTCATCGACCAGGAGATCGAAAACGACATGGGAGGTCTCGGCAAATGAAGATCATTGAGGCTGACGGTTTCGAATTCCGTTTTGAGGAGCCTTGGACGCGTTCGTCTTCGATGAGACGGACAGAGCTAAACCCACATTCCATGGCGCGCCCATGAAAGGCGTCGACATCGTCGCCGAGTTCGCCGAATCCTATGTCTACGTGGAATTGAAGGACTACGACGCCTCCTCGATTTACGGCGTCCTTGGCGCGGCGAACGAAGAAGAAGCAAAATCGCGGCGAGCCCGCCTCAATTGTTTGAGGAACTAGCTGAAGCGCAAGTTCCGGGATTCCTACCTCTACCGGCGCGTCGAGCGTAAGGTAGATAAGCCGGTTTACTATGTCTGTCTGATCAACTTTGACCATGCCTTGAACAACCGGACGCGGAAATCCCTGAATCAGGAGCCGCCGGTGGGCGAAGCGTCGAGTCGTTAAAAATCACCCGCGCGGAACGCGGCTTAATAGGTGGATTTATATAATCATTATGGTATATGGCCAATAATATTTTTTACCTTTAAAAGTTATGGGCCATAAAACCTCGAATTATTTTAATAAACTGGGTTCGGGGTTATAATGTCTCTCCGCCAGACCCATTGTCCCCAGACCCAAGTCTTTTGGGTTAGGGGCCAGGTCAAATTAAATATGGAAATCGTCGCCTCCAATGGGGATGTGGCGGTAGGCGTTAAAATCCAGCCAACGCTCGGCGAGGGAGCTTTCGTTTTCAGGGTTGGAGGTCGCCAAATCATCTCGAGCTTTTAGCCAGTCCTCGTTGGATTGAATCTTTAACCCAAAGCCGCGGCCATTGACCAGGGGTAGTTGGCCATAGACGAATTCGGCTAACGGCAAGATGTTGGCCACCTGGCCATTTCTAATTTGGATGGCCACCTGATCCCGGAAAACGACGATGTCAAAAGATTCCGGGTACCGATAGCTTCGCCCCACCAAAGGCACTGGGTCGCCCACGCCGTAATGAGGACGCGGGGGCTTGATTTTGTTGACCGCCATTTCGCCAACGTGATAGAAGTACTCCTCAAAAATTTCACAGCGAGCTTTTAACGCGCCTAACGAGAATCCAGTTCTAACCGGGGGGCGATCCTCAATCCAGGTGATCACCCCACCGCCAACCACGTCATAGCCATCTTGTAAGACAAACCGGCCAGTGGCCTTCCGCGAGGCGAATAGATCCATGGCCAAGGGCCGACTCAAAGATAATTCCACCACCGCCACCTCGTTAAGCCTGACCTGTCCTTCGGCCTTGATGGGGGCCAGGGAGTCGGAATCAATCAGGTGATGGATCTCAATGACGGCCGCCTCGGCTTCGGCGGTGGCCAGTTTAATTTTGTAGCGGCGTTTCAGGATTAGCGGTTTTTGCCCCAGCCAAAAAATGGAGGCTTTGAGTCGATCCGACACCAAAGGGGGATTATCAACTAGGCTAATGACTTCGCCCCGGCGGTTGTAAAACTCGTCCGCCACCATTAGGCCCACCGATTCCCCGGCCCGACCTTCGTCTTTAAGGTCTCGTTCCAGCCAAGCCGGTAGACTTACCACCGTCGTTATCTTGTTACCCGGGCTAATCATAATACGGTCATTAATCCGCGCCCGGCCCGACTCAATTCGGCCGGCCAAGACGCGTCGGTCGTCAAACTTATAAACATCCTGGATAGGCAGACGGAGATCCGATTCTTCCTCGGTGACTTTTTCTAAGGAGTCTAAAGCGGCCAAAAGGGTGGGGCCTTGATACCAGGCCAGATGTGGGGACGGTTGGGCCACGTTTTCCCCCAGGAGGGCCGAAAGGGGTAGGGCTATGGTCGCCGTTAAGCCGAGAGAGGCTAGATACTCATTGAGAGCCGCGGTGATGGCCAAAAAAACTTTTTGATCATAATTGACGAGATCCATCTTGTTGACCAACAGGCCAAGACGCCGCACGCCCAATAGCGATAACATGTGAGCGTGGCGTCGGGATTGCTCTTCCACGCCTTTTTCCGCGTCAACCACCAAAAACGCCGCCTCCGCGTCGGAAGCCCCGGAGATCATGTTTTTTAAAAACTCTTTGTGGCCAGGGGCGTCGATGATGACATAGTCCCGTAAGGCGGCGCGAAACTGTAACTGGGTGGTGTCAATGGTGATGCCTTGTTTTCGCTCTTCCTCAAAGGCGTCGAGCAAAAAAGCGAACTCAAAAGGATGGCCGGTTTCCGCGGAAATCCTTTTAACCTTTTCCACCAGGCCCAGATTGACCGAATTGGTGTCATAAAGTAGACGCCCAATGACCGTGGATTTACCGTGATCCACGTGCCCGGCCACCACTATTTTCAGTTTTTCCCGTGACGCCTTAGCCAAGTGGCGATCTTCCGTCATCACATGTACCCATCCCGACGCAGCTTTTGCATGGCGTAGGCGTCTTCTTGGTCTTGGGCCCGACCGGCCCGTTCGCTGACCTTGGTGTTTTCCAGTTCCCGGATAATATCTGGGACGGTGGTGGCTTGGCTGTCAATAAGCCCCGTGCAGGGGGCGCAGCCCAAACTTCGGTATCTTTGGCCATTTTTGGCGAAGTAGAGATCAATGACCGGAATCCGCTCTTGGTCAATGTAGCGCCAGATGTCGATCTCGCTCCATTGGAGTAGCGGATGCACCCGAATATGGTGACCCTTGGGAAAGTCGGTTTTAAATTGACCCCACAGCTCCGGCGGCTGGTGGACGTAATCCCAGACGTCATCTTTGGTTCGCTCGGAAAAAACGCGTTCCTTGGAGCGCGAGCCTTCCTCATCGCGCCTGACCCCCACGATCAACCCCTCAAAACCGTGTTTGGCGGTCATTTCGCTTAAGGCCTCGGTCTTTAAGGCTTGGCAGCAAATTAGCCGACCCTTGTCTGGGCCCATGCCCGCCGCCAAGGCTTTAACGTTTTGGTGGACAATCATTTCTAACCCCAGTTCCTTGGCCACCTTATCTCGGTAGACGATCATCTGGGGGATTTTATAACTGGTGTCGACATGGATGAAAGGGAACGGGCAATGCCCGAAAAAGGCTTTTTTGGCTAGCCACAAAAGAACCGTGGAGTCCTTGCCAATGGACCACAAAAGACCCAGACGGCCGAGTTTGGCGTAAGCCTCCCTTAAAATGAAAAGGCTGTAAGCTTCCAGAGATTGCAGGTGGTTCATGGGGGATCCTTCAATGAGAGTTAGCGCTTAATAATCAGTTACTCGGTCGGGGTCGGTGACGAGGCGAGCGCCCCAATCGCCTCGCCGGGCTCGCCAAATCAATAAGTTCCCCTCCCTTTGGGCGGTGAGGGCGACGCCCGCGCCGCCTAAGGCGGGATCCAGGAACAGCGTCGCGGCCTGGTGGGGGCAAGCTTTTAAGCAACCCGCGCAACCCCAACAAAGCTCAGGGTTTTTAATCCGAGCCAGGCCCTCGGCCCGGTCAATTAAACCGCCTGGGCAGACGTCTTGGCACAAGCCACAACCACGGCATAATTGAGGGTCAATCCAGACGCCCATAACGCTCCTTGGGGGAAAAAGGTCGTTGGATAATTTGAACGCGGCCAGCTAAAAAGCGGGAGTTAATAAAACCCAAACTACCGTCCACTTCCGGGTGATCGAGGTATTCCCCAAATCCTGGCCAGCGGGTCTCTTTTCTGGCCGCTAAATGGGCCAATAAGCTTCGGGCCACGACTAACCTCTCCTTTAGTTCCCAAATACCCAATAGATCGGCGCTAGTGTCGGCTTTTAAAGCGTTAGCCAAAGGAAAAAGGCGTTCGAGGCGTTTTTCCGCCTCCATCAGTTGGGCCCGACTGTAACGGTAGTCGGCCGAGACTCCGCCGGCGTATAGATCCAGGGTTTTTTGGAGAGCTTGGAGGAGATCTTGGGCCTGGTAGGGCGAGGGTGGATTGGTAAAATGTTTATTTAGCTCCTCGATGGCCCTCTTTTCGTCGGGATCTAAGTTTAGTTCCCCACTCAAAGAAGCGTGGTGGCCTGAGCTAAGGTTATTAGTCGGCTGGGACAAAAAAGTCGCTACGCTTTCGGCGGCCAATTCCGCCTCGGCTAAGGCGCCGGTCACGTATTTTTGGGGACAACCACCGGCCACGTCCCCGATGGCCCATAAACCGTTGACCGTGGATTGGCGATCCGTGTCCACCCAATAGCCGCCAGCCGTGTGCCCGCCTTGGACATAGGGCTCGCTGGCCCCGATTTCCACGGTTAATATTCGCTCGTCCTGGGTCAAGCCGTCGGCGTCCTCTTCCAAAAACTTTAATGTTTGCGCTGGGCACATATTTAGATAAGCCCGGTAAACTCTCTCGCGGCTATCGCGATTCGCCGCCGCCGACAGATAGCAAGGCCCTAAACCTAATTGGGTTTGACGTCTTAAGGCCAAAACCCGTTGTGAGGTCGAGCGCCCATAGGGGGCCTCATAAGGGGCGCCTTGGGCGTTAAGTTGCTCGGCTCCCACGCCTAAAGCCAAAGTCCCCGTGGGGGCGAAAGTGTCTCGAACGCGTAAGGCCACAAAGCGCATTTCCAAAGTGGTCATCTCCGCCCCAGCGAGGATTCCCATGGCTAGGCCCCCGCCGGCGTTAAAGGGCGGGTACCAGACCCGGTTTTGGCAGCCATGGGGGTTATGGGGGCGATAAAGGCCCGCCGCCCCACCCGTGGCGCAGATGACGGCGGCGGCGCGAATGAGGATAATTTTCGGGGCTCGGGTCTGGAAAGCGACTAAACCCTGGATTTGATTGTCAGTGACCAGAAAATGGGAGCCCACGGTTCTTTCCAAAATGGTCACGTTAGACTGGGCCCGGACTTGAGCGGCGATTTTGGGTTTGATGTTTTCCCCATTGACCTGGATATTCCGCCAGGAACGCTCTAAAAAACGCCCCTGAGCGTCCAAATGGATGGCTAAGCCAATGGATTGAAGCCACTTGGCTTGGTCGTTTAAACGCTGGGCCATGGACAATAGAAGATCAGGGCGGGCCACGCCATGGGCGTCGGCCATGGCGTAGTCAACGTAGTCTTGGGGCGTTTTGCCCCGCCCCACGTAGGCGTTTAAGGCGTTGACCCCAGGCGCGAGACACCCGCTCCTTTCTAGGCCCGCTTTTTCCACGAGGATGACTTTAAAGCCCCGCGCGGCTAACCGGATGGCGGCGGCCGAGCCGGCCGCCCCACCGCCGACAATGGCGACTTGGGCCTTTAGTGTCTCCACGTCAAACCGCATGGTTAGTTCCTCGCCTCGCCCCACCCTTGTTTAGGCTAACTGGGCTAGCTGGGCTGATTGGGTTAGTTTTAGTTAGCCAACATCGATTCCGCGGCGCCGTTAGGCGCGCGCCGAAAAACCCCAATAGCCGGAGCGTCCCATCGCTAACTCCAATCATAAACACCAAGCGCCACCTCCAAACTTTTCAATCCGCGAGCGTTATACCCAAAACCATCAGCGATCAAATATGGCCAGCGATTAAATATGGAAATTGTAGCCCGCCCCGCCATTGGCTAACCGACTGTTGGCCATCAGAACCGCTTGGCCTTGGTCAAAAGCGTATAACCGATAGATGAGAACTTTAACCGGATCCCCGACGGCTAGGGGCGGACGTTCCAGGGAATAGCCCGTGACGATGGAGATTTCGCCCACCCGCACGGACACTTCCAGTTCATTCCCCCGGAAAGCCAAGGACTCGATCCGCCCATCTTGAGCGCTTTGACCAAACTGAAAGTCCTCCTTTAAGGAGTAAAGGTGGACGAACTCGGGTCTAATGGCCCCGTGGGCGCCTGGGGGAGCTTTTTCAAAACCAATTAAATTTTGGCAATTGGGCGCCAAAGTTGACTCGCCAATGAACTGGGCCACGAAAGGGGTGGCTGGGGAGCGATAAAGCTCGATGGGGGGCCCGGTTTGCTCCACCCGGCCTTGGTTAGTGACAATAATTTGGTCAGCCACCTCAATGGCCTCGGCTTGGTCGTGGGTGACGAAGACGGAGGTGATTTTAAGCTGGCTAATCATGCGCCGCAGCCAAGAGCGAAGTTCCCGCCGGACTTTGGCGTCAATGGCCGCGAAGGGCTCGTCCAATAACAAGATCCGGGGCGAGGGGGCCAAAGCGCGGGCGAAGGCCACTCTTTGTTTTTGGCCGCCGGATAGCTGGGCGGGATAACGGCCACCTAACCCTTCCAACCCGATGAGGGTTAAAAGCTCCTGGATCCGATCTTTGATCTTGGCCTTGGGCGTTTTTTGGGCTTTGAGGCCAAAAGCGATGTTGTCATAGACCGTCATATAGCGAAACAAGGCGTAACTCTGGAAAACAAAGCCAATGCCGCGTTTACTGGGCTCAAGGTTATTGACCCTTTGCCCGTCCAGGATAATGTCCCCCGAGTCTGGGGACTCTAAACCAGCGATCATGCGTAAAATGGTCGTCTTGCCACTCCCGCTAGGCCCCAGAAGAGCGGCCAAAGCCCCTTGACGCAAGGCGAAGCTAACTGATTTTGAGGCCTGGAATTGGCCAAACGTTTTAGAGACATCTTTCAGCTCAACGAACATTGGGGCCGCTCTCCTTTTTAGCCAGGCGCTCGACTACGCTACGGGCGGTGAGGATGAGAATGGAAGTAATGACCAAGATGGCCGAGACGGCGAAAGCCTCTCGGTAATGATGCTCATTGTAAAGAATTTCGATGTGGAGCGGCAAAGTGTTGGTTTTGCCCCTTAAATGGCCAGAGACGACCGACACCGCCCCAAACTCGCCCATCGCCCGAGCCGCGCAGAGGATGACGCTATACAGGAGGGCCCAGCGGATATGCGGGAAAGTGACCTGGAAAAAGACCCGGAAAAAACCCGCCCCCATAAGAACCGCCGCTTGCTCCTCGTCCGTTCCCCGGGCGGCTAACACGGGGATGATCTCTCGGGCCACGAAGGGGATGGTCACGAAGATAGTGGCCATGATGACGCCTGGGGTGGCGAAAACAATTTTCAGGCCCCGCTCGTCAAAAAACTCATACGCCCAGCCTAGCCGTCCATAGGTGAGGATGAAGATGAGACCGGCGATGATCGGGGAGATGGCGAAAGGTAGATCAATGAGCGTGATCATCAAGCCCTGGCCTTTGAAACGATAACGCGTCAGAGCCCAGGCCGCGGCTAGCCCAAAGAGCGTGTTGGCTAACACCGCCGAAAGAGTGGTGATGACGGTCAAATACATCGCTTTGAGGGTGAAAAAGTTCGTTAAAGAGTTCCAGAAAAGTTGGAAACCGTTCCCAAAAGCTTGGCTTAAGACCGCCAATAGCGGGAGCGCCAACAAAAGGAAGGCGAACAAAAAACTTAAGGCGATCAAAAAACGCCGCAGATAAGGATTTTCTCGCCGGTAGCCCTTGGATCCGGGGACTTTGACCAAGCGGGCGGTGGTTTCCGTCACGATTATTCTCCCGCTAGGCTGGCCGCCCGCAATTGAAGTCGGTTAACCAGGAACATGATGATAAAAGAGGCCAGGAGCATGACCAAGGCGATGGCCGTGGCCTGACCGTAAAGAAATTCCTCAAGGCGCGTGACGATCATTAAGGGGGCGATCTCGGTTTGGAAGGGCTTGTTGCCGGCGATAAAAATAACGCTCCCATACTCGCCCAGCCCTCGGGCGAAAGCTAAGGAAAAACCGGTCATTAACGCTGGTTTCAATTCTGGGAGAATGACTTTAAAAAATATGGCCGAGCTACTGGCCCCTAAAGTCCGGGCCGCTTCCTCATAATCTGGGGACAGCTCTTCCAGCACCGGCTGAATGGAACGCACCACGAAAGGGAGCGAAATAAAGGTGAGAGCCACGATAATACCTAGTTGGGTGTAGGCGATCTTCACGCCCAGCGCGGCCAGGGGTTGGCCAATCCAGCCTTTGTCGGTGGTTAGCGAGGTCAAAGCGATGCCCGCCACCGCCGTGGGTAAAGCGAAGGGCAACTCAATCAGGCCATCGATCAAGCGTCGCCCGGGAAAACGGTAACGGGTTAAAACCCAGGCTAACATGGTGCCAAAAACGGCGTTCACGGCGGCGGCCACGAACGCGCACCCAAAACTAACTTTGTAACTGGATAAAATCCTTTGGTCAGTGGCCACTTTAAATAATTCTGACCAAGTTAAATGGGAAGTCTGGATGGCCAAGGAAATCATGGGAATGAGGACAAAAAAACCCAAATAACTCATGGTCAGCCCCATGGTTAGGCCAAAGCCGGGGATGATTTTTTTGGGCGAGCTCATGGCGGTTTCCTTAGGTTTTTATGGTCGCGAAAATATTATTGGACGCGAAAATATATTTGATCCCACCCTGGGCCAGCTGGCCCAGGGTCAAGGGCGGAAAAAGCGGAATTATTTTTTAGTGTAGAGCTGATCGAAAATTCCGCCATCGGTGAAGTGGAGTTTTTGGGTTTTTTCCCAGCCGCCAAACAGTGGATCGTCAATGGTGATGAGCTTGATGGATAAATCGAAATATTTCCCAAACTCTTTTAAAATATTGGGGTTGGAGGGGCGATAGTAATGTTCGCCGGCGATCCTTTGGCCTTGGTCGGAGTAGAGATACTTCAAGTATTCCGTGGCCAGTTCCCGGGTGCCCTTCTTGTCAACGTAAGTGTCGACCACGGCCACGGGCGGCTCGGCCAAGATGCTGGTGGGTGGGGTGACTATCTCCAGTTCGCCGGGGCGCTCCGCCAAAGACAAGTAAGCTTCGTTCTCCCAGGCTAAAAGGACGTCGCCTTGGCCATTTTGAACAAAGGTGTTGGTTGAGCCGCGGGCCCCGCTATCCAGAACTAAGACGTTGTCAAACACTTTTTTGATATAGTCCCGGATGGCTTTTTCGTCGCCTTTGTATTTAGCGCTGGCCCAAGCCCAGGCGGCTAAATAGTTCCAACGCGCCCCACCGGAGGTTTTCGGGTTAGGCGTGATGACCCCCACGCCCGGCCGAGCTAGATCCCCCCAGTCTTTGATTTTTTTGGGGTTACCGACGCGGGTTAGGAAAACTATCGTTGAGGTGTAAGGGGAACTGTTGTTGGGTAGTTTCGCTTGCCAACCGGGTTTAATGAGCCCAGCCGCCTCAATGGCGGTAATATCGATGGCCAAGGCCAAGGTGACCACGTCGGCCTCATTGCCCTCGATCACGGAACGGGCTTGCTTAGCGGAGCCGCCATGGGACTGGACGACGGAGATGGTTTCCTTTTTCTTGTCTTGCCAATATTTTTGAAAAGCTTTGTTAAAATCCTCGTAAAGCTCGCGAGTGGGGTCGTAGGAAACGTTGGTTAATTCCACGTCCGCGAACAAAGGCGCGCTTAATGGGGCGGCGAGGGTTAGTCCAATGGCCACCGCCAGAGCGAAAAACAGGGTTTTGAGCATTTTTTTCTCCATTTTTGGCCGATTGATGGGCAAAAAAAAACCGGGGAGCTTGGCTCCTCGGTCTTCATTTTCACGCGATCAACCGAATTGATTAAATTGTCTGGAACTTGGGCTGAGAAAAACAGCTTGGGTCTTCAGATTTGCTGATCAACCGGTGATCAAGGCCTTTAAATGGGGCGGCGCCCAAAATTAGTTTTAGGCTCCCAAGCCCCTTGGCTTTGGTTGGCCAGAATATATTAAAAGTTCCCCGCCTTGTCAAGACCTTTTTTTAGCGGATCGCGAGCCTGAGGCTCAATACGCCTCAATAATTAAGAGCCAGAAATTAAGAGCCAGAGCGACCAAGATTGTTTGAGCGACGTGGCCCTGGGACTAGCCAGATCGATTCGCGCGTAAAATGTAATGATCAATAGAACATTGAGCCTCTTTTATTGAGCTATAATATTTGAGTGTCTTGGAACTAGGTTATGATAATTTAGCGATAATAATAAAGTCTGGTAAATTATGGCTAAAAGACAATATTTAGGTTGGCCTCCAGGGCGTCATTATTTTGGCTTTAGCCTCTAACTTTAGCGTTTAATTTAAGGATAAGCCTTAAGACGCGACTAAGCCTTATTATTTCTGGCTGACCTAGTTCTGGCCGGGGCTATAAGCCTAGAACCAGACGCCTGGAACCAGAACCAGAGTGGTCGGCTCGTCTGGTCTGTTGGTCTTAGGGCCCGCCCAAATGGTAGGCCTGATTCTAGTTCTTGGGGGCTAGTTATTTTGAAGTCTTGGGGCTACTTATTATGAGGATCCCCTTAGAACGCGCCTTGGCTGGGATTAGTTTGGCCGCCTTAGCTCGAGCTTTATTTAGTGGATGGGGAAACTGGGGCGGGGTGGCTCAGGCGTTGGCGGCGAGGGCTAACGGCTAAAGGGTTGGCTGGATCGACGATGAGGCCAGGCGAAGAGGCGATGGGGCGTAAAGAAAATCGTGAATAATAATTTGGATTTTTAAAGGATAAAAGGTTATAATCAATTTTTGATCCAAAAGTTAATTGGCCCCTAAGGTGGGGTATTTTTTCTGGGCTTAAGATTTTTTTTTGACTATCTTTGTCTTTAATCCTTCGCTTAAGGTGGCGCTTGGGGGCTCATTGGTTGACTAAAGCGGTTTTTGGACACTATTTGGCCGCGATTGGTTCCTTTCTTAGTTGGCTCTTTTTAGTTGGCTCATAATTTTAGGGGCGTTTTTGGGGTTGGCCGCTTATGGGTTGGCCTAGAAACTTTAGGAATTGACCGTCAAACCAGGAAATCGGTCAGGATAGTTAAAAATATGGTATTATGCTTTTAGTTGTTCAGCTTTTAAAACGCGGGAGCGTTTTCGCGCGGCCCAACCCCGTGGGGCGGCGGATTGTCTTATTATTTTTAGGTAATAGTTCTATTTAGTTAATGATTTAGTTAAAATGACCTATAAAAGGTCATTTATTTAATCTAGAGGAACTGGCCATGACGGTCAAAGTATTGGAAAAAAACGACATCAACGCGCTTTTGGCTATATTTGATGATCTTCAGTTTAATCTTTACGATCTGGCTCCGGACAAAAGTTCCTTGACGGTCGACGAGGCCATTTTTTCCTACATTGAGTATTTTAGTATCCGGAATAACTCCGGCCCCATTGACAGCCTCCAAATCCGCGATGGGAGCCTAAAGATTAAAAGCCTGGGGCCCTTGGCTCTCTTGCGGGGCCTAAAATACCTCGATCTTTCCTCCATCACCTGGATTTCCGAGCTAGCTCCTTTGGCCAACCTGACCAACCTTAATTATTTAGAGCTTAACGACGGGATTATTGTCCGGGATCTGTCCCCCTTGTCGCGCTTAACGAATTTGGGGTTATTGACGCTGACTCAGTTTCGATTGATCAAGGATCTGTCCCCTTTGGATAATCTGGTTAACCTATTCCACTTGACCCTCACCGGAGCCACGACGTTGGTGGATTTACGGCCTTTGGCGGTTTTAACGGAATTGACGCTTTTGGATCTTTCTGGTTGCCCTAGAATCCGGGATTTGCGGCCCTTAGGGTCATTAGCCCGCCTAAAAAATCTCAATTTGACCGGTTGTTCCGCCGTGGAAAATCTGAGTGTTTTGGCCGGTCTCACCCGTCTTAGCTACCTAAATTTGGGCGATTGCCCTTTGATTGAAGATATCTCGGCCTTAGCTAATTTGACCGATTTAACTTCTTTGGTTTTCCTGGGCGATCGGGCGGTGACCGATTTTGAGCCATTGTCTAAATTGTTTAAGCTATCCAACCTAGTTTTGAGTGGGGCCAAGGGGTTAAATACTTTGGAGCCGCTGGCCAGTTTAACCAATTTGTCTTATCTGGATCTGAGCGGTTGCGTGGGGCTGGAGGATTTATCGCCTTTGGCTAATCTGAGCCGTTTGACCCATTTAAGTTTGAGTGGTTGCGTGAAGATCCGGGATTTGCGGACATTAGCTAACTTTAAAAGTCTCAACTACCTGGATTTGACCGGCTTGGGAGCGGTTTCGGGCTTAGAGGAGTTGACCGAGCGGAGTAACCTTAAAATCGCTGGGCTCAAGGCTTAGTCAAACCAAGGGGTAGGCGCCCCACCTATTGGTCAATAAATAACCAATATATTTATTCCAAATTCTGACTTTAGACTAGAATATTTGACCAGATTCTAATATTTTTTGGTTGTTGGTAAAAAAACAAACATAATGATAAAATAATCCCACGCTGGGCTTTTTTGGTTTCATCTGGCCGCGGGCCGACCTTCTAGCCTTATTTTCTAGCTAACTTTTTTTCTAGGATATTTATAAATGTTGAGTTTTTATGAGTAATTGGAATCAGTCCAATCCCCGTTTTCGGCGCCGTTCGGGCTGGTTAAATCCCGGGGGTGGGTATTTTTCCAAATTGAGGAATAAATTGAGGTCTTGGTGGCGGGGGGAGAAAAAATTCCAAGGCCTTTTGTTCATGGTGGCGGTCTTGGTTTTAGTGGCCGCGGTCTGGCGGTTTTGGCCCCATTTTGAGGCTTTTCAGAGTTTGGCTCCCTCTCTGGCGCCCACGTCCACGCCAGTTCAACCTCAACCTCAACTTCAACCCCAGGCTCAACTTCCGGCTCCGGTTAAGCCATTTCATGGCCCGCGGTTACCGCCCCTTCCGTCTTTGCCTGAGGGGTCTTGGTCGCTTTTAGCGGATCGGCTCAGCCGCCAAGTGGTCACGGAAACCGTGGTTGTCCCAGGCGGGACGATTAGCCAGAGTTTGGAGACCTTGGGCTTGACGCGTCAGGCTATTCTGTCGTTATTAACGCTTTTAGAAAATGAGACACTTTCGTTTTCCCTTAAACCTGGGGCCATTTTTAAAGCCTATTGGCGGGATCCCCAAAAAGCGGAAAACGATTTAAGTCGAGTGGAGTTTATCGCCGAGCCAGGCCAAAGGGCGCTGGTTTTTCAGACCGGGGGGGAGAAAGGTTTTTTTAGTTACCATTTAGCCAGCCAGCCCTTGACCATCCACCAGGCCGCCAAGGGGCGGGTCGAGGAAACTTTTTGGGAGGCCGGGGAAAAAGCTGGGTTGGAGCCCCGGGTGATCATGGGCGTGACGGAACTATTGGCTTCCCAAATCGATTTTGTCTCCGACATCCGGGCCGGGGATAGTTTCAATATCCTTTTTCGCGGCCAATACCAGGATGGTCAGTTGATCGCCACCCCGGAAATAGAGATGATCCAAATGATCAACGACGGGGAGAGGTTTGAGTTTTATCGCCACGAAAAGAATCAGGTTTTAGCCGGTTTTTACGACTCTTCTTTCCGTTCCATCAAAAAAACTTTTTTCAAATCGCCTTTGCAGTTTTCCCGGATCTCCTCGGGCTTCACCCAAAAAAGGTTTCATCCGATCTTAAAAATCGTTCGCCCCCATTTAGGAGTTGATTACGTCGCCCCAGCGGGCGCCCCGGTGTCCTCGGTGGCCGATGGGGTGGTGGAATTCGCGGGCCGACGGGGCGGTTTTGGTTTGTTGTTGGTCATCAATCACAGCCACCATTATCAGACCATGTATGGGCATCTATCGCGCGTGGCCAAAGGGATCCAGGCGGGGGCCAAAGTTAAGCAAGGCGATCTCATTGGTTACGTGGGATCCACGGGGTTGTCCACGGGGCCACATTTGGATTTTCGGCTTCGGCGCCAAAACAATTTTGTCGATCCCATCCCGGAGATGGCCAAACAAGAAGGAGCTCCTTTGCCTAGCGATGAGCGGGTGGCTTTTTCCCAAGAGGTGACCAGAGATCAGGCGCGGTTAAAGGAACTGTTGTTCTGGGATAGCTCCAGTTGAGCGGCTCGCCTTTGCCTTTAACGCCTTTAGCTATAAAAATCGAGGCGTTTCTTAATAAGGGCGTGGGCCAGGTTTTTCCGGGGGCGGTTTTGATTTGGGGTCAACCCAGTCAAGAGGCGGAAAAATCGCCTAGCGAAAAATCGCCGGTCAAACAGATGTTAGCGGTTGGGCGTAGGGGCCTAACGCGGGATAATGTTCCGGTTACTTTGGATTTAATTTACGATCTAGCTTCTTTGACCAAAATTTTAGCCACGACTTTTTTGGCCATGATTGAGACGACGCGGGGCGCCCTGTTCTTGGACGCGACTTTGGGCGACTATGGCTGGGTGGGGACAGTCAGAAACGTCACCATTCGGGATCTGTTGGCCCACCGGTCAGGTCTGCCCCCTTGGCGGCCTTTGTATCGCTTAAAACCCGAGCCGACGCTTCGGGCTAGTTACCAAAAAGCCATCGAGCGCGAAGAAATTATTTGTTCGCCGGGGACTCGGGTCATTTACAGTGATCTTAATTTTTTAGCCTTAGGTTTTGTCTTGGAGGATTTAAATCAGCTCCCGTTGGATGAGTTGTTCGCGGAGAGGATAAAAAAAACTCTCGATTTGGGGCGGCTGGGCTATAAACCAACCATAGGCCCGGTGGCCCCCACGGAAGATGGTTATCGGGTGGGGGGGCCGTTGGATTACCCGGGGGCGCCCATTTTAGGCCCCACGCCTTTGGGCCGGGTTCATGACGATAACGCGGCCGGTTTAGGTGGGGTCGCCGGACAGGCCGGCCTTTTTGGGAACGCTTTGGACGTTTGGCGGGTGGTTAGCCATTGGGCCCAGAGCTTGGCCAACCAGGGCTCGTTGACGTCCGCGTTAATAAGCCCGAAGGTTTTAGGCGCTTTTTTAGAACCCCAATCGGTTTGGGCCGGCGCCCCCCGAGCTTTGGGTTTTGAGCTGGGCCAAGGGGAGTTGGCCGGTTTGTGGGGCCATTGGGGTTACACCGGTGGCGGGGTCTGGTGGGATCCGGTAAATGATTGGGCCTTGGTTTTTTTGTCCAATCGCGTTCACCCAACGGCTAGGGAACGGGGGATCCTGGCCTTTCGTCGGGAGTTGGTCGGTTTAGCTCGGTCATTGGCGCTCTCTTAACCAACTTGATCAATATTAATCAAAATAGCTCAAAATAGCTCAAAATTGATAAAAATGACTAACTTGACCAAAGTCGGCGCCAATAGCTAAAATTAAGCGGAGGACAAGATGGGGAAAATCGCGGCGTGGATCCTTTCGCTATTAGGGGCGCTGGGTTTATGCTCAGGGTGCGAGCTCGGCGGGGGCGAGGCCAACTCGGGGCGGATGGATCCCGCTCAAGCGCGAGTCTTAGACCGGCCGCGGGGCGAGACGGTTCGCGTTTCTGGCTCCACGACCTTGTTACCCATCACTTTAAAGGCGGCGGAGGAGTATTTAAAAAAATTCCCAGGGGAGATAGTGACGGTCTCGGGCACTGGCTCGGGGGAAGGCGTCAAAAGTCTCATTGATGGGGTGGTGGATCTGGCCGCCGCCTCGCGAGATTTAAAACCCGCGGAAGTGGAGAGGGCCCGCGCTCGCTCGGTGACTTTAATTGGCCAGGTGGTGGCTCGCGATGGCCTAGCCGTCATAGTTCATAAGGATAATCCCGTTCGCTCCTTGTCCCAAGAACAGTTGCGGGGTATATATGTGGGGACGATTAAAAATTGGAGCCAGGTGGGTGGCGAGAATCGGGTCATTGTGCCCATCAACCGCGATTCCAGCTCAGGCACTTTTGAGATGTGGGTGGAAAAAGTCCTCTTAGGCGATAAACATCGCCCGGACGCCCAGGTTCAATCTTCTAGCGGGGCGGTGGCTTACGCCGTGGCTGGGAATCGGAACGCGATTGGTTACGTGGGGTTAGGGTTTTTGGACGGCCAGGTGGCGGCTTTAACCATTGATGGGGTGAAGGTTTCCTTGGCCACGGTGGAGGATGGCTCCTACCCCATCAGTCGGCCTTTGTTAATGTTTAGCCGAAGTGACGCTTCCCACTCGGCCCAACGATTTTTGCGGTACCTTTTGGGCCCCGAAGGCCAAGGGCTTTTGGCGGCCGAGGGTTTCGCCTCGGCGGGGGAATGACATGGGCCAGGCGCTTCTCTTAAGGCCCAAATTATCGCCCACCGAAAAGGGGGCCCGGCTTTTTTTTCTCATCTGCGCCCTGGTGGCCTTGGGGCAGATGCTCTTGATCATGGTTTTTTTGTTGGGGGAAGCGGCTGGCTTATTCAAAACCACTAGCTTATGGGATTTTTTATTCTCTAGCCAGTGGTACCCCACTTACGATCCCCCGGAATTTGGGGCCGCGGCCTTGATTGTGGGTTCCTTGGCGGTGACTTTTTTAAGCTCTTTGATCGCCGCGCCGGTGGGTTTATGTTTGGCCGTTTTTTTGGCCTGTTTGGCCGGTCGCTGGCGAGAGTGGATCAAACCGGCCGTGGAGCTAATGGCCGGGATACCTTCGGTGGTTTTGGGTTTTTTGGGGTTGGTCGTGGTCGCCCCTTTTATGCGCGAAGTTTTGGATTTGCCCACGGGCTTAAATATTTTAAACGCTAGCGTCATTTTGGCTCTCATGGCTATCCCTTCCATCGCCTCTTTGGGGGAAGACGCCCTTACCGCCGTGCCCCGGGAGATTCAAGACGCTTCCTACGCTTTGGGGGCCACGCGTTGGGAGACCATTTGGCGGGTCACCATCCCCGCGGCCATGAGTGGTTTGTCCACGGCCGTCATTTTAGGCTTGGGGCGGGCTTTGGGGGAAACGTTGGTGGTTTTGATGGTGGCCGGCGGGGCGGCGCGGATCCCCGGGTCGCTTTTTGACTCAGCGCGGCCTTTGACCGCGACTTTGGCCGCGGAAATGGGGGAGACGGCCATCGGTAGCCCGCATTACCACGCGCTCTTCGCTTTGGGCGTGGTGTTGTTTTTATTAACTCTGGCTTTCAATCTTTTAGCCCATTGGTTAGGCCAAAAATGGCGTAAGAGGTAGATAGTGATTCTAACCGGCTTTTCCCAAAAAGATAGGAAGGCTCGAGAAACTTTGGCCCTCTCCGTGATTCGCTTGGTGGCGGGCGGGTTTTTGGCGATCTTGGCGCTGATTGTGGGTTATTTGGCCTGGCGGGGACTGGGGGCGATTTCGTGGGAGTTTTTAAGTCAGTTTCCCCGCGACTCCATGACGGCTGGCGGTATTTGGCCAGCTATTTTAGGCACTTTTTGGTTGGCCGTGGGCGCGATGTTGGTGGCCATTCCGTTAGGGTTTGGGACGGCCATTTATCTGTCCGATTACGCTCGCCCGGGGCCGTTATTAACGATTATCCGGCTGGGGGTTAATAATTTAGCCGGCGTTCCGTCGGTGGTGTTTGGGCTCTATGGCTTGGCCGTTTTTGTGGGTTTTATGGGTTTTGGGCGTTCGTTATTATCTGGGTGCTTAACGCTAGGGGCGCTGACTCTGCCCACGGTCACGGCCGCGGCGGAGGAAGCCTTAAGGCAAACCCCGGCCTCGTTCCGGGAGGCGGCCTTGGCTTTGGGGGCCAATCGCTGGCAGGCCATCCGGCAAGTGATTTTACCCGCGGCTTTGCCGGGTATGCTCACGGGGGCTATCTTGGCTTTGGGCCGGGCGGCTGGGGAGACCGCCCCTATCGTTTTCACGGCTTCGGCCGCTTTAACTTTGGCTCCGCCGGAATCAATGTTTAGCGAATCGATGGCTTTACCCACCCATATATTTAATTTAGCCACCAATGGCTCCCATATCGCGGCGACCCTGCCGCGACAGTTTGGGACTTGCTTAACGCTCATTGTTTTGGTTCTGGGACTTTCTTTAATCGCCATCATTTTACGAGCCAGGCTAAGAAAGGGTCGCAAATGGTAGATGACGGGCCAATTATCAGCGCCCGGGACGTGAATTTTTTTTATGGCGCCTTCCACGCTTTGCGGGGCGTGTCTTTGGACATACGAGCCAATCAGGTGACGGCCCTGATTGGCCCCTCGGGTTGTGGCAAATCCACGTTCCTTAAACTATTGAATCGGATGAACGATTTTACCCCAGGCGCGCGGTTGTCGGGGGAAATCTTGGTGGCGGGTCGATCAATTTACGGGCAAGACTCGGATCCGGTGAGCATCCGGCGTTTAGTGGGGATGGTCTTTCAACGGCCCAATCCCTTCCCCAAGTCCATTTACGACAACATCTGTTACGGGCCGCGCTTGATTGGGGCCAAGAAGAAAGCGGAACTGGACGCGTTGGTGGAAAAAGCCCTGCGCGCCGCCGCTTTGTGGGATGATGTCAAAGACAAACTGGGTAAATCGGCTTTAGAGCTCTCCGGGGGCCAACAACAGCGCGTTTGCATCGCCCGGGCCCTGGCCTTGGAGCCGGAGATCTTGTTGATGGACGAACCGACTTCGGCTCTTGATCCCATCGCCACGGCCAAGGTCGAGGAGTGGATTAAATCATCGGGCATGTCCATTGTCATTGTCACCCACAACATGCAGCAAGCCGGGCGGGTGTCAGACTACACGGCTTTTTTTTATATGGGCGAATTAGTCGAGTTTGGTCCAACCATGGACATATTCACTCGGCCTCGGGAAGAGCGAACCGAAAATTATATTACGGGTCGTTTTGGTTGAGAGCCATCAGGGGGTAGACGTGACGGGAGGTAGTTTTGTTCGGGAGTTGGCGGATTTGCGTCAAAAACTGGTGGATATGGGGAAAGCGGTTTTGACGATGGTGGAGACCTCGGTGGAGGCTTTGTTGTCAGGGGACGAGGAAAAGGCTTGGTGGGTCATCAACCACGACAAAGATATTAACGCCCAGGAAAACCAAAATGTGGATCGGGCCATCCGTCTCATCGCCATGAATCAACCAGTGGCCGGGGATCTGAGGTTTTTAGCCTCCTCGCTGCGTCTGGCCACGGAACTAGAGCGGATTGGCGATTTGGGGGCCAATTTGGCGCGCCGCGTTTTAGGGGTGGCCAAACTGACCAAAGAAGGGGCGGAGATCGGGCCCACCCCACCGGAATTATCGAGCATGGCCCAGGCGGCCACGTCCATGCTGGCCAAAGCCCTGGCCGCTTTTAATGAGCGCGACTCGGTGGCGGCGGAGCTGGTTTTGACCTTAGACGACGTCATCGACGATTTTAATCGGCGCGTCCGGAAACTAGTTCTGGGCTCTATTTACGCTAATGGCCATTTGGCCGCTTGGGGCCTAGAGATCATCAACACCTCCGAGCGTTTGGAACGGCTGGGGGATCACGCCACGAACTTGGCCGAGGAGGTCATTTACGTGGCTCATGGAAAAAATGTTCGCCATAAATACTAATTTTTGGCGAAACAAGACAAGGCGGACAGAAGCCATGGTAGTAGCGCGATGACTGAGCAGCTCAAAAAAGCCCCAGGCGAGAAACGTCCCAAATCCTATCCGCTGTCGCTGTTGGCGTGCTTGATCCTGATCCTGGGGGTGTCGGTTTACTCTCGGGGCATGTTGTTCAAGTTTCAGGAATCGGAAAAGGACAACGTGATTAGGCGCATGGTTCTGACCGCTCGGTTAGCCGTGGATCTGACTTCGGCCGAGGAGTTGGAAAAATTCCAAGCCAAAGAGGATATTGAGCGGGCCGACTACCAGGCGTTGAAAAAGAAGCTCGTTAACCTGGCCCTAGAGGCCGGGGTGATGTACGCCTACTATTTCCGGATTAAAGACCGCCAGGTTCATTACATTGTTGACAATGACTTTGACCCGAAGACGCGGGTGGGTTTAGAGACGGCCCCGGTGGACGCCGCGGTCGAGAAGGGGCACGAGATCGCCTTGTCCGGGCGGATCTCCACCGAAGGCGCGGTGCACTATTCGATGGGTTGGCCGGACATGATGAGCGTGTACGCCCCGATCTTTGATCAAGAAGGGCGCGTGGTGGCCATAACTGGGATCGACGAGCCGGATCTGGAAATGAAGATCACTAGCCGTAAAGCCACCGCGGCCTTGGCGCTTCAGATTTTCGCGGTCTTAGGGATCATTTATTATGGTTATCACGCCCACAAATGTCACCGGGAGGAAGTTAAACAAGTTCGGAACGCCGACCGCTCCAAAAGTTTATTTTTGGCTCGCATGAGCCATGAGATTCGCACGCCCATGAACGCCATCGTGGGGCTTTCTGAGCTACTCACGCGCCAATCCGAAAATTTCCCGACCCAGACGCTAAACTATATTCGGAACATCAAGCGGGCCGGGGGCAACTTACTGTCCATCATCAATGACATCTTGGATTTTTCCAAAATAGAATCCGGTAATTTTGAGATTTTACCGGACAGTTATTGTCTGTCGGCCCTGATCGATGACATCTTAAACATTATCAAAGCGCGCCTTTTGGAAAAACCGGTGCGGCTGACCATCTTTTTGGATGGCTCGCTCCCGGATCGACTTTATGGGGACGCGGCTCGGGTGCGGCAAATCCTTTTGAATCTATTGTCGAACGCCGTTAAATACACCCGGGAAGGCTCTATTGCCCTGGAAATCGTCCCCATCCATCGGGCGGAAGATGATTTAACGTTATCCATCAAAGTTTCCGACACCGGCGTTGGCATTAAACTGGAGGATCTGGGCCGCTTGTTTGGCGATTTTGAGCGTTTGGATTTAGCCGAGAACAAAAATATCGAGGGCACGGGCCTGGGTTTAGCCATCGCCCGCAATTTGTGCCAGCTGATGGGCGGCGATATTCAGGTGACCAGCGAGTATGGCCAAGGCTCGGTTTTTACGGTGATTTTGCCGCAAAAGATCGATAATCCCACCCCGGTGGCCTTGGTGGAAAAGGCGAGCGAGAAAGCGGTCTTAGTTTTTGAGCGCCGGGCCATTTACGCCAAATCCATGATCGCCACTTTGGATAACTTAAACGTTCGCCATTGTCTGGTCAATAGTTACCCCTCCTTTTACGAGGCGTTGGAAAAATTTGATCTGACCCACATGATCATGCCGGTTTCAGTGTACATTGGCCTGCAAAATAGTTTAAAGGAACGCGACATTTCCGCCCCCGTGGGGTTAACGACCGAGGATATCCACCCGTTTGGCCTGGATAACGCTCGCTACCTCTTTACCCCCATCTATAGCCGTCCCTTAGCCGCTTTTTTGAATAATGTCCCCGATCAACCAGAAAAGCTAGAGCGGGGGCAGATGGGCGCCAATTTCACCGCTCCCCGGGCTCGGGTCTTGATTGTCGATGATCTGCCCACCAACTTAATGGTGGCGGAGGGGTTATTCTTCCCTTACGGCATGCGCTTGGATTTTAGCCGCGGTGGTGAGGAAGCTGTCCGCTTGGCTCAGCATAACGACTATGATCTCATTTTTATGGATCATATGATGCCCGGTATGGATGGGGTGGAGGCGGCGCGGGCGATTAGGGCCATTGGGGAAAAGCAAAGCAAGACCCCCATCGTGGCCATGACCGCCAACGCCGTCTCCGGTATGCGCGAGATGTTTTTGGGTTTAGGGATGGACGATTTTTTGACCAAACCCATTGAGACCAATTTGTTAAACTCCATTCTCTTAAGGTGGATCCCCCTGGAAAAACAGGAAAAAATCCAGCCCGACCGGGGTAAGGAGCCGATCGCCTCGCCCGGTCAAGCGGCCCCCAAGATTGAGGGCTTGGACGTGGCTTTGGGGTTATCCAGGGCCAATGGGCGGATGGAGGCGTACCTGACCACTTTAGAGTATTTCCGCAAAGACGCCTTGATCGCTTTATCTAACCTTAACGCCTCCTTGGAGGCGAAGGAGTATAAAGACTTTTTAGTCCATATCCACGCCTTAAAAAGCTCGGCCGGGGTCACCGGAGCCACTAATCTGGCCGCCCGGGCGGCCGCTTTGGAGGCGGCCGCCATCGCCGGGGCCGAGGGGTTCATCGCGGGCAATATCGCTTCCTTTAGACAGGATTTAATCCAACTCGTGGACGGTTTAACCAAATATTTTGAGGATATCCAGCGCGAGCGGGCGATCCAAGATCAGTTGGCCGACGAGGAGGTCAAGACGGTTTTAAGGGAATTAAAAGAGGTTTTTCCGAGTTTGGATAACGATCAGATTGAGGATACCTTAAGGGGGCTGGTGGGCAAAAATATTAGCGAGGATCTGAGGGCTGGCGTGGAGGAGCTGACCCGGGACTTTTTAGAGAATGGCTCTTCTAACCTGGCCATGGCTCTGGATCGTCTTTTGTCCCCGAACCAGTCGCGTTAGGCTTTTTGGCCATGCCGGGCGGGTTCGCGGGATTAAAAAAACTCAGTTTATTAATTCGAGCGCCTTGGGGGTTGGGGGCGGCTCTTGTTTTTCTTCTTTTGGTTATCGGCTGGCTTTCCCTCTCGCTAGGGTATCTGGAATATAGTTACCAGGAATTGGGCTCGATTTTGTGGGCCAAATTATCCGGCTCGGAAATCGGCCCCCGCGGGCAAATAATTTGGGAAACGCGCCTGCCGCGGATGGCCACGGCCATGGCCGCGGGGGCGGCTTTAGGGCTTTCGGGCTGCGTTTTTCAGGGGTTATTGTTAAACCCTTTGGCGGATCCTTATACCCTGGGCGTTTCCTCAGGCGCGGCTTTGGGCGCGGCTGGGGCGATTTCTTTAGGGCTTTGGGGGCCCGCCTGGTTACAAAATCCTTTGGCGGCCACCACGGGGGCCATGGTGGGAGCCGTGGGCGCGCTTTTGATCGTTTTGGCCTTAGCCCGCGAAAAGACCGGTCATTACCCACCCACGAACCTCATTTTGAGTGGGGTTATCCTGTCGGCCATTTTGTCGGCCGCGTTATCTTTTTTAAAGTATTTGGCTGGGGATCAGGTTAGTTCCTTGGTCTTCTGGCTTTTGGGGAGCTTTTTAGCCCGAACCTGGGTGGACGCTCTGTTGGTGGGGTGTTTTTTCTGCCCCGCTTTGGTGGTGTCGCTGTGGTCGGCCGTGGATCTTAATGTGATGACTTTAGGGCTGGGCTCGGCGCGGACTTTGGGCGTCAATGTCCGGGGCGCCCGCGCCCGGTTACTGATCGTCGCTTCTTTAGCCGCGGCCTCGGCGGTGGCGGTCTCCGGGGTCATTGGCTTTGTGGGGCTGATCACGCCGCATCTAGCCCGTCTATTAGTTGGCCCGGATCATCGGGCTCTTTTGCCTTTGTCGGCTTTGTCCGGGGCGGTTTTGTTGTCCGCGGCCGATTGGGTGGTTCGCGCGGTTCTGCCGGGGGAAATTCCGGTGGGCGTTTTAACGGCCATGTTGGCTGGACCGGTTTTTTTAGTTATTTTCCGGAAAAAAGCGAGACAATTGGGCGATGGCTGATTTAAAGGCGCCCCCTGAGCTTTCGGGCTCCTTAAGGCCAGAACTAGTGGTTAAAAACCTCTCCTATGGTTATGGCCGGCGAAATACCTTAAGCGATATTAACCTTGGCTTTGGGCCAGGGTTATGTTTTTTAGTCGGCCCCAATGGAGCTGGCAAATCCACTCTCCTGGCTCTTCTGGCTCGCTTAATCTCGCCTGGCCAGGGAGAAATCCGCTTGCTCGGCCGACCCTTAGAGGCGTACTCGCCCAGGGAGTTAGCTAGATTAGTTTCTTTAGCCCCGCAGAAATCCGTTTTTAACCTGGCTTTCACGGTCGAGGAGATTGTGGCCATGGGGCGGCGACCTTATCTGGGCCGCTGGGGCGTTTTGAGCCCCCAGGATAAACGCGTCGTCGAGGCGTCCCTAGGTCGTCTGGGGCTCACCAAGTTGGCTGGGCGGGCCATCACGGCTTTGTCGGGTGGGGAAGCTCAAAGGGCGGTCATCGCGCGGGCTTTGGCTCAGGACACTTTAGTCACGCTCTTAGACGAGCCGACGGCTAGCCTGGACATCGCCCAAAGTTTGGAACTGATGGTTTTATTGGGTCAACTGGCCGACGCGGGTCGGGTCATTGTCGTGGTTAGCCATGATTTATCCTTGGCCGCGGTTTACGCCCGACAAATGGCTTTTTTGCGGGAAGGAAAGCTGGTCGGCCAGGGGGATCGAGCGATGGTTTTTCGGCCGGATCTATTAGAGAAGGTTTTTTCGGCCGAGGCGAAGGTTGGCGAAGATGATTTCACCGGGGGCTTGTCGATTTCGTTTCGTCCCATAAAATCGGCCTCGCTAGCTGAGGATCTTAACCAAAACCTTCCTGGGTTAGACCTGGAAAGTCGTCCGAGTTAAATCTTTGAATTGGGAAAAATCAGGAATATTAATTGTAATAAAGTCAAGATATTAAATTTTTTATAGTTCATTTATGGGCTTTTGTTTATGGCCTTTCGTTAGATTTTCCGAATTAAACCACCAACAAAAGGCCGTTAATAAGTACTAATGATTGGCGAGCGTTTTATTACGCGGCTCTTGGTTTTAAGCCAAATTTTAGCGATTATGGCCTTGGCTCTGGGGTGAAAAGTAAAAGTAAAAAGTAAAAAATGAAAATTGAAAACTAACAAGAAAGTAATATTTGTGTATAGTTGATTGGGTATGTTAGTTGTGAAATAGTTAATTGTGAATAGCTAATAGTGTTTTTTTATTACCCCGCTAGTGACAAATAAATACCTCTACCAATTTTTCCGTTAGGGATAACCTTGGCCGGCGTGGCCTGGGATTTTTCAGCCCTTCGCCAAAAAATTAGCCAGTTTCATTGGGCTAAAAAAAAAGCCATTGCAGGTGACCATGAAAACTTACCCGTCTGGGGCTCCTCTTTTCTCAAAATCTTTGGTTTTAGCTTTCCTCGTTCTGGCCTTTTGGCTTTGGGTTTTTGGTTTATGCCAGGCCCATGGGAGAGACGAGCTTAGGGTCATCAGTCTTTACGCCGGTCATACGGAAAATTTGCTTCGGATGGGTTGCCGGGATCTATTAGTGGGGATTTCGGCCCAAGAAACCTATGATGGCCCCGAGACCCAGGGGTGGGTTAGGCCGCGACAATTTTCGGCGCGCGATGACGTGGAAAAATATTTGGCCGCTCGGCCGGATTTGATTCTAGCTCGGCCTCAGCATTTGGCTTCTTCGCCTCATCTATGGGCGGCCTTGGAAAAGGTGGGGATCAAGATCTGGGCTAAGCAAGTTCTCTTGGCCACTGAGCTTAACGGTTATTGGTTGGAATTGGGGGCGCTGGTGGGACGGGAAGCTCAAGCCCAACAGATGGTGGAGCGGTTTAAGAAGGCTTTGGCCCCCCATGAGGGGCGCTCCCTGGATCGTCGACCGGGCGTGTTTTTGGAGGCTATTCACCAACAGATCAAGACTTTTACCCCCGGCTCGATCCCGATTTGGCTGATGGAGTTGGCTGGCGGCCGCAATGTGGCCGCGGACGTGGAAATGGGTCAGGGCCGGATTGTGGTGGATTTTGGGCCAGAAAGATTATTGGGGTTAGCTAATGAGGTGGAAATCTATCTCTCTCAGGCCGGCCCCATGAATCGGGTGTCCTTGGAAACCATTAAAAGTCGCCCTCTTTTTCGAAATTTACCGGCTTTTAAAAATAACCGAGTTTATAAGATCCCAGAAGACCTCATCGCTCGGCCCACCCCCGGGATCCTAGAGGGGCTGGGATTGATGGTTAAAATTATCCAGGAAGGTCATGGCCAAGAGCGATAAAAGGCGCGGTGGAGTTAGACGGCTGGGAAATATCGTGGGCGCGAGCTGGGCGAGGGTAATGGATTAAAAACCACGCGGATTTATTTTTGTGGCGAGCCTTTTTGGGCTATTACTCGGAACCTAAAGCGCGACGGGGACGCTTGGCTGGGGGGCGCGTAGGGTAGGTCATGGCACATGGGCGGGCGCGGGATCGCTAATTTTTTCGTCTTTATTGTCCAGGGCCAGTTTAGTTTTTCCATAAATAGATAAATATTTTATTTCGCCTATTCGCCGATTCAATTATTTAGCTATTCGCTTAATGGTTGGCCAGCCTCCGATAGATCTTTCACTGACGCGGATTGATATCCCCGGGGATGACTTTTATTGGCGGGCAATCGTGAGCTGGGCTGGGGCAAACCCAAATTTCGCCTCGTCCTTTGGGTTGGCGAATATAGGGCGTTTTTTGATCCTTGGGGCAGATTGGAGCGTTTAGGAAGGGCCAACGCTCGTCTAGCCGCCGGGGTTGTTGGTGGATGGGGCAGGCCGGGTTTAAGCAACCCAGGCGCAAGGGTTGACGGCGCTGGAAATCTTGAGCCTTGGCTTGGTTAATGACCACGTAAGGCCAGCCACATAGCGGGCAATGGCGGAAACCTCGGGGCCCTAGTTTTTCCGACAGGAGGGTGGCTTGGATGACTTGGTTGATCCAGGGAGAGGCCAGAGGCAGTTCTAGCGTCCACAGATGGTTCCAATCATGGCCAAGGCCAAAACGGCCTGGCCAGCCCCAGGCGAAATATTTTTGATCAATTAAACCCATTAGATCGGGAAACCCTTGGGCTAGGGCCACCTGGGCCCCGAATAGTTTTAGATCGCGGATGACGGTGTCGGCGTATTTTCTTTGTTCTGGCTCCGGCGTTTGAGCCAGGATGGTTATTTTGACCTGGCGATTGAGAGCGGACTGAAAATGGATCGATAAAGGCGTCCACCAAGCGGGCTCAAATGGTGGCAAACAAAAGAAGGCTTCATTTTTGGCTTTGTTTAAGGCCTCCCACATGGTGATGGCCGTGGCCGGTGGCCAATGGAAGGATGGTTTAATTTGGGCGGCTTGATTCCAGAGCCGGACTAGGGGCGAGTCGGGGGGGGCTTGATTGATGACCTCTTGATCCCCTAATAAGCAAACCGCTCCCTGGGCCATGGCCAAAGCCTGGAGCGTGGCCGTTCGACCCGACTCTCGCCAAGCCCAAGGATGCTCCAGACCTAAAGCGGTGTCCATAATAACTAAGGCCGCGCCTGGCCAGTCGGCTAACTCGGCCGGTTCCCCCGCGGCTAGGCCTTGGACATGGGGAGCTAGATCCTGGATTAAAGCCCGTAACAACGCCCCTTGAGCGGGGGAAGGGGCTAAGAGAAGAATTTGATCCGTCGTTCCGGCTAGTTTTCGGGCGGCCAAGGCTAGATGGACGGAGGCGAGGGCGGAGACCGGGTTAAAAGGGCCGACTTCCCCGACCGCTCGCCAGACCGGTCCCCATGGCCCACTACAACTAAAAGCGTTAATGGGGTTGGCCACGCCTAGCTCGGCCAACCAGGGAAACTGGTCGGGGTGGGCGGCGGAGACCCATAAAGGAAGAGATAAATGGAGCTCTGTGGAAAGCGCCGAGGTCGAAATTGGCGAAGCCGAGGTTAAAGCCGTGGCCAACTTTGGAGCTAGAAAAGAGTTCCAGGGCCGGGTTTTGAGGTCAAAATCGCCACCCAGCCACGACCAAGAGGTAAAGTCGGCCACCACCATTAATCTTTTGGTGGGCCAGTTGGCTAGGCTGGCCAATTCCCGGCGACGCGCGTCGTCATGGCCACGGGGAGCGATGACCAATAAATTGTCAATGGGCCGTTTTTCTGGCCAACTGGACGGTTTGGCCCAGCCGGGAAAAACCAAGGTCACCGGCTGGCCCGCCCAAATGGCTTGGGTCTCGGCCAGCCGGGAAAAAGAGTTCGCCTTATCCCCTATCTGTTGGCTTAGTTCCGCGATCTGGTGGCTGAGAGTTTGTCGTTTGGCTGAAAGTTCTTCCGGCCCGGGTAAGTAACTAACCGATCGCTCGGCGTTGGTCAGATTATCGCGCGCGCGTTTGGCCTCGACCAAGAGGTCTCGTTGCTCACGGCGAACGCGAGCCATCTCAAACTCGGCGTTTTCCAGTTGTTTTTGGGCCTTTTCCCTGGCTTGTGGGGATTTTCTCTTTAAAAAAGACCAAAAAGATTGGCTGGGCTGAAGCTCGGCCCAGCGATCCTGGGCCGAGGTCAGTTCCTCCTGGGCGAGTGTCCAGGTTTTTTGTCGATTTTGAACTTCCCGCGACAGTTTTTCCAAATCCAGTTCCAAAGAATGAAGCTCTTGCCACTTGCCAAGATTAGCCTGGGTTTTTCTTTCTCGCTCGCGCAGGTCGTCTAATTGGGTTCTTAACTGGGCCACGGCTCTGGCGTGTTGGCGCTCTTTAGCCTCAATTAGGCCGCCCAGCTCATATTCTTTTAACTCCGCGGCTAGGGCGGGCCCTAAAACCAGAACTGGTCGACCAGCTTGGCGGGCGGCTTGGAGGATAGAGAGGGAAAAAGCGTCGTCGTCGCTTAAGATCCATAAAGACTCGTCTTTGGGCGTGGCTAAAACCACCTTGGCCAAAAATTCCCCCGACACCGGGCGCTCCCAGACAAAACTAACCCCCAAAGGCGGCGTCGGGGGCCAAGGTAGCCAATGGGCGTCGGGCGAGTCCGCGCGGGAGGCTTGGCCCTGGCAAGGTTCGGCGACCAGAATAGACTCCAGATCATTAACCGCCCCGAGCCAGCCGATAAGGGGATCTAAAAATTCGCTCGCCCCGATAACTCCCGGCGAGGTAAAAGCGGGAAGCGGCGGCTCGTCATTAGGGAGCCAGCGCGCTCGGCCCTTAGTCTCGGCGAGGGGATAGGAGCCTTCGGCCAGGAAGGCCATCTTGGGCCCAGGCCGGGAAATGAGGTGGGCTTTTATAGAAAAACTATCCCAGCGGAGCTGTCCGGTATGGCCAGGCGGGAGGGGGCCGCCTAAACAGTCAAAAACGTAAACATAACGATCCTGACGCGGTAGGCGCTGGCCAGCCAACAAAATTAACTCGGCCGGGCCGGGGTTGGGGGCCAAAAAGTCGGCTCCCAGGTTAGAGACGAGGTTGGGCGGGGTAGGGGGTGGGCCAAAGAGCTTGGTCATAAAGCCAGCCTCGGTGGCTACTCGCTCGGTATGGGCGCTTGTAAGGTTAAGGGTGGGCGATCATTGACCTTGAGGGTCAAATTTAGATCATTGATCAGAACATAGCCATAATTATTGGCCAGATCCTCAGCGTTTAGTTTAAAAAGGTTAGCCGCTTGTTTGAGGTCGCTTTTAATGATTTTTTGGAAACTAGCCAAAGGAAAACCCGAGGGCGGTCGCCAGTTTATCATCAGGCTTTGGGGGTTAGCCAGAAAGTCTTGGATTTCTTTTAGAAAAAAGGCGGGGTCGACCAACGCGGTGGGCGAGTCGCTCCAAAGGCTGGCGAGGTTTTGGCCGGTTCGGGCTTGGTAAGCGGCGGCGAAAGCGTTAGTAAAGCTTTTATCCTCAAAAGATAAAGAGCCTGGCCCTAGTCCAGATAAAAGGGACAATAGATTCGGGCGCGCCTTTAGCAAGGATTTAATAAAAGACTCGGGACTATTCCAGGTTAAAGACAGCTGACCTTTGTCCTGAACTTCTATATTTAAATGGGCCGTCAAATGCCGTTCCTGACTGGCGGGGAGGTTAAAACGGGCGTGGGTCACCGTCTGGGGGCCTAGAGCGTCCCAAAAAGCTTGACCTAAGGGGGAGCTAGAATAAGGGCGCCAATCCATATTTCTCCGCGCTAGGGCGTCAAAATCCAGGGCCAAGGCTTGGATCCGTAAATCTCGCCCGCCCACGACGTCGGGATCCAGTGGTTTAACCCAATCGGCCTTGGCCAAGGATAGACCAGGGCGGGCGACTAGATCTTTGATCTGGCAGGCTTGGATCGTTTCTAAGACATTAAGGAGGGATAAGAGGTCGGGGAAGGGCAATGTTTCCGACGTTAAGCGCTCCTGAAACTGAAAAAAGTCAAAGTTATTCAGGGCTAACTCCCCAATTTTAAAGTCGTTTTGGGGCTTTAAGACAGCTAAGCCGGTAAAAATTAAACTCTGGATTTGGGAGCCCGTTAAACCTTCCAGAGCCAAAGTCTCCAATGACCAAGAACTTTGATCGCTTTGTAAAGTCAAAGATAGATCGGTTAGCTTGAGAACCGAAAGACCCAAGGGCGAAAACCCGGCCTTCGCCGCCTCGGGGGTGGCTAAAAGATTAAGGCTTAAGGTGGCTAAAGAACCGGTTGTGACCAACGAGCCCAATCCGGCGGCTTGGATTTGTCGTAGTTCGATGGGGACGTCCACCAGAAAATCGATCCAGTCGCCTAACCCAAGACTGGCTTTGGTGAGCGCTAAGGGGGAAATCTGGGCTAGGCGAATCTCGGCGATGGTCAAAGTCTGTTGGGGATTAGTTCCGGAAAATTTTAGATCTTTAACGGACAGGGTATCCAGGAAAAGCCCGAGCTCAATCTGGCCAGCGCTGACGGATTGGAAAAAAGATTCTTCGCCTAAGTCTCGGTTAAGCCACGTATAGAGGAAAATCCGGGGCCCGGCCACTAAAAAGAGTAGCGACACAAAGGCTAAAACAGACACAGCGAAAAGGATGGGTTGGTGGATCCGGGGCCGGGGCACGGTTTGTCCTTAGTCCTTAAACGCGCGGAAAAATCCCTGAGCGCGGAAAAAAACCCGGCTAGGCCGGGTTTTAGAGTAAAAGGTGGCCAGAGCGAGTGGCTAAACTTAATCGGATAAAAGGTCTTGTTCCTGGATCATGGATTCCGCGGGCGTGGGATCGGTCAATCGTAACCAATTAAGCTTAATGGGATTTTGGCCATTGACGGACAGGAAAATATTTAGAGCGTTCAAAAGCGCGGATTGGTCGTCAATGAAACTTAAGACCGTCGCGGTCGTGAAAGGGGTGGGCGGGGCCAGGCCGATGGCTAGTTTTTGGGGTTGATCCACAAAAAGTTCCAAAGCTTGAACCACCTCGCCGACATTGGTCACGCCATTGGCCATGAGAAACTCATCCGCCCAGGCCCGGATCGCCATCTTGAGACGCTGGCTGATTTCCTGGGGCTCGACATTGGAAAAAGCGGCTAAGGCTTTGACAATCTTGGGGAAAAGGGATTGATCTTGGAAATCAATCCTTAGATTGGTCACGCCCACGTTCAACAGATCGGGAATGGTTCTAATGGCCATGAAGTCAAGTAAAGAAATATCGTCCAAAGCGGTGATGAAAGGCTCGGTTAGACCGATGATTTTGGCGTCCGAGGATAAGGCGAAGAGGTTGTCGGCGACCAACGAGTTTTGGGTGGATTGTAAGGTTCCCGAGACGGGCTCGTAATTGAGGGCGGAATCGAACTTAAAATTAAAATTGGTCTGTCCAAAAATTTGACCAATGTTATAGGCCGCGGCGAGGGTTTCGTCATTAGGGTTAAGGCTAGTGGGTAGATTTAGGTAGGCGGTAAAATCCAGACGCTGCGACAAGGGAATATGACCAGCTTTAAAGGGGCCAGAGAGGCTAGAATTAGTGACCCCAAAAGTTAGGCCATCATTGATGGACACGGAAAAATTGGCCAGGGAGGCGTTTTCTAAATCATAAGGCAGAGTGAATAAGTTAGAGAAGGCGTAAAAGCCGCCGTACAGCTCCATGGCGTCTTCTATGGTGATAGAGCGAGTGGGGTCTTGTATGGATTTGGCCACTAGATTTTCTAAAGAGGTCGATATCCGTTTTAAAAGGCGGCTATAGTCCAGGCCATTGGCCTCAAAAGAGCCTAGCTTGGCGTCGACCTTAATGTTTTCCGTGTTGTCCTGGAGAAAGAAATAAAAATCTTTCAGGTTGAATTTTTCAACCCGGCCGTTAGTCCGCACCCCTTGTTGGAAAAGGTCGGCGATCTTAATAATGAGCTGGCCATTTTGTTTGTCGGGATAATTGGCGATGAGGTCAAAATTTTGAATCTGGAACTGTTGACAGGATAAGGAGGCGAATAATTTCAAAAGGTAAATAGGATCCTCGGTGGTGGTTAGCCCCTCGCCTAAACGCGGATTTTCCAATTTGACCGGGCCGAAGACTAGTTTATAGTTTTCCTCGCTTCGCGCCGGTTCGATGGAAACGGATACTTTATCGATATTGGCGCTGGCTAAGGCGACGCTTTTCACAAAACCTAAGGAACCAGCGACTTGATCCTGAGGGGAAGACAAAAGCTTTAGATCTTTCAATTGGAAAGACGTGATCAGTAAATCGGTCTTCAGATTGTCTTCCGCGCGCTGGAATTTTATGTTTTTTAAGGTTAGTTCTTCGGCGATGAGCGTCTCGGATTGGGCTCGCCAATCGGTTAACCCAAAAAGTTTGTTGAGTTGATTAAGGAGGAGACCGTTTTTGATGTATACTTGGTCAACGTTAAAGACCAAAGGTTTTTGGGCCTGGGCGCTAGTATTGGTCGGTTTGGTCGGTTCAGTCGTCGCGGTTGAGTCGGTTGACTCCGTTGAAGCCGGGGTGGAGGCTGGTTCCGCCTCGGGCGGAAAAACGGAGATTTGGAGTTGGTTGACGGTTAAGGAGCGATCCAGCAGCGAAAAACTATGGCCGCCGTCTTTCCACTGGCCATCGTTACCCACGAATTTATCCATGGCGACGGCGAAAGTTTGGTAAGCCTCATTGGAGTAGGAGTTTTGAAAGTATAGCCACCCTCCCACGCTGATGACAATCAGGACGAAAATACCGATAAACACGTTTCTGCTTGTATGGGAACCGTTTGCCATGAAAAGCCTCATTAGCCAGTTAGGGCTGGAAGTCGGTCATCAACCAATCTTCCAGACCACGCGCGACCACGCGCCTAAATATTTTGACGCCCATCCAGATGGGTGGGAGCTTATATAACATTAAATTTCTTCAAGAGCCAACAATTATAAACCACCTTTTTTTATAACGTGTTTTGGTCTGGGTGTCAAACAAATTTATCAAACTATAATAGTTAAAATTTGATATAATTAAAGTAATAAAAATTAATAAAGAACATTGTAAAATATATTAGACAATAAATAACTTGTTTTAACTAAAACATAGATGTCGAGCCTGGTGGTTTAGCTGTGTTAGATTTTTAAAGGCGAAAAGTAATGATGTTTTAGTCATAAATTAGGGCAATCATTGGATCTAAGGTGATCATTAGGTTCCAAGTGGGATGGATCTTGGCGGCGAAATAAAGTTTTATTATCCGCGCGGCTAAGCTCAATTATAAGGTATAATAATCAGGGCCTGACTAGAATCATCCTCAGAGGGCCTGTTTAATTTTCGCGTCAATTCTTCAGGGTCAGCTCGATATTGTCCTTACTTTTTCAGGAGAGCGCGATGAAAAAATCTCTCGGGGCTAAATCTTTGGCCTACCCCCTCCCGGTTTACTTGATTGGCTCTTATGACCAGAATGGGCGACCTAATATTATGGCCGCCGCGTGGGCTGGTATAGTTTGTTCTGAGCCTCCGAGTCTGGCGGTGGGGATTCGGCTAGCTCGCTTAACTCACGAATCGATTGTGAGAAATCAGGCTTTCACGGTCAGCTTTCCCAATTCTAGTCAAGCGACGGCGGTTGATTTTGTGGGTATTGTTTCTGGGCGAACCCACGATAAATTCGCTGAGTCTGGTTTAACCGCCGTGGCCAGTTCCTTGGTTAAGGCTCCCTACGTGGCCGAGTGTCCAGTCGTGGCGGAGTGCCGACTGTTTAAAAGCCTGGAGCTGGGTTCTCATACCCTTTTTGTGGGGGAGATCCTGGATATCAAAGCCGACGAGGGCTTGGAAAGCCCCGAGGGTGGGTTGGATATAGCCAAGGTTGATCCTCTGGTCTACAATAGCGGTGGCCATTACCATAAAGTGGGGGCTAGCGTTGGTAAGGGGTTTTCTTTAGGAAAAGCCCTCATTCAAAAGTAACCGTTAAAAATTTGATCGCCTGGTTTCTTCAAGGCGAGAGGCTGGCTAGCTAGCCCTTAGCCTCCCCAAAATTGGAACCCCGGGCGGTCAGATTTTTTGGTTATTCCTTCTATATTCGCTCCAATGATCAATAATTATTGTAGGAAATTTTAAAGTTACGACAACACGCGAATTAATCAGCCACGATAGGCTCCCCCTTCATTTTAATAGCGATTATTTCTTCTTCTGTCGTTGAGTTAAGGATCCAAAGCGTAAGTAATAATAAACCATTATCAATAAATTTGATGGTAACCATTCACGCGGTTTTAAAATCAGTTAAAAGTGGCTTCAGACCAAGGCTTCATAAATCTGACGGCTTGACCTGATTTTCTCGTTTGTCCCAAAATCTTACTTTTTGGTTGTCGCCGGGGAGGGTCAGACCAGTTTTGGTTGGATTGGCCAGGTGTCATTCTGGGTTCTGGATGGATGATTTTTTGGGCGAGGCTGAGTTGAGGTACCCGGCGCTGGCGCCCAGATGATTGTCCTGATCAGACCATTAAGACCGCTCCATAGCTCCTAGTCCTGGTGGGATGGCGACCCCGTTTAGTTCAAGTTTTGGACAATATTGGGGCGGATTTTGGCTCGGATAAACCCCCTGAAGTCCTTATGTATCAAGGCTTTCCTCAAAAATTAGGGGGTTCTAAATTTTCAGGGTTTTGGATAGACGCTTTTGGGTTAACCCCGACCCGCCGCTGGCTTGAATTTATATCCAGGCCCAACATCTAAGCCAACGACCTTGAACTGAG
>JAISYP010000094.1 GCA_031269825.1 Deltaproteobacteria bacterium
TACACCTTCGTTCCCCAGAGGCCAGATCGCGACCTTAAAGTTGGCTTGAGCGGCTATAGCGACGAGACAATGACCGTTTGGGGGATCAAATCGCCTCGGGGTAGTGTCCAAGTGGGCGCCGGGGTCAAGTTTGAGATTAACGACCAATTTGATGTTTTTGTGAATTACGATCTCGACGCGGCTAGTAAGTTCGTTAGCCATAACGCCGCCGTGGGGATTGGGTTTAGCTTCTAAAGAGCTCATTGGGCTTAAATAATTAATGGCGGGCCTTCGACGCGGAGGCCCGCCAAACATAACATAATTTAAACAATAATTTTACTTAATTGAGTTTTTAATGGCTTAAATTATCTTAAAAAGACCGGTTTATTTCCGCCATCGGGTTTTTTGAGACAATGGCCCTGGGCTCGGGTAATTGCCAAGTCCCTCCCCTAGCCCATGGTTTCAATTTAGGAACTAGGTGGGGAGGGTAACTGGCGAGGTTCTAATGACCAAATTGTGAGTTCGCGCCCGCTCATCATTAGCATTCCTTCTGAGGATCTGATATTCCCACTTTATTGGCGATGATCCTCGGTCGATCCTTCAGTCAAGACTCCTCAATATAAGGTCTTCTGATAAGGAACAGCCGGTTTTTTAACCATACGGCCAGTTTCAAGTTAGATTTAGGCGGTAACGAGTTGAAGGGGAGATGGTCAAAAAGTCGCTTGGGCGCGACGCGTTCTATGGTTGACCTTAAGATCAACCATTGGTTAAGTAATCCTCGGACATTAATCACTTTATATGACGATTATCCATGTTTCTGGCTTCTCTCCGAGTATAATTAATAATAATTGTGGTAAGTTTTGTGATTAGACCATATGTTTAGTATGGCTAGACGCGTGATAGTTCCCAAATAACCAAATTGATAAATAGCCAGTAAATAATTAAACATGATAAAGTGAGAAATATTGGCTAATTTTTACCTTTAAAGACAGTATCATTATTAAAGTTTTTGTATAATTACTATTTACTCTAATAACAATGATATTAAGTATGGTAAAATGGCGATAAAATTAATTTTGGAGGCGGTTGGTGGATCGATTAGTCGGTTGATCATTGTTTTAAAAAAAATGGCTAGGCTATTAAGAAAAGTTTCCGGTAAAGGTTAGCTCCGGACGAGGTTCCAGGGTAGAGCGACCTTTGACCAAGCCGCGTGGTGGGGAATCGCCCGATTGGCGGCGGGCTGGCTCATAAAGACCAAAAGCGTCTCTTCATTTAAAGATAAAATTTCAGACGCGTCCTAAACACGGGGAGCCCCAGCGGAACAGAATTCATTTGGCCCTTAGGGGAACTCCAAAAGGTTAGGCCAATTGGCGATGAATTTTTTAACCAAAAAGATTTACCGTTTACGCCCCCTCTTTGACCATCTGAGGATCATCGGAGGATTTTTTTTTGAAAGTCCGTATTATTCAAGGCAGTTCTGAATTCTAGATAATATAGTTCAGGGTAATCTGGACGGTAAAGGAGCTAGATCCCCGAAATCCGCCAAGATCAAACATTTTAATAGTGAATATTTTCGCGGGCTCTATAGGGAATAGCTAAAGGAAACAATAGGGACAAAAGCGGTCGTTATCAATAATCCAAGCTATCCAGACGTTCTTGGGCCTCTGATTGACCTTGCTTGGCGGCTTTTTGATACCAACGAATCGCCTTGTCCAGATCCTGGGAAGTTCCCGCGCCTAACTCACAGGCTTGGCCTATTGGGTATTGAGCCCACGGATGGTCTAGTTCCGCGGCTTGGCGAAACCAGGCGAAGGCTTCCATCTCATCTTTGGGAGCGGCCTGGCCAGTGGCGTAGGCGGCGCCCAGGGCCAATTGGGCTTGGATTTCCCCGTTCTCGGCGGCTTTTCGGAGCCATTGAAAAGCTTCGGAACGCTCTAGCTCGTCGCCCTGGGCCAGAATATTGGCGAGAGCCAGCTGAGAGGCTGAGTCGCCAGCCTCAGCGGCGCGGCGGCGCCATTTCAGAGCCTCGATGGGGTCTGGGGGCGCGCCGAGTCCTATTTCCAGGGCCAGGGCCAATTCCCGTTGAGCTGGCCGATCGCCGCGAGCCGCGGCTAGGCGGCGCCAACGGACAGCTTCGGCTAGGTCAGGGTTGGTTCCTTTCCCCCCATCGATAGGCTTCGGCGACTTGGTTTTGGGCTAAAGCGCGCCCCCGCTCGGCGGCTCTTAGGCTCCATTTGAGGGCCTTGGCCAGATCTGGGGCCACGCCCTGGCCTTCGTCATAAGCTTGGGCTAAGTTATATTGAGCTTGGATGTCCCCGGCTTCGGCGGCTTGAGACAGCCATTTAATGGCCTCCACGGGGTTTTGTTCCACGCCCTCGCCCGTCATTAGAGCCTGGCCATAATAGGTTTGGGCCGTGGGGTAACCTTGGAGAGCGGCTTTTTTATACCAATGAGCCGCCTCGACCGGATCTTTGGTCGCCCCTGGCCCGTTTCGTGAGCCAGGCCCAGGTTCAGTTGTTCCTTGGGATCGTCCGTCTCAGCGGCCAATCGGCGCCATTTGACCGTCTCTTCCTGGTTTTGGGGGACGACTTGCCCTTCATGATAAAAATCACCCACAAACATTTGGGCTTTGGTCAAGCCTCGCCCCGCGGCCAGGCGTAACCAACGTAAAGCTTCCGGTTTATCTTGGTCTAGCCCATAACCATGGTAATAGGCTCGCCCCAAAAGAAATTGACCTGCCGACGAGCCTTGGTAAGCGGCCAGGCGGAACCACTGGACGGCCTCGGCCATATTTTTTTCCACGCCCTCGCCGTTTTGGAGAGCCTCGCCCACCAAGGTTTGGGCCGAGGCGTCACCTTGTTCGGCGGCCAAGGTCAACCATTTGATAGCCTCGACCGGATCTTTGGGCGTTTGTTGGCCCCAAAGCAAGATCTCCCCAAGACGCGATTGAGCTCGTAGATCGCCGGCTGGAGCTTTTTTTCGCCACTCGGGCGGATCGGCACGATAGGTCTCGCGCTCGCTAAGTTCTGGCGCGCCTGGTTGAGGCCAATAAGATATAGCTAGCCCAAAACCCAAAACGGCCAACGCCAAGGCCACCCCCAGAGCCTTCTTCATCGAACGCCTCCACCAATTAATTAAATCGCGCCCAAAAATTTAGCCCATCAAAATAGCTCAACCCTGACGGTGGGCGCTAAAAGGCTCGTGGTTATATATAAATAAAAGACACAATTATAAGTTAAAGAGCTATTAAATATAATATTTAACAATATAGTTTATGACAAAAATAATACAATTTTTCTGTTCCATTGGGGTGAGTCATACTTCAATTTGGGTCTTGGCGTCAAGATTGGGCGGAACCATTTGGAGTTTTTTGGGGAGGAGAAAGTTTTTTTTAGCCAGAACCAAAGAGTTGGCGGTGATATTTTTTAACCTAACAACTTTAAGGTTGTTTTTATTCGTTTTAGCGGTTAAAAATATAACTTTTCCACTCTGAAAGTTCTTGGCCAACCAACCTGTTATTAAGGCCAAAAAAAATTAACCTGGCGGACGGACTTTAGCCAAAATATTAGAAGCGTTAGGCCTTGACAGACCTTGAGTAATTTGTTATACTTTAATCCATAGCCTGGTGAAATTGTTTTGTTTTTTATCAATGTAGTTTTTTTGTTTTGTTTACTATTAAAAATAGTGGCAAATTTTAAATAAGTTTTTTTATTAAGTTTTAGGATTATTGTTTTATTTGTTGGCTTCTAAAATTACTTTATTGATGTTTTAACTCGTAATTTTTTGAATTTCTGTGTTCTTTTGGAGGAGTATTGGCTTAAGTCGCTATTGAGGTTTTTCCGGTCACTAGCCTAACAATAAAAGAGGAACGGCTGTTGACCGTTCCTCTTTGTCTTTTACGCCATCCATGGCGCGGGTTACACGCCATCCGTGGCGGTCGTTTCCTGATTATCCATCGGGTGGAATCGGCTGAGTTCCAGTGGTGGACTCAGGGGACAGGGTGACAGGTTCGGGTTCGGTTCCCATTGACCGAGGCGAGCCTGGGATCAACCCCAGCTTTAGGCGCACCCCGGCGGATTTGTACTTCTCTTCCTCGATCAGTTGCTTGAGCGTGGTGACCTTTTCCAGCTCCCCCAGGGAGTACTGTCGTCTTTTGGTGTCGGTGCGCTCCGGCTTTAGGTAGTCGGAGAACTCCTTTTCCCAATAACGTAGGGTCGTCTTTTTTACCCCAGTCATTTGGGAGACCTGGTCAATGCTCAGGCCGATTTTGTCGAGACTTGGGATTGGCGCCATAGGCTTCCCTCCGAGAAAAAATGGTCAAAGAGCGCTGGGCCAAGTTGAGTTCTTTGGGCCGTTAAGTTCATTGGCCTAAGAAGCCGTGATTCTGGCGTTAAGCGCTTGAGTTAACCCGGTTTTAGCGGTCGCCGGGTTAACTCGGTCTAGTGGTTAACTTGGTCTAGCTGATCAGTGGTATCTAGCTGATCAATAATATTTGGCTGATCGTCATTATCTGGTCAGCGCTCTAGAAATTGACTTGAGGTCAGTTAGTCGGCCTATCCCCCCAACCAGGGGTTGGGAAACGTCGGCCTTTGTCATACTCATCGTCATTTTAGGAAAAAAGTTAAATTTTTTTTGAGGCAAATCCGTTTTTTTTTTAAAAAGGCGGCGTTTTTTTCTGACTCGTGGTTGGGGAGCCTGGTTCTCTCAAGGTCTAAGTAAGTGAATTTGTTGGATAATACTGTTGAATTGAGCGATGACCCCCGTCTGGTGGCCCTGGAAACTTTGGAAGCCGTGGCCAAGGGGAGTCGGTTGGAAAACTCCCTAGAAAGACGCTCGGCCTTGTTGTCGGCGGACAATCTAGCTTTGGCTCAGGCTTTGGTTTATGTTTGTTTGCGGCACCAGAGCCGGTTGGACTTTATAATCAAGACCAAACTAATAAAAAATCGCGTTGACCGCCTGGCTTTGACTATCTTACGTTTGGGCCTAGCCCAGATCATGTTTTTTGACCGGCTCAAGGACTACGCCATTGTCAACCAGACCGTGGAATTGGCTCGCCTAAAGATCCCCGGCCGGCATGGTCTAGTCAACGCTATTTTAAGAAAGTTTTTGCGGGAAAAGGCCAGCGTTTGGGGTTGGCCTTTGGAGATCGATGGCCGGGGCGCGTCACCGGCGCGCCGGTTGGCCGTCTTCTATAGTCATCCTTTATGGTTAGTGGAAAGGTTGATGGCCCAGTTGGGTTTTAGGCAGGCTCGGGCTTTACTGGCGGCCAATAACCAACCCGCTCCCCCGACTTTACGCGTTAACCCTAGGCTCATTGATCGGGAAGAGTTAGCCAAAAGACTGCCTTTTCCGACTCAGGCCACCCGGTTTTCCCCGTGGGGCCTGATTCCAGAAGCGTGGCCTGGGCGGCCAGAAGCTTGGCCGGGTTATCGGGAAGGGCATTTCGCGATCCAAGACGAGGCTTCCCAGATTTTGGGTCTTTTGGTGGATCAACCGAAAAAAGTCCTCGACGCCTGCGCGGGTCAAGGGGGTAAAAGCTTAAACCTGGCCGCGATTCGTCCCGACGCCCGGATTGTGGCTCTGGATCCGAACTGGGGTCGCTTAAACAACCTTTTGCGGGAAGTTAAGCGCTTAAGTCTGGGGAGCCGAATTAAAATTTGGCATGGCGCGATCCAGTCGGCGGAGTTAGACGAAACTTTTGATTTGGCCTTGGTCGACGCTCCTTGCTCAGGTCTGGGGGTCATTAGACGGCGCCCAGATCTTAAATGGCTGAAAAATTCCGACGACATCCCCAGGCTAGCCAACGCTCAACTGGCTATCCTCAAGGCGACCGCGCGTTTCGTGGCTCCGGGGGGCCAGTTGATCTATTCGGTCTGCGCCACCACCGACGAGGAAGGCCCTGGCGTCATAAAGAAGTTTTTGGCCGAGGAACCGAGTTTTCGGGCTTGGTCGGAGGTCGAGGTTCCCCAGGTCTTAAGGGAACTGGCCATTGGGCCGGGCTCTTTAAGATTGTGGCCCCACCGGCAGGGGACGGATGGTTTTTATTACGGGCTTTTAACGAGAAAGCCAGAGGCGGCGGAATAAGGTTTATATTTTGTCCGAGCGCCGAAGTTTTTTTGAGTCAGCCATGGTTGATGGAGCGTTATCCAAAGGGTTTTTCCCGAAAGATTGAGTCCCAGTGGCTTAATTCCTCCCTGTGACGGGCTATTCCCGCGGATAATGTTTAAAATGGAATGTTGGCCATATTACCGCCTGTTGATTAAATTATAATAATCACTTAATCTATCATATAGAAATTCATTATTAATGATAACCCGCGGGCTTGGATAGGTTACCCTCTTTCAACAAGAAAAAATTTATCCGAATTGATAAAATAAAAATTGCCGCGCAATCCGATACTTAAACAATAACTTCGGATAAAATAACTTCGGATATCGCGAATTATCCAAAGTTTCGGCTAACTCGCGGACAAAAAATCGGGGCCTATCTGTTTTAAGGAACCACTATTATGATCAGACCAACCAGAGGCCAAGCCCTCCCCGGCTGGGCCGGGAGGGGCTTGGCGGGCGACCTTTTGGGTCAACGGCGTTTTTTCCAGCGGCCATTTTTTTCGAGTCTAGCCAGACTAGTTTTTTTTGGGCTGGCTTTTTTGGGGGTAACCATGATCTTAGGCGAATCAATTTGGGCCCAACCGCGTCCCAAATCTCCAGCCACTCGCCAGCTGACTAAGATACGTCTGGGGGTGCTACCTATCGATGACACCATCTTGCTCCACGTGGCTCAAAGACAGGGCTTTTTTAGTCAGCGCGGTTTATCCGTGGAATTAATTCGCTTTAATAGCGCCTTGGAAAAAGACGCGGCCGCTGTGACTGGCCATCTGGATGGCCATTATGGCGAGATTAGCTCAGCCATGGTCTTAAGAGCCCAGGGTCATCCCTATAAAGTTATCGCCACCACTTCGCACACCGAGCCGGGGGCGCGGTTTTTTGGCTTGGTCACCAAACCTAACTCACCGGTGAGGAGTTTGTTCGAGGGCAAAGGGCTTAGCTTAGGGATCGCTCGTCAGACGATCGTGGATTTTATCGCGGATGTTTTTTTGGAACAGGCCAACTTACCGCGGAATTATTTCTCCAGACGCGATATTCGGAAGATCTCGCTCCGCCTTCAGACTTTAAAGGCGGGCCAACTGGATCTTTCGATTTTTCCAGAACCTATGTTGAGCTCGGCCGAAAGGGATGGTGGCCGGATTATCCACGATGACCGGGCGTTGAACATGCCTTTGGCCGTGGTATCTTTAAAAGATAAACTGGTTCCCACCATGGGGGCCCCTATTCGGGCGGCCTTGGCGGAGGCGGTTAGTTATGTTAACGCCAATCCGGGCCTAATCCGGGCCTTGATGGATGAATTGAGCCTCATCCCCGCCTATATGGGCGCTAGATGGGCGCCGCCCACTTACAATCCGGATCATATCCCTAATCGATTGCCGGATCGGAAATTGTACCAGGCTTATGTGGATTGGCTTATTCGCAATGGGGTTTTAAGGCTCCCGGGGGAAGAACCGGAAAGTCTACGGGTAGTTCCAACGTTTGAGGAGACGGTGGATAAAATACTGGTGAACAATTAGGTCATGGCTGGGGCTTTGGTGAAGATCCAGAATCTGTCCAAAAGCTATGGCTCGGAAGTCATTGTCTCGGAGTTGGATCTGTCGGTGGAGCCTGGCGGTTCCTTGGCCTTGGTGGGGGCTTCGGGGTGTGGGAAGACGACGATTTTAAGGATCCTGGCCGGGTTGTGCGCCCCGGATCAGGGCGAAGTTGTCGTGGGCGCGCGGGAGGCTGTCCGCTCGCTCGTGTCCCAGAATTTAGGTCTTTTCCCCTGGAAAACCGTTCTGGAAAACCTTAAATTACCGTTATTATTGGCTAATTTGCCAAGAGCGGAAATTAAAAGTCGGCTTGAGACGAGCCTTTTGGATATGGGCTTGGCCGATTTGGCGGATCGCTATCCCCACGAGTTGTCGGGCGGTCAAAAACAACGGCTGGCTTTGGGCCGGGCTTTGGTCGTAAAACCGGAAGTGTTAATCTTGGATGAGCCTTTTTCGGCCTTAGACGCTTTAACTCGGCAAGCTTTGGGGGTTCAGGTGGCTCAGTTGTGGCGAAAATTGGGGCTAACTTTGATTTTGGCCACCCATAGCGTGGAAGAAGCGGTCTTTTTAGGGCAAAAGATCGCGGTGCTGGGCGGACGGCCCACCAAAGTTTGGGCTAGCCTGGCCAATCCGCTCCCGAAAAACCCCCAAGCCTTCACCGAGGACAGCTTTTTGGCGCTGGTTAAAAAAGCTCGTTTAGCCTTGGCCGAGACTTGGGCGGATTCGCCCCATCGGGTTGGTCGGCCATGAAACGGTTTGGTTGGACTTTTTTGGCCTTCGTGGGGGGGTGGACGGTTTTGGCCCTGGCTATTGGGGAGGGGATTTTACCGACGCCCTGGGCCGTGGCCCAGGATCTGTGGCGACGTCTAGGTCAGGTCTCTTTTTACCAGCATTTAGGCGTTAGTTTTTGGCGAGCCACGGCCGGTTTTTTTCTGGGCTTGGTTTTGGCTATTCCTTTGGGCTGGCTCATGGGCGGTCTAAAAAAAGTGGACGACTATCTGGCGCCGCTCCTTTTTCTGACTTACCCGGTGCCCAAAATCCTCTTTTTGCCCGTCCTCATCGTCTCCTTGGGCTTAGGCGAGGCTCCCAAAATTGTCTTGGTGGCCGTCACCGTGGGTTATCAGGCGTTGGTCATTATCCGCGATAGCGTGGTCAATCTAGATCGATCGTATGGGGAGGCCTTCGCCGCCATGTGGCCAACCCATCGCTCGCTGGCCGCCAAGGTTTTGGCCAAAACGCGTCATGTTCTGTGGCCAGCCTGCTTGCCCGCCGTGGCCACGGCCACGCGTTTAACCTCCGGCACGGCGGTGTCGGTGTTGTTTATGGCCGAGTCCTTCGCGACGGATATGGGCTTGGGGTTTATTATTATGGACGCCTGGGGGAACTTGGATCTACCGAGGATGTTCTCGGGGATTGTGGCGATGGGCTTATTGGGCGGGTTTTACTATAACCTAGCTAAAGGGTTGGAAAAAAAGCTTTGTCCTTGGGTTAAGGCTAGGTAAAACAGAAGAGGCGAAACAGAAATTGTGGCTAGATTAGGGAGAATTATCAAGTAAAAGAGTATTAATTCCAATAATTTATCAATTAGGATTCTTGATTGTTGGACTTTTCGCGTAACCGTTCACGCGGTCTTAAAACCAGTTAAAAGTGGCTTCAGACCAGGGCTTCACAAATCTGACAGCTTGACCCGCTGGATTCTGGATGGTTAGATTTTTTTTGGCGAGGCTGTGTTGAGGCGCCCGGCGCTGGTGGCCGGATGATTGTCCTGATCAGACCTTTAAGACCGCTCCATAGCTCCTAGTCCTGGTGGGATGGCGACCCCGTTTAGCTCTGGTTTTGGACAATATTGGGGCGGAATTAGGCTCGTATAAACCCCCTGAAGTCCTCATGTATCAAGGCTTTCCTCATAAAATTAGGGGGTTCTGAAATTTCAGGGTTTTGGATAGACGCTTTTGGGTTAACCCAGACCTTCTGGCTTGAATTTATACTCAGGCCCAACATCTTAGCCAAAGACCTTGAACTGAGTCCAAAGCCTTAGCCGATCTTTAACAGCCGCCCCTGGCAGGCCATCTAATTTTGCCTAAAAAGGTTAATTATAATAAAATTAGGCACTTTTTGGTGGGCTAAAAAAGCTATAAATCAGCTCTCTGTCCCCGGAAACCCTGATTCTACCGTCAAAAAGCTCTCTTGTAGCGCCCTAATTTTTTAAGGAGGGCTATTTTTGTAGACTTTCAGTCGGTGTCATGTTATTTTGACGGTATGTTTATTTCCAAAATCAAAACAGGCGCCTCTAAGTCGGACGCTAACTACTATTCTTATAGACTCATGGCCACTTATAGAGTTAGCGACTCTGGAAGCCCTAGGAGGCGGACTATCCTCAATCTTGGAGCTGGCTACTCGTTTCCCAGTGAGCTTTGGTCACAACTAACTCATAGGATCGAGGAAATTTTTTCTGGCCTCCCTCTTTGTTTCCAGGGCGGCCAGAGTTGGAACAGGTGGAGAGGTCATCGATAGCCTGTGAAAAAGGAGAACTACGCGAAGGGAAATAAATTACCCATCCAGGCGTTTACCGTATTAAGGCCAACCAGGTAACCAGGTCGGCGGAGGGAATATGGAGGATCTACATCCGCCTAACCAAACTGGAGAGCG
>JAISYP010000127.1 GCA_031269825.1 Deltaproteobacteria bacterium
CTACAAGAGCACTTTTTGACGGTAGAATCAGGGTTTCCGGGGACAGAGAGCTGATTTATAGCTTTTTTGGCCCACCAAAAAGAATCTAATTTTATTATAATTAACCTTTTTAGGCAAAATTAGATGGTCTGCCAGGGCCGGCTGTTAAAGATCGGTTAAGCCAGAAATTGATGTCGGAATTGGTCAAGCTCAACCAAAACGAACGCGATTTGGTCATCGACGGATTGATCTCGGCCCTAGGCGCGCACTGGGAATTGGAGCGGGCTGGGGCTCTGGCCTCGGAGCTGGAAAAGAAATTCCAGAATCTAGCCGAATTATTTGATCTAAACCTGGTTGAGCTTAATTTAGCCAAACTTGGTTATGAATTGGATAATAGCGCTGAATTTTATAGATATATCAACGGTTCGTTAGCGGCCTTCGCCCCACATCGGCGCGGCACATTAGCGGCCATATTGGCCACCAACCGAGCCCAGATCTTCGCGGCTTTCTCGGGCCATCTGGTCAACTTAGGTTTAGTTAATTTTGAGCCAGTTAGTTGGCCTAGTCCCCGCGATCGGCTTTACAGATTATTGGAGGAACCCGGTTCTCCCAATGGATGGGTGGGTTTTGTCCCAGCGATTCCCCCGTTTTTGACGGAAAAGGATTTTTTTTTCGACCAGCTGACCATGGAAGCTTTAAAAAAACTTTTCCGTTCCCAGGCGGAAACCCCAACTCATCTTCTTTTTTATGGCCCGCCTGGCGTGGGCAAGACTCAGTTAGCCCGCGTTTTAGCCGCGGGTTCGCCCAATTTGGCTTTAGAGGCGCTAATCGACCAAGACGTTGAGGGACATCGTGGCCACGTGACCGCGGCTCATAACTTTTCGCGGGCTGGCTCTGGGCAAGCTCTGATTATCGACGAGGCGGATAAACTTTTGGCTTCGGAGGGGAAAAGAGAAATCGGCCTGTAGTCGTGTGGGAAAACAAGCCCGAATAAAGACTGGCTAGACAATTTTCTGGAAAAAAAGGGTCCAGTTTGTTTGTGGCTCGTCAATGACGTTAGTTCCATCAATGAGTCAGTTTTAAGACGCTTCGCCTATAGCGTCAAGTTTGAAAGATTGGGCGGGACGGCCAGACTCCAAATTTGGCGAGGCCAGGGCGTAGCGAGTGGGACGAAACTTCTCGCCGAAAACGCGCTAACGACTTTAGCCAAGGAATATGACGTTAGTCCCGCCATCATCGCCCAAGCCTATGACAAAACTTGGGAAATGGAGCCTAGTTCCAAAGGCGAGGTCCACTTATGGATTAAAAAGCAACTGGGGGCCCATTTAGAACTGTCCGGTCAAAAGTTAGCCTTAGGCAAAGTTCCGCCCCAATATATGGTGGAGGCTCTTTCCACTAACCCACCCAGGCCCGAGGTTATGGCGGATTTAAAATGTTGGCGCGCGCGGAGTTTGGAAACGTCGATCGCCAGACGCGTGGGCCTAAAATTGGCCCTTTATGGAGCGCCTGGCTCGGGGAAAACCGCTTTGGCCAATTATTTGGCCGAGGAGCTAGATCTAGCTCCTGAGCGCGTTCGGGCCTCGGACATTATTTCCGCCTACGTTGGGCAAAGCGAAATTAATTTGGCTAGTTTATTTGATCGCCATGATCACCCTCAGGGTTTTATCATCATGGAAGGCATGGAGTCGTTTTCTTATAATCGAGACAAAGCCCGACGGAGTTGGGAATTAACCTTCGTCAATGAATTTATGGCCGCCCTAGAGCGTTTCAGTGGGCTGTTCATCGGCGTCGCTAACCGACCTGGGGAACTAGATCCCGCGGCGAGAAGACGATTGTCGCGCGAAGTGGAAATTACCCCTCTTGACCGTTTGGGTAAAATTAAGTTGTTCGAAGCGTACTTAACGCCCCTGTCCAATAAAGCCTTAACGGACGAGGAAATAGAAAGGCTAGCCGACGTCCGCCAACTGGTTCCGGCCGATTTCGTGGCGCTGGCCACGACCATGGGTTACGCGACGGCGGTGGATAACCTAAGTTCGCTAGCCGCTTTGGAAAATCGCGCCAGGGCCCGCCAACGCCCTGGCGCGCCCCAGGAAGACTGGCCAATTCGGGCGGAACGAGCTCTCAATTAAACTGTAAGGAATTATCATGAAACCGATTGTCGAATTACAATTTATTAATTCTCCCACGGATTCTGATCCCACTGGCGAAGCCCGGTGGCTGGCCTACCACGAGAGCCTTTTTGTCCGTCGGGCCCTAGCCAGCGTTGGCCATTTAGACGAGCGAGCCCATATCATCGTCGGCTTGTGCCTGGGCGTGGAGGCTTACCAGGCGGCGACAAGCTGTCTTTGGGACATGGATCGAAATGAAAACAAGAAAAAAAGCCTAGATCTCTTTGAAACGATCCAGATGACGCTTTTAAAGTTGAAAAACAACCCGGATTTATCCATTCAGCCTTTGAAGGATAATTTTATAGAAGCGTTGGACAAAAAAATGGATTGGGATAGAGACGCCGCTTTAAGCTCGGTCATGGAGGGGAAATTTCAGACCTTGGCTCGTCTGTTCGAGCTGGAGGAGGTCGAGTTAACCCTAACCAAATTGACCTACGCGCTGACGGTTAATAATTATCTGAGCGACTATTTAGAAAAATCGTTGGATACTTTCTCTAAAGCCCAACTGCCCGTTCTTTCGGCTCTATTGGCCGTTAGAAGGGATAAAGTGACGCGAGCCTATCAAGGCCATATCTATGATTATCGTCTTATGTGGGTTTATGACTGGTACGAGCGACCAAGGTTTAAGAACAATTTTTTCCTTCTGATCGAGGAGCCGATTGGCCAAGATTATTTGGAATTTTGTGTCCAATCGCCGCCCCCGGTTTTGACGGAAGAAGACTTTTTTCTGGACGCCCCGACGTGGGCGTTACTGAAAAATTTTCTCCGCGTCCCCTCAAAAACCGCCAATCATATCCTATTTTATGGTCCGCCCGGCGTGGGGAAAACCAAGTTGGCCCGAGTCTTGGCGGCGAAATTACCTGGTCTATCCTATGAGGTTAAACCGGGGGATGACAAATTTGAATACCGTCAAAACCTAGTGGTGGCTCACAAGGTTTTACGGAACAGTCAAGATCATATTTTAATTGTTGATGAGGCTGACCAGCTTTTGGAAGCCTACCCAAAAGAAGGACTAGCGTGGTTGATAGATCGAGACGGCGATTCGGAAAAAGCTTGGCTGGATCAATTTATGGAAAAAACGGGGCCCAATTGCCTCTGGATCGTTAATGACGCGAGCGAATTGGAGGCCTCGGTCATCCGGCGTTTCGCCTTTAGCGTCAAATTTGAAAAACCTGGGGCCAAAGCTAGAACGAAAATTTGGCGCAACAAACTCAAAGAGATTGGCGCGATACCGCTTTCGGAAAGTTCCCTTCGCCGATTAGCCCAGGACTTTGACGTCAGTCCCGCGGTCATCGCTCAGTCTTTGGAAAAAACCCGGCAAATGGGGTTTAGCTCCGAACTTGAGGTTAACCAGTGGCTAAATAATCGATTAATGGCCCATCTGGCTCTCTCGGGGCAAAGACCGGCCTCTTTGAAGCTTCCCCCTCAATACCGGGCGACGGCGCTTTCGACCAATCCCCCGTTGGCGGAGTTTTGGCCGATTTTAGAAAAATGGCGCGCCCGGGCGGTCAATTTAACGGCCGAGGATCGTCAGGGTTTAAGTCTATTGTTTTATGGCCCCCCCGGCGCGGGGAAAACGGAAATGGCCCATTACCTAGCCCAAGAGCTGGATCTGGAGGTCTACCAACTGAGGTTCCCCGACATCATTTCCCCTAACGTGGGCCAAAGCGAAATTAATTTGGCTAAGTTTTTCGATCGGAACGAACGGGCTTTAAGGCTAGTCTTGGTGGACGAGGTGGAGTCTTTTCTTTACCACCGAGATATCGCCGTCAGAACCTGGGAACTATCGTTGATCACCGAGTTTTTGGCTTGTTGGGATAATTTTAAGGGGCTTTTAATTGGAACCACTAACCGCCCCGAAGATTTGGATCCCACCGGGCGCGGGCGATTTATCCGCGAGATAGGTTTTGGCTTTCTTGACCTAAATGGCCGGTTAGAACTGTTCAAAGCGTTTTTGACGCCCCTAACCGAGCGTGATTTATCGGACAAAGAAACCCAAAGTTTGGGGTCGCTCCCGCCCTTGGTTCCCGCTGATTTCGTTCGCGTGGCGGAGGCGAAAAGTTTTTCCAACGCCCCATTTGATAACCTTGATTTAATAGCCGCCTTGGCCAACCAGGCCAACCGCCACCTCGAGTCAACGCTTAAGTCTGGAGGCGGATCCGGGCCAGATCTTCGTCAACGTTTGGTCAACTGACCGGTTCCCCGAAGTTTAAGCTTTAAGGCGATCGCCGTGGCCCGCCCCACCACGGCGACTGTAGCGAGCGGAAACCGAGCGCTATTCGGGGTGGGGTAGGCCAAGGGAACTACCTAGGCCGAGGGGCCTTTGGTTGGAAAGCGCGCCGAAGTAACCAGACGCGAGGTCGTCAGCCTAGTCGCCGGATTGGTCACGCCGCTGGGCGATCTGGTCAGCTTCATAAGCGAGCGCGCGGATGAGTTTAGTTAAGGGCGCCTTAGGTCGCGATTCGCATGACTACGCTAGCGAGGATGAGCATGAAAGCCCCGCCGATCCGGGAGGAGATCTGGGCGAAGGGCATCAACTCCATCCTTTTGGCCGCCGACAGGACGGCCACGTCGCCAGTGCCCCCCATGTTGGACATGCAAAGGCCGCCCGTGATAGCCGCCTCGATGGGAAAGAAGCCCACTAATTTACCGATTAACCCGGCTCCAATGAGCCCGCCAAAGACAGTCACGGCCACTAACAACATGTATTGACCAGAAAAAGCCGACCCCACCGCGTTAAGATTAGTGTAAGCCACGCCAATGCCCACCAGAAGAACGCTGGTCAGGTTACTCATAACAAATTGGAACCATTGGTAGCAACAAATTTCAAATTTCTGGGGCAATAAGCCAAAAACCTTAACCATGGCCACCGCCAGGATCATCCAGGCGTAACCGTGGATGGCGGGTAGGCAATAATTGATCAGGGCGCCCACGGAAAAAAAGGTGGTGGCGATTAATAATCCCGTCCCCAGTTGGGTCAGGACTAATTTGTCGCGCAGGATTTTGAAGGTATTGAAATTTTCGGATTCCTCGTTGGCGTCGTTATCGTTCAAAGGCATCAGCTGCCCATCGCCACAAATGCTTTTCTTGATTTTACCTAAGCGATCCAGTAATCCCCCTAAGACAATGGACAAAGCGTTGCCCATGGCCACGGCGGGAACCATTAAGGAGAGTATGACCGCCGGATCTTGCCCTAAACCCTCGCCAAATATTTTGGCCATGGGCACGGCTCCGGCTCCCATGCCGCCGCCCATGATGGGGATGGCGACAAAAAACAAGGTTTTCTGGGTTCCATAACCCGTTAAATACCCCACCAATGTGCCTAGGGAAAGAGCCAAGGCCACGGCCCCTAGGATGACCGGTAGATACCGAAAAGCCGCTTTGATCAACAACTGGCGGTTCATGCCCATGATGGAGCCGGTGATCAGCGAAGCGATGTAGAAATCTAAAAAGCCGCCGTCTTTCATGAAAACGTCCATGGTGCTCAAGGCGTCCTTAGGCAGCAGCTCATAGGTGGCTAAAGCCGCGGAACCAAAAATGACCACAATCGCCCCGCCGCCGAGGAAAGTATTGATAAATGGCGTTTTATCGCCAATTTCATTAAAAATGGCCCCTATGACAATCATCAAGGGGAAGGCCCCGATCATGCCTTTGGGGAGTAGACCCAGGTAAGTCGCGATCAGAACGGCCACTCCGAAAATAGCGAAATAATACCAGGGCATCCCATAAAGCTGGTAAACCGAGGGTGGTTTTATATGAGCCGCGATGGCGGCGTTTGGTGTAACGTTTTCCATGTTTGGCCTCTATGTTAAAGCCGAATGGCTTGAAATTTTTAACGTTGTCGACTAACGCCAGCGCCTATATATATTTTACATTATTGACTTTCAAAGACCAATTATTGGGAAATAGAAAATTTTTGGCTCGTCAAGAGAAATCGCGAAAACGCTAAAGCCATAAAGGCTGGACAAGAAAATATCCTTCGCCGTCGCTAACTATTAAAAGCTAAACGCCCCGATCGTTAGTAATTTATCGTCGAGCCAATTTAGACAAAATTGGTTCGCCAGATCGGTTTTTTGGTTCATCGATTGTCGCTAGTTTTTTCTAAATATTGATTGTTTTCGCGGGTTTTGACGACCTAACTAAAAACGCCATTTTCAATCCTCAAGTCGTTTTCCGTCGTAAATTATAACGAAGAACAAAAATATTGATACATTTCAATAAGTTAGCTTATGGAAGATTTTTGGCTAACGTTTATTACGCTCCTTTTCGCTTTATCTCAAAGTTATCTATTGATTTTAAGGGTTTGAACTAACCGTGAGCGAAATTTTGACGGCGGGGCCATGGGGGAACGCTAAAAAAATTTCTCGTCCATGGCCAAATAAAAAATTAACCAAGCCAAAAATATCGTCCACTTCGCGGCCGCGCGGTGAGCGAATAGGTCGCTGACGCGACTGAGGTCGGATGGAGTCGGGCTTTAAAATCCTCCCCTGACACCTATTCGCCAATTATAAATATGAATAGATAGTATATTTTAGTTTATTATCAAAATAATATTATTAAATTTAATAAATATACAATAATTAAACTATATAAAAATTTTTTTGACTAATAGAAACGCTAATTTTAATAATAATTTGAATTAGATTCTGGATCGTCAAATTTTCTTAAAAAATTATCACCATTTTAGCCAATGAAAAACCAAGACCGCGCCTCTTCGTCTTTTCCCAGCTCATCCATGAGACTGTGTACTTGGTAGATTATTAACAAGGATTAAAAAAAACAACGTATTATCAAAGAGTTACTTTAATACACGATTTAAGAGAATTAAATTCTCTAAAGTTGTTTTTCAATCTTTTTAAGGATATATTATTAATAATATATGATTGTTTAATGTGTCAACAATCGTTTTCCATCTGTCATTTATCCCTTTCCCCTGTAACAGCCGCCGAATTTTGTGGATACCCTGGTAGGCCAAGGTTGAGCCGAAAAGATGGCTATTGATCCTCCCTTTTTTTGGCGCTGAATCGGCCTAAGCCCAAGTTCGGGCTAAGACCGCGGAACGCGCTCGCCAGTTTGGTTAAGCGGAGGTAGATCCTCCTTATTTCCTCCGCCCGACCTGGTTACCTGGTTGGTTTTAATACTGTAAGAGCCTGGATAGATTAATTTATTTCCCTTCGCGTAGTCCTCCTTTTTTCACAGGCTATCCGGATGTCCCGCGCCGCCTGTCGCGCGCCTCAGGCCGACCTGGAAACAAAGAGGGTGGGCCAGAAAGAATTCGCTCTCCCATTAGTAAGTTGTAACCAAAACTCGCTGGGAAACGAGTGGCCACTTCCAAGATTGAGAATAGTCGCCCCTAGGGCTTCCCGAGTCGCTAACTCTGTAGGTGGCCATGAGTCTATTAGAATAGTAGTTAGCGCCCGACTAAGAGGAGTCTGTTTGATTTTGGAAATAAACATACAGTTAAAATAACATGACATCGACCAAAAGTCTAAAAAAATTACCCTTTTAAAAATTAAAGCGCTATAAAGTGCTTTTAATAGTAGAATCATATTTTATTGGGTCAAAAAGATGATTTATAGCTTTTTTGCCTACCAAAAGAGACTTCATTTAGTATAATTAACCTTTTTAGACAAAATTGATGGCTTCGCGAAAACCCCTGTTTAAAGAAATTAAGTAAAAAAAAGAGTACTCATATCAAAGAGTTAAAAAATTTGTTTTTCGATTTTAAGCCTTTTTGCGAGGCCATCAAAATTATCTGGCCAGCCAGGGGCGACGGTTAAAGATCGGTTAGCCTAAGGCGAGCTCTTCATCCGCCCAGGCGGGCTCAATCTTATGTTCCTTCGTCAACTCCCGGCAAAATTTTTCAACCCAGTCTGGAAATTTTTTTACCTTCGCGTTAAATCATGATGGCCGATCGAGGCGGCCTAAAAGCGGAAAATAATATTTTTAAGTCTTTGATCTTATTACCCGTAATTCTCATTTTTTTTCGATCTATAAATCTCCCCTATTTTCCTACCCACAAAATTGTTCTATGCATTTTTTTATTATAAACATTATCATATTATTTAATATTTTAGTATAAAATTTTTTCTTGTTTATATAATGTTTTTAATATAAAT
>JAISYP010000145.1 GCA_031269825.1 Deltaproteobacteria bacterium
AGCTTCTCAAACCGTTACGGCCCAGTAGTATCCGCTCCCACCAAGGCACAGCGCACAATCTTTCGGGCCTTCGGGATTTCTGCTGGCTGACCTAGCTATAATTTAATGTGATTTTGAGAAAGAGAAAAGGCGGAAAGTTTTATTTCTCTATGGAACTGGCGGCGCTTATCGCACCATCAATAACAAAGACATCTCTCATCATTATCTAACCGCGGCGGGGGGCGTCAATTTAGCCGCCGATTATCTGGACACTGGACAGATGGGCGGGGTCATTGATCCTGAGACCATTGTCTCCATGGCGCCGGAGGTTATTTTTTCTTCTAGCCCCATAGATCGCCTGGATATTTTAGCGGATCCAGTCCTGGCCGAAGTTCCGGCGGTCAAAAGTGGCCGAGTTTACGCTTGCCCCAAAGGAATTTTTGTTTGGTACGCTCGGAGCGCCGAAGGAGCGATGACGCCCCTGTGGCTAGGTTCCCAGCTGTATCCGGATCTTTTCCAGGAGGTCGATATGCGGAAAGTAGTCAAGAACTATTTTGGCCAATTTTATAATTATCAAATTCCGGCTAATGAGTTAAATGAAATCCTGAACCCAACTAAGCCATGACCCCAGTCAACCCAAATTCGCCAACCTCTTGCCGGATCTGCATGATCCAGCTGATACGCCTGACTTACCAAAAATACTGGTGGTTTCCAATTATTAGGGAGCCTTTGGTTTGGGGAATGCGCGTTTTGGCTTGGGTCAATCGGTTGCCGGTCAAATCCTACGCCGCGGCCAATCCCGAGTGCCATGGTTGCTTAAGGTTTATTAAAGCCGAGTTGGAAGCTCGCTCCGCGACGTTTCGTTTTTTCAACCGTTTTATTGGCCCGAGATTTCAGGCTATTCGCGATCCTAGGTTGGATCCAGCGGAAGTGGCTGAGGCCAAGGCTAAAGCGGAGGCGATGATGAAAATTTTAACTGACTCGGCTCAGAAGGCCTTAGATTCGGAACCAGCCCCCAAAAATTAAGGGGGGCTTAAAGACTGAGGGAGAGACATTTTGGTTGCCGCGTTAAAGACTAGGCGGAAGCCCATTAATCAACTATGACTAATTCTTCTAGACCAGAAAGCGATGGGTATGGCCTGGCCATTATGATGTCCACCGTCACCCATATTTTGGTTTTGGTTTTGGCCTTATATTTAACCGAGCGTCAAAATTCGCCTGTCTATAAGCCCTTGGCGGTTATGGATTTTGCCCATTACGATCCCGCGGCCGGCAATCCTTTAGGCTCGGAAACTCCCGAGACGCCGGTCGAGCCAGTCGAGCCGGTCGCGCCAGAGCCTCCACCAGAGCCGGAACCGCCGCCGCGAGTGGTGGAAAGCCTGTCAGAGGAGGCGGCTATTATCGCTCCACCGCCACCGCCAGAAACAAAACCCGTGGTTAAAAAAACTCGGCCTAAGCCAGCTCCAGCCGCGGTTGGGCGGCCTAATCCCGATCTTAACTCCATAGGGCCTGGCGGCGTTGGCGGCGGAACAAGGCGGGGAAACCCGGATCTCTTATCGGCCTACAAAAGCCAGATCAGTCGTCGCCTCAACCGATATAAAAAATATCCCACCGCGGCCTTGTCTAGAGGCTTAAAGGGCGTGGTCAGAGTTAGCTTTCGGATTAACGCTAATGGACGGGTCTCGACCGCTCGGATGGTGGCCAGCTCAGGTTTCGCGGTTTTTGACGATGAGGCTTTGGCTTTGTTGAGACGTTGCTCGCCTTTTCCGGCCATTCCGAAGGATTTAGGGCTAAATGATTTGGATCTGTCGGTGCCCATTAGTTTTACGGCTCGCGATTAAGACGCGCGCTCATTTTATTGATCATAAACCAGAAACGTCCTCAACTGGGCCTGAGCAATGGAGTCTAATTTAATATATGACGATTTATTTTAAGCCTAAAAAATTAAAAATAACTTTAATATACGTTTAAATTATTTTATTTTTTGTATATTTATGTAATTAAGTTTTTATATGTCATATAAAACTAATTTTTTATTTCATTTTTATATGTTAAACCTGGGCGTGGTGATCCCAGGATGACTCCGCGAAAACCCTTGTTTAAGGGAAATCGTCAAGTAAAAGAGTTATAATTTCAATAACTTATAAATTTGAATTTTTGAATTTTAGACTTTTCACAAGACCATCATCCCAGGAGGAACCTTATATTTCATGGATTTCATTTATTTCGCTTGATTTTCTTTTTTGTAAGTTGGCGCGTTTTTTGCTTTAATGTTTTTCGTTGGCAAGGTCTCGCGCTTTTTTGGTCACAAAAGTAATTTCGTAAATTTTTTTGTGACCATTTGGCCTAAATTTTGCTTTACTTGATTTTCCTTATTATTATTATTGATTAAATACGATATCATTTTTTAAACGCATATTGCGTTTTTATTTTAAATATAACTGGCGCGTGACTTGGCCCAAAAATTGCTTGTAATGGTTTTGTCATAATCAGGACAGGCAAGGGACTCCACCAAACTTGGCTTGACCTTAAAAAGATCCAAGAAGCCATCTTTTAAGTAGTGAAAATTCAAGATGGACATTCAGAGTTTGGAAAATCAATCATCAGGCTGTGACCATAATCGCTCTCACGGAGGCCACCTCAGGCGTTAAGGTAAAACCAAGGATCCATATCGATTCTTCTCAAACTTATCGTTACATCAATAATTGTGAACTGTAAAGTAATAAGTATATCAAATTTATTATTCCAATTATAAAACGCAATTATTGAAGCTTTAAACTATAAACTCCTCCTAAGATCGCTAAAAAGTGTTATAAAAAAATTATTCAGTGTTCGCTAGTCTCAAAATAATAAAATATATTTTAATAATTATGTACTAAATAATTTATAAAAAGCATTAATAGTATTTATTACTTTTTTATCAGCTTTTACAAAATTATTGAGAATTATTAATTTGCTTTTCTATAAATTTATTGGTATTAAATTGATTTTTTAAATTATACAATATCATGAAATGTCTATATATTAATTTAAGATCATTAATAATTAGGTTTTTATATTATATATATTTTGATCACATAATTAAGATTTAGAAGTTAATTTAATTTCAATAGTTTAATAAATGGGATTTTTTTAAATTATAATCGCGCGGATTAGGTGTTGATCGCCGCGACAGACTTTGAGGCTTTTGGGGGATAACTATTAATAACTGAGCCTGGCCAGTTGGGTAATAGAAAATTTAAAAAAGCTATATCAAATTCTCTGGAATTTTGATAATATAACAAAATTGTTCTATTAGGCCACCTTAATTTTTCGCCTGTGGGCTGGCCGTTGACCTCAGGGCTGGGGTTTGGTTTTTCGGGATATTCCAAAAGGCCTAATCGCTAGAGTCTATTTTGAGTGGAGTTTTTTAATGAGCGCTTTGGACATAGCCTTGACTGTTATTCTGTCCTATTTTTTCATCCGTGGTATTTTTCGAGGGTTGGTTAAGGAAATTGTTGGCGTCCTGGGTCTTTTTGTGGCTTTCTGGGCGGCCAGTTCTTATTGGTCCATGGGGGCCGCTCAACTAACTCCCATCACGGATAACCCCGCCTACCGCGCGGCGCTCAGCTTTATGGTCATCTATGTGGTCATCTATTTTTTAATAGGATTAATTTCTATCTTTGTGGATAAGATTGTCAAGATGTCCATCACCCCCTTTGTGAGCGGTCTGATGGGGGCGTTTCTAGGCCTGGCGAAAGGTTTGATTTTGTGCTCCATTATCTTGGCGGCGACTTCGGCTTTTGTTCGGCGGGATCAGCCCTTTTTCCAGGATTCGGTGGCTTGGCCAAAAATTGAGCCCTTGTGCGCTCAGGTTAAGGATTGGGCCCCCGCTTTAAGCGAATTGATGTCGTCCCAAGCCAACAATCGAGCCTTAAGGTCGGAAGCCACCCCCCAAAAAGGTCAAGCCTTGACGCCACCGAAAGACTTCCAAAGCTTGAAAAGAATTTATAGCGAGTATGGGGATCTGATCTCCTCCGCCTGGCGGGAGAAAATCCGTGACTACGTGGGGCCTGAGAACCTTGATGAAGAGGATCTGAAGCGTTTTATCCGGGATCATCCTAATCTTTTCGCGACCTCTTTGGCTCCCGCCGTTCCATCGGCCCCGCCCGGATCGCCGGCTAATTCCAACTCGCTTTCCCCTTCCCCCACTTGGCCCAGTCCAGCCGTGGAATGAGGTTGTGACCAATCATTTAAGTATAGAGCCCGGCCCCAGCCAGTCGCTCGGGTCGGCTTTGGCCCGCTTGGAAAGTTTGATCACGGCTCTTCTGGATCCAGAAAAAGGTTGTCCCTGGGATCGGGAGCAGACGACCAATAGTCTGACCGAAAATTTGCTGGAAGAGACCTATGAGCTTCGCGAAGCCTTGCTCCTAGATCAGGCGGCCGGGGTTTTGGAGGAGGCCGGGGACGTGGCCTTTATCCTGGCGTTCCTGGCTCGTTTAACGGAGAAAAAATGGGGCTATGGGTTAAAAGAGGCTTTAGACGCGGTGGTTGACAAGATGGTGACGCGTCATCCCCATGTTTTTGGCGAAGTTGAGGACTCGTTAGACAGCGAGGGGGTTTTAAAACAGTGGCACCAGATTAAACGGCGTCAAGGGAAGGGCTTATTGGCTTCCGTGCCAGTTGACGCGCCAGCTCTGGCTCGCTGTCATCGCCTGTCGGCCAAAGCGGCTCGGGCCGGGTTTGATTGGTCGTCAGTGGCCCAGGTTCGCGAGGCTTTGGATCGGGAGTTGGCGGAATTAGACGCGGAGATCGCCCTGGGTAATTTTAATGATCCCGAGCGACGCGCCCGTTTGTGTCACGAGTTGGGGGACACGCTCATGGCTACCGCTAACTTGGCCCGGCATTTGGGGTTTTCCGGGGAAAAGGCCTTGGCCAAGGCGAACCATCGGTTTGTCGGGCGGTTTGAGTATATGGAAAATCAATTGGCGGCGAAGAATTTAAAACCAGAGGATGTGGATTTGACCGAGCTGGAGAGGTTGTGGCGAGAGGCCAAAAAGTTTTAAAGGCCTTTATGGTTTCCCTGGGGTGCGCCAAAAACCTGGTGGATAGCGAAAGACTTTTGGGGTGTTTAACCGGTCTGGGCTTGGTCGTGACAGACGACCCGAAGGCGGCGGATCTATTAATGGTTAACACCTGCGCTTTCATTGAGCCCGCGGTCAAGGAATCCATTGAAACTATTCTGGAGTTAAGCCAAGGCAAAAAAAAGGGGGCCAAGCTCGCGGTGGTGGGGTGTTTGCCCAGTCGAGATTTAGCGGCCTTAGTTAGCGATTTGCCAGAAGCGGATCTTTTGGCCACACGGGCGGACTACCCTCGGTTACCTCAGTTGTTGGCCAATCTAATGAATTTAAAGGCCAAGCCTTTGGGGCCTTTTGAGACCTGGAGTCGCCAGCTGAGCACGCCACCTTGGCGGGCTTACTTAAAAGTGGCGGAAGGTTGTGACCACCGCTGCGCTTACTGCTTAATCCCCAGCTTGCGGGGGCCTTTGGCGACTCGGTCTTTGGCTGAGTTAACCCGTGAGGCGGCGGAGTTAGTGGCCGGGGGCGTGGTGGAACTAACCTTGGTGGCTCAGGATTTGACGGCCTGGTGTCATGATGGTCAAGACCTAGGGGATCTGGTTAGCGCCTTAGCCGCGATTAATGGCTTAAAATGGGCGCGTCTAATGTACGCCTACCCAGAAAGGCTCACGGAAAAACTGGTTCGCCGGTTGGCCCAGATCCCGCGAGTTCCGCCTTACCTGGATTTACCTATCCAGCACGCTAGCCCCCGGATATTGAAACGCATGGGCCGACCCGCCAGCGATCCTTTGGCCTTGGTTAAGCGTTTACGCGAGTGGTGGCCGGGGGTGGCCTTGCGCACGACCTTGATGGTGGGGTTTCCCGGGGAAGACGAGTCAGACTTTGAAAAAATGGTCGCTTTAGTGGAAGAGGCTCGCTTCGATCATTTGGGGGTCTTCGCTTTTGAGCCAGAGGAACCAGCCCCGGCGGCCAGGTTCCCCCATCAAGTTCCCCGAATGGTGGCTAAAAAAAGACGGATCGAGCTTTTAAAGCGACAACGGAAGATTTCCCTGGCCAATAACCGAGCCCGGGTGGAGGCTGAGTATGACGTGTTAGTGGAAGGCCCCGCGGAGGATAGTCCCCTGATCATGACTGGTCGGGCTTATTTTCAGGCCCCAGAAGTGGATGGTCTGATTTATTTTGACGGCGTTCAGCCCCTTGGTGGACAGGTGGTTCGCGCTAAGGTCACCAGAGCCCAGGCCTATGACTTGGCCGCTGGCCTGGTTGACGAATCAGCGCGAGTAGGGCGCGAATAGAGCGAAAGCAGAGCGAAAGTAGGGCGATGAGTGGCGCTTATTTAGATTCTCTAGTTCCTTTGACCGAGCGAATCAACCAAACCCTCCGGAAAATATTAGGCGATAGCGAGGATTTTCCGAGCCAGGTGGGACTTTATGGCTTAACCAGTGGGGGCAAGAGGTTAAGGCCCTTGATGTTTTGCCTGGTCTGTCAACTATTGGGACGCCCCACGGATGAGGCGGTCTTGCGGCTGTCCACGTCATTTGAGTTGTTACACCTGGCGACCTTGTTTCATGACGATATCATTGATATGTCCGACACTCGCCGAGGAAAACCGGCCGCTCATCTGGCTTTTGGGACGCCTGAGGCGGTTTTGGCCGCCGACTACTTGTTGGCCAAGGCGGCTGAGGTGGTATTGGACGCTAAAAATATTGATTGTTTCTCCGTCTTTGTCCGGATCATCAAGGAATTGAGTTTAGGTGAGCTAGAACAGCTGAAGCGCCGGCGCCAAGTTAATCTAACCGCCCAGGAATACGAGCGCGTCATTTATCGGAAGACGGCGGTGTTGATGGAGGGCGTGGGCCAGGTCGCGGGCTGGTGGGTGGGCGGCGCGACCGAATGGATTGAGGATTTAGGTCGGTTTGGGTCTTGTTTAGGTAAATCATTTCAGGTGATGGATGACATTTTGGATTACTCGGGTAATCCAGATCAGCTTGGTAAACCCATTGGCCAGGATTTAGACGAAGGACGGATCACCTTGCCATTTATTATGGCCTTGGAATATTTAAAAGGCGAGGAACGGGAGCGACTGTTGGCCTTGGGGAGCCAGGAAAACCTAACCGAGGGGGAAAAAAAGCGGATCCTAACCCTGGTCGCCAAAAGTAGTGGCCTTGAGCGGGCCACGCGGGTGGCGGTTTTAATGTCTGATCAGGCGATACTCGCCTTAAGTCGATTTCCCGAGAGCCAGGCCAAGGAAGAACTGACCAAACTCGCTAGATCCGCGGTTAACCGGCGAAAATAGAATTTGAGGCGCTTTAAATATTCCATAAAAGATGAAATTGATTATTCTTTAAAGTCAAATATGATATCAATAATTAGTTTTTAATTATTAATATTAATGAAGAATGTATTTTTTATAATATATTAAAAATATTGTCCCAGCTAAGGAGAGATCCCATTGAAGGCATACCAGATCCGTCCTAGGTTGGCCTTTTGCGCTTTGGTCGTCCTCGTCTTGGGGTTGACCGGTTGTGTGCGGCCTATCCTCGCCCCTTTTGGCGGCAAACAAGTTCCAGTTCTGGAAGGCGAAAGTTTCGCCGAATTTTTGGATGTCCCCTATCCCTCGGTGATGGGTCTAGATCGGCCTCTGACCTTTACTTATACCCGGCGTGGGACGCTTTCGGGAACCATTGTGGTGGCGGGTCGGATGACTTTGGACGAGGTGGGGCAATATTACGACCAACATTTACCGCGTCATGGTTGGCGTCCGCTAGCCGAAGCCCAGGGCTCTAAAATTGTGTCCACCTGGGTTAAAGACAATAAAGTTTTGACCATCATCGTCAGTAGCGCTTTCGCCATCACTGGCCAGGATTCCCGGGTGGAGATTTGGGTGTCGCCGCCGCGCTCCCAATCGGATCTGGGCCAGCGGGTGATCTATAAAAAGCCCGCCGAGAGCAAAGGGGAGATTTTTTCCACCAAACCCCAACGAAGGCGCGGCGACGGGGTGACTGAGGAAAACCTATGAGCGCGAGCCTCTACCCGGATTGGCCGTCTTTACTCAAAGATAAACGTCTAGTTTTGGTGGTGACGGGCGGGGTCGCGGCGTATAAAGCGGTGGAGCTAGCTCGATTGTGCGTTAAGGCTGGGGCTCAGACGCGGGTGGCGATGACTGAGTCGGCCACCAAGTTTGTGGGGCCTTTAACGTTTGAGTCTTTGACCCGTCAACCATGTATCCAGGATATGTGGAAACGCGCTCAGGCGGAGATTGGCCACGTGGCTTGGGCCGAGTGGGCCGAGGCCATGGTCGTGGCCCCGGCCACGGCTAATTTTCTGGCCAAGGCGGCCCATGGGTTGTCTGATGATTTTCCCAGTTGTTTACTCCTGGCTCATGAGGGGCCAAAGCTTATGGCCCCGGCCATGAACTCGGGAATGTGGCTTAACCCGGCCACCCAAGCCAATGTGACGTTGTTAGCTCAAAGAGGGATCAAGATCTTGGTTCCGGTTTGTGGCCCCTTGGCCTCGGGTAGGGTGGGGCCAGGTCGTCTTCCCCACCCGAAGGCTATCCTGCGTCAGATAGTCCGGCTCATAACGCCCAAGCCTTTAAGTGGCCGGAGCCTGGTGATAACCGCTGGGGCCACGCGAGAAAGCTGGGACGATATTCGGTGCCTGACCAACCGTTCCAGTGGTCGCATGGGGCTGGCTTTGGCTCAGGCGGCTTGGTTGTTAGGGGCTAAAGTCACCCTGATCGCTGGGCCATCCTTGGAAGACCCACTCTGGAGCGGGGAAGATTTTGAGTTCACGACGGCGGAGACGACGCGGCGGATGCTGGAATTGGTGGAAAAAGCCTTCGCGGACGCCGATGGCCTGATCATGAACGCGGCCCCGGCCGATTTTCAGCCGGCGCGGGTTCCCGGTAAAATCAAGAAAGACGGGTTGGCCGCTCAGCCCTTAATTTTGGAGAGAACCCCGGACATTTTGAAAACATTGGCCCAAAAGGGTTGGGAGCGACGCGTGGTGGTGGGATTTTCCGCCGATGACGAGGATTTGGTGGCTCGGGCTCTGGCCAAACTGAAGGACAAAAATCTTGATTACATCGCCGCCAACCAAGCTGGCGGCCCGAACAGCGCCTTCGCCGCCCAAGACATAAAGTTGACCCTTTTGAACGCGCGCGGGGAGGCGACCGAACTGGGGCCAGGGCCGAAGTTTGGGGTAGCCTGGGAGTTAATGACTAAATTAGCCGAAGACCCTCGGTTAACAAGGTTGGAAGGATAAAAAGACATCAAAATGATGATATGGGGGTAAAATCTATATTAAAAAAGCGCGCTTTAATAAATAAAATTTAGTTTTCGCTACGCTAAGCCCACCGCGGCTGGTTTTTTCGCTCGGTTATCTGGTTACTTGGCTCGCTATAGACGATGGCTTCGCGAAAACCCTAGTTTAAGGAAAATAGCCAAGTAAAAGAGTATTAATTTCAATAATTTATAAATTTTGATTCTTGAATTTGGGATTTTTCGCGAGACCATCATAGATTAGTCATCCAGGAGTCTTTCGGATTATAGGGCTTCCCCGCCTAATTACTTGATTTTAATAATTTTATTTTCTAAGCCTATTTTTGAGCTATGTTTGAGCTAGGCTACAATAATTATAAAATTCAATAAGTTACCTTAAAACCCGATCAACTCCTCGCGCCAACATAAAACAAGGCCTTTTGGAGATGGGTGGGTGAAACTTTCACCGATCTCTTAGGCTCCCCAAGATATTTTACGATCATCTTTCGCGTCTACCATCGATAAGGTCATACCCGCCCAATAGGATCCTTATTTTGCCTATTAAAATTAATTTTCTGAATTAGTAATTAAATTTGATATATTTAATATATCAGTAATATTAATTAAATTAACATCATATATTTTACTATTAAAATAATTCATTAGATAAGAATAAAATATCCTTTTGGACTAGGGAATTTCTACCGCGCCAGTTAGATTTGGGAAATATAGTTATAACTATCATGTCTACATATACTAATTATTTAAATAGTATTATAAAAAGTCTCATTAAGCCAAGAAAGACTTAAAAACCAAAAAGACCGCTAAAGCGGGCTTTTTGGTTAGTAACGACGATTTAATTAAGCTCGCCACAGGCCATGGAGGTTGCAGTAGGCCCGGGACTGGGCCGCCCCGCCCTTGGCGGAGAAGGTGACTTCCGGAGCGTCGCCTGGCTTCAGATGATGGCGTTGGACAGTCCCATCCGAGGTCAGCTCTATCCATTCAATATAGTGCTTTTCTTCCATAGGATGGGCCACTGAGCCAACGGAGACCTTGAAGCCGCCTGGAACCGAGGCGATGACTGGGACATGTTTTTCCTTGGCCGCGTCAACGCTATTCTCTTTGACTTGGGCCATATTTTGGCCGCAACAGCTTAAGACGCCGCCGCCTTTGCCGATTACGGTCGTTATTTGTTGACAGAGGGAACACTTGTAAACTTGGTTTAGTTCCGCCATTTTTTCTCCTATTAACAAGGTGGTTGGCGTTGACGCCGTTGATTAAAAAGCCCTCAGAACTTCAAAATAGGCTCTAGGATGGCCGCAAGCCTGGCAAGAGAAAGGAGGCTCAGTTCCCTCATGGATCCAGCCGCAGTTACGGCAACGCCAGGTGACTGGGGTGGGTTTCTTAAAGATGGTCTTGGTCTTAAACTCTTCCAAAAGAGCGCTGAAACGGGATTCGTGGTATTTTTCCGCCACGGCGATGTTTTCCATGATCCCGGCCACTTCCTCAAAACCCTCCTGGCGGGCGATTTTGGCGAACTCGGGGTACATGGACGTCCATTCGTGATGTTCGCCCGCCACCGCCGAGGCCAAGTGAGCGGGGATCTCGCTGGGGAGACCAGCTGGGAAGGTGGCCGTGATGGTGGCCTCGCCCCCAGGGAGGAGTTGAAAGAGTCGCGCGGCGTGCTCTTTCTCATGATCGGCGGTTTCCTGGAAAATGTGGGAGATCAGGATGTAACCCTCTTTTCTAGCGATGGAAGCGGCCAGGGTGTAACGGTTGCGGGCCTGGGACTCACCAGCGAAAGCGGTCAAAATATTGATTTCGGTCTTAGAGCCTTTCAATTCAGTCATATGAACAGCCTCCCGGGAATAGGAAAAAGAATAGTAAATATTTAAGGATCGTCTCCGACAAGAACTGGGCGTAAGAAGGAACGTGGAATCAGGTCATGAGCGATGAGCTAAAACGCGCCCAAACTAAAGGAGATTGGGGGCATGGGATAAAAATACCCAATGTTGGTAAGTATATTAAATCCGGCCTCGATTTGTCAAATAATTACGTTCAATACAATTAACCTTAAAATTATAAATAAAAAACTGCTAGCGTGATAATAATTATATAAATGTAATAGTAAATATTATATATTAAATATTTATTTAAATTATATATAAATAATAAGGCGATAGACATGAGGGGGGTAGAAGCCATCTCGTTACCCATCTATCTACCTGGTGGGGTAAGCTAATTATTTAATATAAATATAAATAAGGACTAATATAGTTACTAAATAGCGCGACGCGACCTTAAAAAGGATAGACCGCTAGTTCCGATAGTCCTATAACGGTCAAGCGTCGCGTAATTTTTTGAGGCGAATAACCAGGGCGCCAAGTTAGGACAATATGAGCTGATTGAGGCGGGAATGTTCCGAAGGTAAGGCGTTTAAGTGGGAAGAGCCTACCGAAGGGCGGCCGGAGGGATTTAGAGCCCTAATGGCTCCGTGGGTCAATGTTAGGTCGGGGAACGTCTGGGGAGCGCGACGGGGGCAGGCGGATTGAGACGAGTAGGCAATCATAAGAAGTTCTTTGGTAGTTAATAAATTTGTCAAGATCTGGAAAATAAATTAAAGGCGCGGGCGCGGAAAGCCGTTGGCCACCTTTTGGTTGGAACAATTCGCGAGCGCTATCTAGACAATAAGCCAACCAAGAGGCGACAATGTTTAGGATTTGTTTAGACAATTTTTGAACAATATTTTATCATTCGGCAAACGTATTTTTTATCCAGGTCATAGCCGAGGATAGGTTGTTAACGAGCAAAACCGTCATAGATAAATATTGAAAAATATTTTAATTATAATCTGTTATTTAGGTTAATCCGCGATCGTTGATACTATTATCAAATATTTTAACATAATTACGCGTTAGTGGCGAGGTTATCGCTATTAATATCGTTTTAGGTGCGTCTGGCGCGCTTTAAACTAAGTCAGATTTTTATAGCATTATTAGAGCCTATTAAGCGCGCGTTTTGGTTTTTTCCTGATTTTCCATTGAACGGCCCAAAAAACGGCCAAAATTTTATTAAAAATCCAAGACCCAGGAGGAACTAATGAGTCTATCCACTATTAAATCGTTTGACCTCGCTGGCCCCGGTAATCCAGCGGGATATCACTACATGTCGCCGGTATTGTTCCGTCAGACGGGAGTCAAGGAGATGATCGAGGGCAATTTATATTTTACCCTCCGAGCCCCTCGCCAGTCGGGGAAAACCTCTTTTTTGCGCGCGATGACGGATAGAATTAACTCGCGAGGTCAAATGTACGCGTTATATTGTTCTATGGAAACGGGCCAAGGCCTAACCGACGTTGAGCCAGCGATGACTAGGATAGCCGTAGCGATCAATACAGCCGTATAGATGTCTTCTAATAATAATGGGGCTTCCTGGGCGCTTGATGACGTTGGCTGGCCTAAATCGGAGCCATCGATTGAAGTTTGGGATTCGCTTAATGGTTGTCCGTTAATCTTGACAAAGATTTGGTGGTTTTGTTGACTAGGCTGATTGTCTCTCGGGGGCGCGGTTAATAACGTTTCTTCGATAAATTCGAAGTGGTTACAATAATCGTTTTGACTCTCCAGCCTTGAAGTTCCCACGTTCCATGGCTCTCGTCGTTCCGAGGGACATTAGGGACTAGGTGGTTAAGACTGGCGATGGCCAATATTCTAGCGGCTTAACTAGTATGTTTAATATTATAAATATTATAAAAGAAGCCTTGACCCCGCCCAATATTACTCAGGCTGAAATCGCCCATCTCTATCATCAGCGCGCCCAGGTCTCTGGACAGACCTTTGAGGCCAACGCCGTGGCGAGGACTGGGTATTGGTCAGAGGGCCAACCTTAAGGTTAGTCAACGCCTTGGCCGATGAGTCGGTGGTCAATATTTTTAAAAACGACTACTCTCAGCCAATAATTAGCCAGATTATGAGTCAATCGGCCGAGAATTTGATCCAACGGCGGGACAACCACCTTGACGCCATCCTGGGGCGCCTGAAAGAGCCTAGGGTTTAGGGCGGTCATGGAGTCTATGGTCATTGGGGCTGATTCTATTCCTCATAAGGTCTCTTTAGATGACCTTGGCTATACCGAAGATCTAGGAATTTTAAAGAATAACCAGGGAATTCGCCAACCCTCCAATCCTATTATCCTATTACTATTTACAAGGAAGTAATTTATACGGTCATTAGCCTAATTTAGAATTACCGGACGCCTTGGTTGGCGATTGTTCGCCCATTGGTTGGCCGGTCGCTCAACTTGAAAACGTCAATATTTGATTTTTATTTAAACATTTTATGAACAATTTGACAACTTTGAACAAAACCGCCGCGACTAAGACGCGCTCTAAATCGATAGTCTTTTGAACTTCTAATCAGCCATGAGTCCACAAGCCAACCAATATTTTTGGGGGATTTATCGACATTTTTTGAACAATCGATTAACATTGAAATGGCTCGACTGACCCGCCAATATTGGCCAGACCAGGTGAAATTGGCTTTATGTTTAAGGCTCCAGCCAAAAACCAAAACAACGGATTTGGATTTAAGGCTTAGTAACCAACAATAAAGCGAAAATATTTAGACTTTTATTCGACATTTTTTGAACAACCGGTCTGATTAATAAAAGGCGCTCCGCTTAGTCTTTTGGTTATAAACGGGGATAGTTTGACCAGGGTCGCGTTAATCAAAGGATTTAGCTAATAGTTAACCAAGCGTCAGGAGGAGATTGGGCGAATCATGGCCATTAAGGATCGCTCCCGATTGGACGACCATTATAGTCAAAAGGCTCGGAGTCAGGGTTATCCAGCCCGCTCGGTTTATAAATTAGCCGAGTTTGACGAAAAATATAGTCTCTTTAGGTCGGGCCAAAAAGTCTTAGACCTGGGATGCGCCCCCGGTAGTTGGACAATGTACGCGGCCGAAAAAGTGGGGCCCAAAGGTTTGGTCGTGGGGGTGGATCTAGCGATTCCCCAGGGCTCTTTTCCTGAGTGGGTCAAGCTTTTGGCGGTCGATCTTTTGTCGGTTGGGGACGCCGAGACCTGGGGGGCCGAATTTTTTCAACTAGGGGCGGACGGGGTTCTGTCGGATTTGGCGCCTAAAACCACCGGCCGGCGGGAAGTGGATCAGGCCCGTAGCCTAGAGTTGGCGCTGGCGGCTTGGTCATGGGCGGAGCGGCTTTTAAAGCCAGGGGGCTTTTTTTTGTTTAAAGTTTTTCAAAGCCCCGCCGCGGATGAATTTATCCAGCGAGCTCGCGTCCGCTTCCAAAAGCTAATTCGGCTTAAACCTCAGGCTAGCCGAAAACAAAGCCAAGAGATTTTCGCGCTTTTAAAAGGCTTTAAGGCCGAGTGAGCCAAAATTTATTTTTTCGGCTCGCGCGTCCGGATCTCGACGGATTTAGCGTGGCCCAGCAGTCCTTCGGCCCGGGCCAGAGAACAGATGGTCGGGCCGAGATCCTTTAAGGCCTGGCTAGTTAACTGTTGGAAAGTCATTTTCCTCAGAAATCCATCCACCGAAAGTCCAGAAAAAGCGCGAGCCGCGCCACCCGTGGGCAGGACGTGGTTGGGCCCGGTGGCGTAATCGCCGCCAGCGATGGGCGAGTGGGGGCCGAGGAAGACCGAGCCGGCGTTTTGAATCCGGCCGAGGTGGCTGAAAGGATCGGGGAGAATCAGTTGGAGGTGTTCTGGGGCGTATTCATTAGCCAAATCAAAGGCCGCGTCCAGATTATCCGCCACCAGGATAGCCGCGTTTTTTAGGCTTTCCTGGACAATCGCGGCTCGAGCCAGACTATCTAGCTCCAAGTTAACCGCCTTAGCCACGTCTTGGGCGAGGGTTTCGGAAGTGGTGACGAGAACGGCCGCCGCCTGGGGATCATGCTCCAGCTGGGCCAAGAAATCCCAGGCTAAAACCTCGGGTTCCGCTCCAGCTCCTGGCTCAACGATGATGAATCCCTCGGAGGGGCCAGCTGGGGAATCAATGTCCACTAGGCCATAAACGGCTAACTTGGCGGCGGTGACCCAGACGCTACCGGGGCCGACAATCTTATCGACTTTGGGGAGTCCGAGTAAACCATGGGCCAACGAGCCCACGGCCCAAGCCCCTCCCAGTTTGTATATTTGGGTGGCTCCCGCTAAGCTCGCGGCCGCCACAATCTCGGGGCGAGCCAAAAAACCGGGGCTGGGCGGGGTAATGGCCACAATTTCTTTCACCCCCGCCACCTGGGCGGGGATGATGTTCATCAGGGCGCTGGAGGGATAGGCGGCTCGGCCACCGGGAATATAGACCCCGACCCGGGCCAAGGGCCGGGTGACTCGGCCAGCCAAAAGGCCGGGCTGGATCTCGGTCAACCACCAGGGCCTTTCCAATTGAGCTTGGTGGAATTGACGGATATTGGTGGCGGCGACCTTTAAAGTCTCTAAAAAGCTCTTTCCCACTTGGGCGTTGGCCCGCTCAATTTCCTCAGCTCCCACTAACAGATCCGTCGGGGAGACATCAGGCTTTAAAGAACCATACTCCCGACTTAATTCCGTTAGCGGATCGGCTAATAGGCGTTCCAAAATAATTTTAGTCTCAAAGATAATTCGTTGAATATCAAGTTGAGAGCGATTTATTAAGGAAAACCGACGATTCGAGTCCAGGGAGCTCAATTTTTCCACGACTAACATGGGATTCTCCAGCTTTTATTCGCTTTAGGCTAATTGGCCCAGACTAGATTATCGTCGTTTTTGGGGGTTGAACCGTTTGGACGTCGGGCCTCGAAAAAGTTCCGCATCAACCGAGCGCAGGGCTCGGCCAAGACGCCGCCCACAATATTGGGTCGGTGGTTGAGGCCGGAAAGGCTTAAAAGATCCAACAAAGACCCGGCCGCCCCCCATTTTGGCTCAGGGGCCCCAAAGTAGATGGCCCCCAATCGGGCGTGGATAGCCGCCATCAGACACATGGGACAGGGCTCAAGCGTGGTCGCCATGGATAACCCAGTTAAGCGGTAGTTCCCCAAGACATTAGCCGCCGCTCGGATAGCTAAAATTTCCGCGTGGGCCGTGGGATCGGAAAGACTGATCACCTGGTTGGCCGCTTGGGCTAAAATTTCCCCTGAGGCGTCGAAGATGACGGCCCCGGCGGGAACCTCCCCCTTGTGGAAGGCTTCCTCGGCCTTCAATAAGGCTAAGCCCATAAAAAATTGGCTGACCTCAGGGGCCAGGGATGGGTTGGTGGTAAGGTTAATTTGACTCATAATCGCCTCAAGGATTTTCAATAGGGGTTGATTGTAAGGGCGGTTGACCGGAAAAGCAACTAGACCCCAATTAGGGTCTAATCTTAGGCGATGACCAGTAGTGACCGGCGCTTGGGCGAGGGCCGGGAAGGCGAAATTCCTCGCCAACCGGGCGCTAACCAACCACAAAGATTGATTTTGATTGGAAAAAAAGACTACCTATCCCTAAATATAGCGCTAAAGAATGAATTGGGCCCGAGATGTGGAAAAACCTCGGCAAGGCTCTGGCCAGAAACGGCCAGCTGTTTGACTTTATAAGATTTTTCCCTATATAATGGAATTGATTACCATGTCAGATCAGATTGGGGGTAGCCAAGATGATCTACCCAGTCCTTGGGCCAGGAACAAGCTAGGAACAAGCTAGGGACAAGCTAGGGACAAGGTTGTGGTTTGGGCTGGCCAGGCGGGTTTTATGGCTGGCTTGGCGGGTAATTGGCGCTAGCGCTTAAAACCGCCGCGCGGTTTTTTGAGGCTGTTTTTTGAGGTTTACCGGTGGGGCTCGCGTCGTTAGAGCCTATTAGGAGAAATGGAGACAACCGTCTATGTCCGACGTGGAACGCAAATACGAATTTTCCTGGGAATTGATTGGGGATCTGGACACGGCTAGACCCAATCTAGGCCCAACCCTTCGTTTGGAGGCTTACCGTTTGCTTCAGTTTTGTTGCCGGGATATCATCGAGCAAGATTACGGCACTGAGGCGGCGGATCGGGTTTTTTTCCGAGCTGGGGCTTTGGCCGGGAAGCATTTTTATGAAAATGTCCTGGATCATCCGCCCACGGATATCAATGATTTGGTCAAACAGCTCCAACAGGTTTTGCGCGACATTGGCATTGGTATTTTCAAGGTGGAGAAGTTTAACGACAACCTTGAGTGCGTGATGACCGTTTCCGAGGATTTGGATTGTTCGGGGTTGCCGGAGTTAGGTTATGGGGTCTGCGTCTATGACGAGGGTTTCATCGCCGGGATTCTGGAGTGTTTCACGGGTCGGCCCTTTGACGTTAAGGAAATCGATTGTTGGTGCACCAACGAGCGTACCTGCCGCTTTGAGGCCAAACCCAAATCGTAGCGTTAAAAGCGGCGTCGACCTAAGTTAATCCTCGGCTTTTTTTATGTGAAGACAAAACGGGGACGGCGTAGGGCCGCTAATGGGATTGGAAATTGACGGAAGAGGCCCCTCAAAAAAACCGGCTGAAAACTTTTACCAGGGCCCAAGCGGAGTCCATGTTCAAGTTTTTAGAAAAGGTCATCATGGAAAGCAAGACCCCGGTTTTACCGCCGGAGTACGCCAAATGGGACACTTTCAACTCTCTTTACCAACATACTTCCGAGATTAAGAACGCTCTAGGCAATTTCGCCAAGGGCGATCTAGATCTGCGTCTGGTTAAGAAGGGGGCCACTTCGGGGAGCCTGAAAGCTATTTTGGCCAATTTGTCCCATTTGGCCTGGCAATTTAAAGTGGCCGCCTCTGGCGATTACAGTCATACCGTGGACTTTATGGGGGATTTTTCCGAGGCTTTTAACTTAATGACTTCTTCCTTAAGGCGTCATGAGATGGAGATTCATGAAAAGCAGAATGAATTGGCTTTGATGGCTGAGGAGCTGAAAAAAGAGATCCATCGACGTGACCAATTTGAGGCGGCTTTAAAAGAAAGCGAGAAAAATTATCGTAACCAGGCCTTGCGCGATCCCTTAACCCACATCTACAATCGGATATATTTTAACGAGGCTGGTAAAAGAGAGGTGGAGCTAACCCGTCGCGAGGGGGCTTCTTTGTGCCTTTTAATGATTGATTTGGATCATTTCAAAAAATTCAATGATAATTATGGCCATTTAAGTGGCGACGCGGCTTTGATCCACGTGACGAAGATTATCTCGGAGCTAAAGCGAAACACGGACATTTTCGCCCGGCACGGGGGCGAGGAGTTCGCGCTTTTGTTGCCCCAAACCAATTTCGCCGGGGGTTTATCCATCGCGGAACGGATTAGGAACGAGGTGGCCGCCCGTCATGATCCCGCTCCCAATTGTAACGCGCCAATAACCATCAGCGTTGGTTTGGCTAGTTTAACCCAGGAAGAGGCTCTGTCCGATCGCGACGCCAGCGAGGAAATCTTGCGCAAATTGTTAGTCCGGGCGGAAGAGGGACTATACATGGGTAAAAAGCGCGGGCGCAATCAAGTTTGCTGGGTGGGGATGGAAGTCGGGCAGGCTTTTGACCTGGGCTCGTTTTCGGAAAATGGGGCGGCCACGGAAATTGACCATGGCGAGCTTGACCAAAAAGAGCTTAGTCATAGCGAGCTTGGCCAGGGCCAGGCCCAGCTGGATAAACGCCCGCCCGCGCCGGGAGCTGACCTTCATGACCAGCCCCATCATCCCCATTGCCACTTAATTAACGATAACCAAGCCCACCTAAATTCTTCGTCCGAGTCGGTGGCCCACTTGCTCCCCTCGCTACCGACCATCAAGACCGAGTCCAACCCGCTGACAAAAGAGCCGATGGCCTTGGCCGCGACCACCATCGTCGCCCAGTCCTTGGATCTCGTCAATTTATCCCCCACCGCCATCCAAGTTCCGGCCCGGATTTTGCCAGGCCTGGGCCTGGACGTTTTGGCGGATAAGCCCACCCCCACCTCGCCGGCGACCAAGGAAGAGACTTAAGGATGATAATTAATTAAGTCGCGCCCCTCTTCATATCTCTTAATCATTGGCTCTTACTCATTGTCTCTTAATCATTAGCTCTTTTTAAGCTCTGAAATTTTAATGGTTTGGCTTTAAGCTAGCGTTGTCCCAAAAGTCTAGGCTGGTTGGGCTAAGGCTTGATTTTTGGGTGGCGAAGGAATATTATTTCCAATAAGAAGGTAAGTTTTTATTTAGTAATGAATTTTAACTTTTACCTGTTTTAAAATCCCGAATCTGGCCCGGCCGGTTTTTGGGAAAGCCCGGATGGGCGTTTTGGCCAGGGTCAGCGCTAAATTTGGTTGGCTAAAATTGGTCGGGATAAGGAAAGGGGCCTGGTGAAAAACCTGACCTTAACCCTGAAAATCACTTTGAGTTTCGCCCTGGTTCTGATGGCCACGTTGGCCATCATCCTGACGGCGATCATGGTTCTGTCCAAAACTTCCCGTCAGGCGGAAATCGCTCGGGCCGCGGCCTTTGAGCTGGGGTTCCGGGTGGGCCAGGCGCTGGGGGCGCCCAGTGACGCCCCAGAGGTCTCGGAAGGCGTTTGGCGGCGCTTATTAACCCAAGATCCTCGGCCTGACAACGCGGTTTTGGTCGCCGCGGCCATGGAAGAATACCAGCGGCTTTTGACGATTCGGCTGGCGATCGGGCGGGCGCGTCAAAAAAAGGCGGCTTTGGCTAAGGAGCTACGTGAGTTAACTTTGGCCTGGGCTAGTTTTTTGGGGAGGGCGCGGGCCAGTCAGATTTCGAGCCAAAATAATAAGAGTCAAAATAGCTCCCCAGCGGTCGCCCCATCTTCCTTTGGCGACCTCGCCGTCGAGGGGCCGCTGGCCAGTTTAAACGTGGGGCTGGGGTTCTGGGGCCAGGATACTTTTGATCCCAGCGCTTACCAACAGTGGCTTTTGGAATTGGAAAGCTGGGAAGCCGGGTTTTTGGCCCAGGGGGCTAATCTTGGCTTAAAGTCGCTCCGCTCAACCGCCGGGGAGTTTGGGCGGGTTAGCCAAGAGCTTTTGGCGATGGAACCGCGGGCTCGGGACACGGGGCGGACATTATTCGCCACCATTGACGCTCATCCCCGGGACACCGGGCGGGCGGCTCGAGATTTGGCTTTTGGGTTAACGGTGGGTTTTCTCAGCCTAGGTCTACTGACCGGGCTTTTAATTTTTTATATTTATCGCGCCGTTATTCGCCCTTTACGCGGGGTTTTGGGGGGCTTGGAACGGAGCGCGGGGGAAGTGACCCGGACGGCCCGGCTGCTCTCGCGGTCTAGTCATTCTCTGGGGCGGGGGGCTTCGGATAACACCCAGGCGGTCTTGGCGGCTATTTCCAGTTTAGAGGATTTGTTAGGCGCGGCCAAACGCAACGCGGACAATTCCGAGCGGGCCAAGAAGTTGATGGATAAAGCCAAGTCCTTTGTGGTCGAGGCTAACGAGGCCATGGATCAGATTTCCGTGGCCATGGAGGAGATCAAAAACAGTGGCCAGGCCAGCCGCCAAATCATTAAATCCGTGGAGGAAATCGCCTTTCAAACTAATATCTTGGCTTTGAACGCCGCGGTGGAGGCGGCCCGGGCGGGCGAGGCGGGGGTGGGGTTCGCGGTGGTGGCCGATGAGGTGCGAAACTTAGCCAACAGTTCTTCCGCGGCGGCCCGTAACACCAATGATATGTTGGCTAGGAGCGTCATGCGCATCAATGAGGGAGCCCAGTTGGTGATCCAGGCGGGCGCCAGTTTTAAGGATTTAGTGGTCACCTCGGAAGACGTGGCTAACTTAGTTCAGAGCGTGACCGAAGCCAGCCAAACCCAGGCCCGAGCCATCCAGGACACCCATCAATCCATCGCCATGATGGACAAGGTGACCCAGGAAAACGCCGTGGAAGCGGCCGGGGCGGAAAAGATCTCGCGGGCTTTGAATGGTCAGGCCAGGTTTTTGAGCCGGGCCGTTCAACGGATCTCGGCCCTTTTGCATGGCTATGGATGGGCCAGTTCGCGAAATCTGGCCAGCCCGGCGGAGCCCGATGACTCTCGCGCCCGGCTAGGGTTGTCGTTGGCCGTGGTTGGCTCTGACGTTCCCGCCGAGGCGCCCTCGCCAAGCCAGCCGCTCATAACGTCGAGCCTACCGAAGGTGTCGAAAAAAGCCCTGGATCAGGCTATTCCTATGGATGATGATTTTTAGGGTCAAGACCATTTTTAGTCCACGACGCGCCTCGGGACGCCTTGGCGCGCGCCACGAAAACCCTCACCAATGGAGCCCTTCATTTGTCAATATATGAAAGCGCCCAAATTCGAATAAAATCGCTCCTGTGGGCTGGGCTAGCCGCTTGGCTGATATTGGCTGGGTCGACCTGGGCCCAGGAACCGGCTGATTCCACTATTACTCTGACCAAAACGGTGGAGGTTTACACTTTTGAGGATCTAACTTTTTCGATTGACTCTTACACCGTGGCTCAGGGCGATAATTTGGCTGGGGTTCTGAAGAAGCGGGGATTGTGGCCCACCAATCCCGACGCCCATCGGGAAGCTCAGATAATCCGTCTGATCAAACGTTTAAACCCGGCCATCGCCAATCCTGATTTGATCGCGCCGGGGCAGGAATTATATTTACCCACCCCGCGGGCGGAAGCGCCCGTCCCCCCCGAAGCGCGGCCCGAGCCAGAGCCGGAGCCGGTTCCGGAAGAAGTGGATCCCCCGGGCGTGGTCTCCTATTCATTTGTGGGCCAGGGCGATCCTGGCCCACTCGCCCCGCCGAAAAACCCCAGTGGCCTCGCCCCGCCGTCGAAATTGGATCCTGGTCAGTCCCCCATCAATTCCACCAGCCCCGCCTCCGCTCGGTCGGTCGGTCGACGCTCGTCGGAACCCGAGGGCGAGCTAGAGATGGCTTCGGATGGGACGGTTTATCGGAAGCTGGTGGTCAGAAAAGGCGATACCCTGGAAAAGTTGTTGCGGCGGGAAGGGGTGGATCCAGATCTGATCTATAAAAGCCTGATAAAAGTGACTTTACGTTTGAATCCAGAGCTAAAAAACCCCAATATCATCGTGGTGGGCGCGGAGTTGCGCGTGCCGTCAATGGGGGCGTATTTAGCCGATCTGGCCCAGCCCACGCGGGTGGCGAGCGCCCCATCGACGAGAAATAGGTCAGCGCCCGGATCCAATCAAGCCGAGGCCAAAAATATAGCCGCTCGGTCTAACCGCCCGGAAAACCTCGCCGGCTCCTCTCGGAAGCGCTCCGAAAAAGGCCAAAAAGCCAAGTTCACCTTAGCCACCAAAAGATTGCCCCCGGCCCCCATGCCCACGGTCGACGCCCAAAACGCTCGGACGATTCTGGGGGTCATCTTCACCCGACTAGGCGCGACTTTCACTAATAAGGGTCGACTCTTCCTGCCCTTGGACGAGCCACCCCATTTTGACGTGGACACCGCCAGCTCCCCAATTATTGAGCTAAAAAATGGTCGTCGGATCGTTTTGGATTTAAGGCGCGCCTTTAGCCCGGATCTCATTAAAAGGTTTAGCGCGAAATACAAGGATTATTTGATTTTCCAGCCCACCCGCGGCGAAACCTTGGAAAAAGTTTTAGAGCGCCTGTGGCCTTTATGCGCTTATTACCGGATTTATAACCAAACCCAGACCTTTGAGGGGGGCAGCGATATCCGATTGAAGATCGCCGCGGACTGGCTTATCTGGCCCACGGCCGAAGATTGGAACCGGGGCCAACCGGTGGTCATTAACCTCGCCCCGGCCCCAGACAACGCCACGCCCCAGGCCTGGGTCAAGTTTTTAGGTAACCATGGGGTAACGGTCATTGACTTGTACAAGGGGTTAATTTTGGCGGACGCCACGCGCTCGCCCACGCCCATCAATAACTTTACCGTCATTGACGTGGATAGCCAGAACCCTTCGTCATTCGCCGCGGCGTTGGTCAAAAGTTTTGGTTTTTCCCCTCGTTTAGGGCTTCGGGTGGATTTGAGACGGGGCCGGATCGTCACTGGTGGGGAGAACTCGGAAAACGGGGCGACCCCGGCGGTCTTTTGGGAAACCGGTCAGGAGCGGCTGGTTCTGGAGTATGGGGATTTATCCAGCGAGGATTTAGCCATTTTAAAGGCGAACGGTTTTCAGGTTATTTCCAGCGGCCGCGATAGCCAATTGGTTCTCAAGTCGATCTTGTCCGCCTTAAACATTAAGCTCGGGGCGGATTTGGTCTTAAATGGCGACTCGGCTGGGGGACCGGCCTTATCGTTAACCATTAGTGGGCAAAGTTTCGCCTACAATGGTCGCTCGTATCTTTTTACCCAGGTGGATGTCCCGGATAACCTGGTTAGTTTAGATCCCAACCAGAATACGGTGGTTTTGCGGTACCAAGCCCCGGCCAAGACCGCGCCCATTAATCCGCCCGCCAACGCCCCAGCCAGAGCCAACTCGGCTCAGGGTGAATCCCGGAACGCGGGCGAATGAACTCAAGTAAGCTCAGCCTGGCCTAAATTATGCCTTGGAAAATCGTCATTGTGGTTAGTCCCAGCCAACTGGGCCATCTGTCCCCGGTCATGGCCGCGGGCGGGTGGTTGGGGGCGGGGGCTAGTTTTCGCTCCCCCCAACCTTTAGACGCGCGTAAGGCGAGCGAGACGGCTAGCCCTTCTTCGGAAACGCCGGCCGCCATTAACCCATCGGGCTCCGATATAGCTCCCCAATTAGCCGAAACTAACCAAGACCTGGGCGAGCTGGTCATCCACTTGAGCCCGGAGTTTGTCGCGGCCTTAGGTTTAAGCCCGGACAGGTTAGCCAATCCTTTAGACTTGTGGTCAGAGTTACTCCATCCCCAGGATCAAGAAGCCTTCGTCACCCAGGTGGCGGCGTGTCTGGCCGGGGGGGCGGGGTTCCAACTGGATCATTTGATCTTTTCCCCGGCCCTAGGGACTTGGGCCCAAGCCCAAACCTTCGCTGGGGTGACGCCTGGGGAAGGGATCAATCTATGGGGGTTTACCCGACTCCGCGAGCGCGCCCGACCGGATCAACTTTTTGACCGCGACCAGTCCTCGGAAAATTATCGGATCATGGTGGACAACATGACCGAGGCGTGTGGTTTGTGGGACACGAGCTTTAACCATCTGGATTCCAACGAGGCGGTGGCGCCGCTATTTGGTTTACCGAATAAACAGGCTTTCGCCGAGTATTTCCCCGCCCTTTCCCCGCCCTATCAACCCGATGGCCAGGTTTCCGAAGAGGCTTTCCGGGAGCATTTGCGCAAAACTTTCGCCGAGGGCCGGGATGAGTTTGAGTGGCTTTTTCAAACCTTAGAAGGCGATCCCATCCAGACCGACGTGAGTCAGGCGCGGGTCAACACGCCCCAAGGCGATATCCTGGTCAGCTTTATCCGGGATATCCGGAGCCTAAAAGCCACCGAGGCGGAGGTGGAAAGGGAGCGGAGCCTATTACAGAAGATCCTCGACAATAGCCCCATCGCCTTTTTGGTGAGCGTGGGGGGCGTGGTGCGTTTTTTTTCGCCCTTCGCCCGTCAATCTTTGGGTTTATCCATTGGTGAGCCCTTAAGTAACCTGTTCGCCAATGAGGAGCAATTTAAATTTATCCTAAAAAGTATAGAGCGCAAGGGTCGTTTGGCCTGGCAAGAGACGGTCATTTACGACGTCGACGGCAATGAGCGCCATATGCTGTTAAACGCCTTTAAAACCGAGTATTACGGTGATATTGGTTACTTATTTTGGTTGATGGACATCACCGAAATGGTGGAAAAAGAAAAGGCTTTAAGTTTAGCTAGGGAGGCGGCCGAGGCCAGCGCTAAAGCCAAGAGCGAATTTTTGGCCAATATGAGTCACGAGATTCGCACCCCCATGAACGCCATCATTGGGTTAAGCCATTTGACCTTGCAAACTGAGCTCGATTCTCAACAGGCCGAATATGTGGAAAGGGTTTTAAGAGCCGCGAAAACCTTGTTGCGCGTCATCAACGATATCTTAGATTTTTCCAAGATTGAGGCGGGAAAACTCGAGATGGAGAACGTGGAGTTCAACATTGGGGAAGTCATCTCCGAGACGATGGAGCTGCAGGCTTTAAGGGCCGCGGAGAAAAACCTGGAGTTTTACGTGGATTTGCCGGAGAACGCGCCCTCGGTGGTCATTGGCGATCCCACTAGACTATCGCAGATTTTAACGAACTTGGTCTCTAACGCCATTAAATTCACCGCCAAAGGCGAGGTGGGCGTGAAGATGGAAATCATCGGCGATGAGATCCCGCGGGTCACCACTTTGCGTTTTACCGTTCGCGACTCGGGCATTGGATTGACCCAGGAGGAGATGAATCGGCTCTTCGCCCCGTTTTCTCAGGCTGACACCTCCACCACCCGTCGTTATGGGGGCACGGGCTTAGGGCTGACGATCACTAAGCGCTTGGTGGAGATGATGAGTGGCCAAATCTGGTGCGTGAGTATGCCGGGGCATGGCAGTTCTTTCATTTTCACGGCCCGGTTTGGGGTGGCTGACTCGTGGGGTCAAGCCCAGAACGCCCGGCCATTTATGGGGCTAAAGGCTTTGGCCATTGACGACAATCCTTCGGCTTTACAGATTTTGTCGACCAATCTAGCTAATTTAGGGTTCACGGTCACGCGGGCCTCCTCCGGGGAATCGGCTTGCAATCGGCTTAAGGTCAGCCACCTCAAAAACGAGATGGTGATTCCCGACGTTATCTTGGTTGATTACAAGATGGTGAAGATGGATGGTCTAGAGACCATCGCTCGGTTGTGGCGGGAATACGCCCCGGCCCGCCCGCTGACCGCGCTCATGGTCTCAGGCTTGGCCTCCGAGGGGATCCAGGCCCAAGCCCGCCAGATGGGCGTGACGTCCATTTTTTTAAAACCGTTATCTTTCACCACGCTGCGGGCGGGTTTGTCGGATCTGTTGAATCGGCCCAGCGAGTCTGAGTCGGACGTGAAATCCACGTTCGCGTCCGCCGCCAAGCTCGCGCCCAAGTCCGCGCCCGCCGCCGAGTCTAAGCCTAAACCTAAGCCAGAGGCCGACTCCAAATCCATGGCCAACAAACCCAACTTCCAAGAGATGTTGGCTCATTTAAAAGGGCGCCCGCTCTTACTGGTCGAGGACAATGAGGTCAACCAACTGGTGGCCAGCAAGATTTTGCGCAAAGCCGGGTTTGAGGTTAATATCGCCAACAACGGCTTAGAGGCCTTGGACATGGTGCGCGGGGGACATTATGAGCTGGTGCTAATGGATATTCAAATGCCCGAGATGGATGGTTTGACCGCCACGCGGGAAATCCGCAAAATGGAGCGCTTTAAGGATCTGCCCATTGTGGCCATGACCGCCCACGCCATGACCGGGGATCGGGATTTAAGTTTGGCCGCGGGCATGAACGATCATGTGACCAAACCCATTGACATGCCGGAACTGTTTAAAGCGTTGGCTCGTTGGTTACCCAAAGAGCCGACCATGAAAAAACCGACTAACGAGCCGGTTAGCCCAAGCGAGCCGGCCATCGCCCCGGCCGAGGGCCCTTAATTTTTTGATTAACCCTTTCTCCCCCTTAACCCCAATAACCGCCGTGACTTTTTCCCCTTGGCCCATTAAGGATCCTTAATGATTTTTCAACCTCTGACTTTAGAGAGCCAACCGATTTTTCGGGCCCTAGAAAGGGATTTTCCGCTGGCTACCTCGGACGCCAATTTCACCAACGTCCTCATCTGGAACGATTATTATCATATTGTCTGGACCGAGGCTTTTGGTTGTCTATGTCTTTTAGCCCACCCCGAGGGCGGGGAGGGGGCCCAGCCGCCCTTCGCTTTCCCGCCTTTAGGGGGCGGCGACAAGGTGAAAGCGAGCGAGTTTCTGTTTAGTCAAATGGACAAACCCTTGATGGCCCGGGCTCCGGAGGCGATGACCCAATTTTTAGCCGAGCGCCGGCCGACCTGGAAGATTGTCCCAGACTCGGATAACGACGATTACGTGTATTTAGCCGAAAGTCTCATCACTTTAAGCGGCCGACGGATGCATCAGAAAAAAAATCATTACAACTATTTTGTCAATAATTATCAGCCCGAGTACGTGGATGTCACGGAGGCCATTATCCCAGAACTGATGGCCCTGGAAGATTTGTGGTTAACGGCTAAAACCGATAAGCTCGGCTTTCACACCCATTTGAGCGTGGAAAGGCGGGCGACGCGGACGCTCTTGACCAATTTAACGGTTTTGGGTCTGAGTGGTTTGGCCATCCGCTTAAATGGCCAGGTCGAGGCCTTCACTATTGGGGAGCGGTTAAACCCCGACACGGCCGTCATCCACGCGGAAAAAGGCAATCCAGAGATTCGGGGGATATACGTGGCCCTGTGTAGCGAGTACTGTCGGCGGCGGTTCTCGGAACTAACTTATATTAATAGAGAGCAAGATCTAGGGTTACCGGGTTTAAGGTTTTCCAAAGAATCGCTAAAACCCCACCATATGGCTAAAAAATATCTAATTACCCCCTAAATCTAATAGATCTAGTGGAATTATTTATCATAACCCGCCCTCGCCCCCTTGACGCCGCGCGGGTTCTTTATTCGCTAAAAGCGTTGTCAACTAGGGTCAATCCGGCTATTATAAAACGGAAAATCTCATTGAAATTGTCTGAGGCCAATATGGAGACCAACCAACGCCGAACCCCCCCATCGGCCCATTTAATTAGCTCGGCTAACTCGGCTAAGGCGATCCCGGCCAAGAGCTGGCCAAACTCGAGCGAACTTAGCTTGAGCGAACTTAGCTCGAGCCAACTGACCTCGAGCCAACTAATCTCGCCTAAAATAGTTAAAATAGTTACTTGGTTGGGTTCAATTTTCACCAAACTAGCCTTTTCCGCTCACTTTTTTCGTTTGGCTTTGGGGGCGCTGGCTTTGAGTCTCGTTCTGGGTTGCTCCACCGTCTCGGACGATGAGATGGCCCGACTCCGGGAGGAGACGTACGCCTTGGAAGCGGAACTGGCCATGGCCAAGCGGGAAGCGAGCGTCTTGGATCGGGCGCTCACCAGCGTCTATCAAGAGCGCGATCAACTGGTGGATCGAATCGCTCGGGCCACGGCGGAGTCCCAGGGTTTAGAGGCTCCGGAGCCCAAAAACCCGAGCCCAGGGTCTTTGGATAACGCTAGCTCCTTGGGCGCGCTTAACGTCGCCCCTGGGGGGGCGGCGGCTGGCTCGTTAGACCCGGGCGTTCAAGGCGCGGGGCGGATTTATCGGGCGGTCTCTGGCGACACTTTATCTTCCATCTCTAGCCGGTTTGGGGTTTCGGTCGCGGTTTTACTGGAACTTAATCCCCAGATCAGTCGTCGGTCAAGCCAGATGGTCTGGGTGGGCGAGGCGATAAAGTTAACCCAGTGACGGCTTGAGCGATTTTTCGTCAGTTTTTCTCAAGGATCGGAAACAAATGAGTAGGGATCGACTCGCCAAAACCCGACGCCTGGTGGTTAAAGTCGGTAGCCAGCTCATCCGCGGCCAAGGCTTGGAGGTGGGACGCCTAAAGTCTTTGGCCAAACAGCTGGGTCAGTTAAAGCGCGGTGGCCGGGATTGTTTATTGGTCTCCAGCGGGGCCGTGGCTTTGGGTTACAAGCGTTTAGGGCTGTTAGAACGGCCCACCTCGTTGCGCCTTAAGCAAGCCTCGGCCGCGGCTGGGCAAGTGGCCTTGATGATGGCCTGGGAAAAAGCCTTGGAGGCTTATGGCCTAAAAGCGGCCCAGATTTTATTGACCGCCGAGGATCTGGCCGATCGGGGTCGGTTTTTAAACGCGAAAAACACTTTCATGGCTTTGTTGGAACTGGGGGTCATTCCGGTGGTGAACGAAAACGACACCGTGGCCGTGGAAGAGCTTAAAGTGGGGGATAACGACACTTTGGGCTCTTTAGTGGCTTCCCTGTGCGAAGCGGATCTGTTCGTCAACCTAACTGACCAGGACGGGTTGTTTGAGGCGGATCCCAAAAAAGAGCCCCAGGCGGCCTTGATTGACGAGGTGCCCCTGGTCACCCCGGCCATTTTGGCCTTGGCCGGGGGCTCCTCGGGGCCATTGGGCACGGGGGGGATGTTCACCAAAGTTCGGGCCGCGGGACGTTTATCCGAGCGGGGCGTGCCTTCCCTCATCGCCAATGGTTTGACTCGGGACATCTTGATCCGGTTATTGGCCGGGGAAAAACTGGGCACGTATTTTCCGCCCTCCGAAAAAAGGCGCGGGGCCTATAAACACTGGCTAGCTTTCGCCGCTCGGCCTAGGGGTCGTTTGATCGTGGACGCGGGGGCGGCTTTGGCGGTGCGGGATAAAGGGAAAAGCCTTCTCCCTGGCGGCGTGGCTGGGGTGGAGGGGTTGTTCGCGGCTGGCGACGCGGTCTCCATCGCCCAACTGGATCAGGAGCCTTTTGGGGTGGGTTTAGTTAACTACAGTTCCCCAGAAGTGGGGCGGATCATGGGACTATCCAGTCACCAGATTGAGGAGCGGCTCGGTTATAGCCATTCTGAGGAGATTATCCACCGCGATAACCTGGTGGTTTTCCCCAACCCGTGGATCCCCATAGCTAACCAGGAATAATGATGAAAATCCGCCGCTTAGGCGCCATTCGCGTGGTCACCGGCTCTTGTTATCAACTGGAAAACCCGGCTGGCGGCTATATACTAATGGATTGTGGCCTTTTCCAAGCCGGATCCAGACGGAACCACGAAACTTCCCTACGGCCTCGCGCCAACCACAAAACGTGAGGGCCATTGTCCTTACCCACGCCCAGATGGAGCGCTCTGGCCTTGTCCCGCGGTTGGTGAAGGCTGGGCGCCGCGGCCCAGTTTACGCCACCCCCGCCACGGTCGAGTGACTGAAGATTTTCTGGTTAGACGCGGCCCACATCCAAGAACAAGAGGCCCTTTGGAAAACCCGGAAAAACCAGCGCCCAGGTTATAAGCGCGGGGAAGCCCTCTACGCCGAGGCGGACGCGATAGAGGCTAGCCAGCTTTTATCGCCCATAAATATTAATAGGCTTAGGCGATCCAGCCAGGGGTTAAGATTACCTTGATTCCAGCTGGCCATATATTGGGGGCGGTGAGCGGCTTGGTGACGGTGACGGAACAAGGGGCCACGACCCGGATCCTTTTGTCTGGGGATTTGGGTGGTCAGGGCTAACTGTTGATTCCGGATCCCCAAACCCCACCCCCGGCGGATTTGATATTTAGGGAAACAACCTATGGCCAGCGCCGCGTTAAAGAAGAAATGATGGTGGCTTGGAGAAAACTCTAGTTTAAGGGAAATCGTCATGTAAAAGAGTATTAATTTCAGTAACTTATATCTTAAGATTCCTGAATTTTGGACTTTTCGCGAGACCATCTATTCTGTATTCAGCGGAACTTTTTTGGGTAATAATTTTTAATTGAGCGCGTTTATAATCTGTTTAATTATTATTATAAACTTACATCATGATAATGACCTCCTTGATACTTATATAATAAATGAAATTAAAATTATTAGCAAGTGTTTTATAGACGTAATTAAGATATAATATAAATATATATACAATTTGATATTTTATAACAGTAAAATTTGCTAATTTATTATTATATTGAATATAATTATTTTTATTATTAAATTTAGTAGACTAAGATTTTTTTGGAAGGCGCGCGAGGCGCTCGGAAATAAGCGCCAGAGCGCTAGATAGACGACTTCCGTGGCCAGCGGCTTCTCCAATTATTGAGTCTATTATATTAATGATATTACAAAATCCAGGGTTTTCGCGAAATCGTCATCCTTAAATTAAGGAGCGCGGCCACGTCTAGATCGGTAATTATAGAGGTCAGTCACTTTCGCCCGCGACCACTATTTCGCCCCACGATAACCGGGATAGATATTTTGGCCATGGGCAGTGTGAAATATATTTCACATTAATAGGCGTAAAAGGCCTGATCCTGACGGTTCGAGGGAGCGAAAGGAGAAGCGGCTAGTCAGTTGTGAATTTTGCTTCACACTAAAATCAAATCATTAATTTGGTGAATACATATGTAATAACCTATAAAAAGACGCTAAAGTAAAATTTTGATGAAAAGCCTAAAGAGCTATTGACGGAAGGCTGGAAAAAAATCTATCCATTTGAAAGGGGCGCTTGAGGATAGGGCGCCAAACTGCGCGCCTGGGCGCGCAATTTGGGAGAAGGTAAAAGTTAACTGTTGGAAATTATTTAAATAATCGACTTGGCCCAATGGTTGCTATCTAACTGGTCAGACGTGGAATTTGACCGGAGGTAAGAACATGAGCCAGTTACAAGCCTATCAGGAACTAAGCCTTAAGCCAGGAGCCTCGGAATTGGAAATAAGGGCGGCCTTCCGGCGATTAGCCAAAGAATATCACCCTGATAGTTCCGCTCATGGTGGCGACGCTCAAAAGTTCCAAAAAGCCCACCAAGCTTACCAAAACCTTTTAGCCAAAGCTCGTTCGAGTCGGAAAACCCAAAACGCCCTTAATGGGGTTCAATTCCAATTTATCAGTCAAAGTCAGAACGGCTTGGACATCCATTATGAGTTGGCCTTGGTCAAAAGCTCGGCCACTTTCACTCTAGCCATCCCTAGGACAGTCCACCAAGTTTGCCCCCGCTGCTTTGGCGAAGGTCGGACACTGGTTCAGATGAACCAAGGATCCATTTATCGGCCGAGCGTTTGCCCCCGTTGTGGCGGCGAGGGGAAGTTGGCCAGAACCAGCCACCTGATGGTTCAAGTGACGCCCGCCATGGTCGAGAGGGGAAAAATCAGGCTTAAAGGCGCCGGAGCCCAGGACGATAAGTCCGGTCAAAGTGGGGATTTATATGTCAATTTAAATTTTGTGGAACGACTGGCTAAATCCCACTGAGTTAGGACGCCCAAATTGGTCTTGGTTTTTTTTGTAATATGACTCAATGACGCTATATTTAGTTTTAAAAGTGTAAATTTTAGATAGTTACAACTTTATTAACTAGTTAAGAAGAATAAATTTTTGACGTGAAAATAAATACTTGAAATTACTAGTTTTTTTGAGGCCATTAGAAAATCCGGATTTTTTCCTGGAGCGCCAGCTTTCAAAACCCTTAGGCGAGTAAAATAACCAGGAAATAAGGATTAGGGGCTGGTGGGGAAATCCCTGGATTTAGTTTTTTCCTGGGATACTGAACTGGGGCTACGGTCGCGCGATCCGTTTGGTGGTAATCCTTTTCTAGAAACCCGGGGGAACCCCAGAAGACCTTGGGAGACCCCACGGAAGAGAGGCGGAATAATTATGTCTTGACAGCGAAGTGAAAAAATATAGAGTGGCGAAGTAATCCTCTTTTTCCCTGGTTTTTAGACATGAAACAAGTCAAGCTATGGGGTATAATGGTGATTATGAAACTTTTAGTCTGGTATAAATAACTCTGGAATAAGTATGATGGCTTCGCGAAAACCCTAGTTTAGTGGGAATAGTTAGGCAAAAGAGTATTAATTTCAATAACTTATAAAT
>JAISYP010000110.1 GCA_031269825.1 Deltaproteobacteria bacterium
CGCACCCCTGTCCAAATCAAAGGTATACACGTCTGATTCAATTGAGGAGCCCTGTGCGGTAATTCCGCTCGCAGGGATCTGTGCGGGGGGGTGTCCGAAAGGGCACTTCCTACCGCGACGCTATTCAGTAATAATATAATATAATAACTAAATTAATCAATCGACATTTTTATGAAGCGTATGACCATCGAATTACATTTTTAATAGAATTAATATACACAAAAAAATAATTATTATCTTTAATTAATGGTGTTTTTTATAAGTGCCCACTAAAAAATGAAATGCGTGTGAACTATATGCAAAGTGATGATATGAGAATAAGTAAAAGTTTTGATAAAAATATTTGGCTATACAATAACTTTTAATATAAGTAATCAACAAATAAAGTCAATGACTGATGAATATTGTAATAATTTAGTAATTAAATTTAATAAATATTATAGATTATCATAAGAAATATCAGTTTGGACTAATACAAGTATCATTCACTAGGTAATTAATTGAATAATAGTATCTATCATGAAATTAATTTTAAATAAAATAATAGCTAATAACTTGATTGCAGCATAGCTGATATAGATTATATATTATCTTTAAATAACTTTTCTTTAATAAAAAAACAGGATTAACCCTAGCCAAGGCTGAAATACTTTTGTTAGCCCAAAAATTACCCAAAGGCGGCTTTTCGCGGTTAATCAAAGCCATTGTCCCTGTCCGGCGCCTGTCCTCTCAACTTGAAAAAATCAGTCAATTAGGGTACGGTGCCTAGGAATTCAAACCCAAGGAGCCCATTTGGGAGAACTATGTCCAAAACCATTATCGCCATCGTCGGTCGGGATCGTCCAGGTCTGGTTCATCTGGTCAGCAAAGTTTTGGCCACCCATGGGGGCAATATAGAGGAAGTCAACCAAACCACTTTGAAGGGCCAGTTCGCGGGTCTTTTTTCCATCAACGCCCCGGATAGCTTGGACGAAGGCCTTTTGGATCGCGCTCTGGCCGAGGCTTTGACCGGGACAGACCTGTCCTATTTTGTCGCTCCCCCGGCCTCCCCAGACGAGCCAACTCAATTTCCGGTTATGGAACCTTACGTGATAACCCTTCAAGGCGCGTCTAGCCCGGATTTAATTCCTGGGATCACCCAAACCGTGGCTTCTTTTGACGCCAACATCGACAATTTAAGGGCCCTGACTTTGTCCGATGACCTGGGCGTCGCCCCTCAGGTTTTGGTTTTGGAGATCTCAGTCCCCACCACCGTTCAGCAGCGCGTTTTCCGTCAGGCTCTGTCTTTGACCGCCGAGGAGCTGGGCATAGAGGTGAACCTGCAGCATCGAGATATTTTTGAGGCTCTTCACCGACTTTAAGTTTTTCTCTTGCCAATCCAAATTGGTTCTGGGGGGAGGTAATTTTTTTAGTTAACGCTTCTGATCCTTTTTGGAGTGATGGCGGACGTGAAAAATTTCCTTTTGGTTGAGTCCGCGGTTGTGTCAATGAGTTGTGTCAATGAGTAGTGTCAATGAGTAGTGTCAATGAGTTGAGTTTATGGGTTGAGTTAATGGTTGACTTTGATGATTACTCTATAATTTACTATAGGGTATTTTTTGATCAGAGCGAAAATTTCCTAAGCGTGTAATACCTATGAGCGCTAATTTATGAGCGTTTTTGAAGGAATTTATGAGCGTTTATTAAAGACAGTAAGTTCGGAAATCAAAGCCGGTCACGGCGGGACTGGTATTTCGCTTTCCGCGTTCTATTAATCTTTCTGCTAATATAGTTGGGAATTTTTAGGATTGAAAATTAGCTTCCCTATGGGGAAAAAAATTGATAGATTTAAAAAGTTGATGGCTTAAAAGTTGGTGAGTTAAAAAGTTTTTCCACCAGCCAAAAATTTGTCCGTTCGGCGGAGTGGGATTGGTTTTCGCGTCAAAGGCGAAAGGGCGGCGAATATTACTTTAATCAACCGATGGTCGGTGGAAACAGTAGGGCGCCGAATAAGGGGCTGGAAAAGGTCGGGGACTATTGATTGGATAAATTAAGACTAAAATTTTTAAAACTCATTCTTTTAGTTTTATAGAATGTCAATTAAAATGTTGTAAATAATTAAATATATTCAATATTGTAATTATAAACTCCCACTCTCATTTCATTAGCATTTAAAACATCAATCCGTACTATTTTTTAATCCATTATAAAGCGTGTTAACCTATTTATTTCTGGTTAATTATTTTTTTGCCTGTATAAATTTTAGATATTGTCCTATTTCCCTTAAGTCGGGTTTAACCATTTGGCGCGTTGACCATGAAAGGCCTGGTCAAGACCATGGCCCGAAAAAGTAAAAAAATATCTTGACGTATGGAAAGTATCAAACTATAATCATTAGGTTATACTGAATTTGGGCGACGCCCATTTTCTTAGCCAAAAAATTGTCATTGTTAAATTTTGGCGATTAAAGGTAATTATTAACCCTCAGGCCGCGTTGGCCTGGTTTTCGGTCAGTTAGGGCGATGTCCTGGCGGACTGTTCGCTTAAGGCGCTCGACTTGGGAGTCCAAAACACGGCATGCTCACTGATCGCGAAGTTATAGCTACCCTGGAGATGCTTAAAAACGAGCACCTCGACGTTCGGGCCATAACCCTGGGCCTGTCGCTCCTTGATTGCGTCTCCGATGATCTTGGACGTCTCATGGCCAAGATTCTCGCCAAGATCAGCCGCCACGCCGAAAATTTGGTTAAAGTTTGCGATCAGGTGGCGGAAAAATATGGCATCCCCGTGGTCAACAAGCGTCTGGCCGTCACCCCCGTCAGCGCGTTGGCTGGTTCTTTTGGCCCCGAGGAGTTGGTCAAAGTGGCTCGGGTTCTGGATAAAGCCGCTGAGGAAGCTGGGGTCGATTTTGTGGGTGGGTTTGGGGCTTTGGTGGAGAAGGGGTTCTCCAGAGGCGACGAGGCCTTGCTTACGGCCATCCCTCAAGCCCTAGCCGAGACTGGCCGGGTCTGTTCCTCGGTTAACGTGGCCTCTAGTCGCGATGGCATCAACATGGGGGCGGTGGCTAGAATGGGCCAGATCATCAAAGAAACCGCCCGGCTTTCCGCGGATCGCGATGGTTTAGCCTGCGCTAAATTGGTGGTTTTCGCCAATATTCCCCCTGACATGCCTTTTATGGCTGGAGCGTATTTGGGGTTTGGCGAGCCTGACGCGGTCATTAACGTTGGCGTCTCTGGCCCTGGCGTGGTGAAGAAGGCCATTGAGCGGGCTATGCGCCAAGTCGAGCGCCCTAGTCTCGGAACCTTAAGCGAGGTCATTAAGCGCACCGCCTATAAAGTTACCCGGGTGGGCGAATTTTTGGGGCGGGAAGTGGCCGACAATTTGGGACTGCCTTTTGGGGTGGTGGATCTGTCCCTGGCCCCGGCTCCCCAAGTGGGGGATTCGGTGGGCGAGATCTTCCAGGCCATGGGGCTTAAGGGCATTGGAGCGCCAGGCTCAACGGCTGTTTTAGCTCTCCTAAACGACGCGGTCAAAAAGGGTGGGGCCTTCGCTTCCAGCCATGTGGGCGGTTTGTCGGGGGCTTTTATCCCCGTCTCCGAGGATCTGGGCATTGGGGCGGCCGTGGAAAGCGGTTTACTCCGTTTAGAAAAATTGGAGGCCTTAACCGCGGTTTGCTCGGTGGGCCTGGATATGATTTCTCTGCCTGGGGACACTTCGGCGGGCACTTTGGCCGCTATCATCGCCGATGAAATGGCCATAGGGGTGATCAACCATAAGACCACCGCCGCCCGCCTGATCCCAGTTCCTGGCAAAAAGGCGGGCGATAAGGTTCATTATGGGGGCTTATTGGGCTCGGCCACGGTAATGGAAGTGGATGACTATCCAGAGGCGGAAAGCTTTATCGCCATGGGTGGGAGGATTCCAGCCCCGATTCATAGTTTGCGTAACTAGGTTTTCGCCGCTAGGCCAGCCGCTAGGCCTTTTTCCATAGGCCATCCCATAGGCCTATCTTATAAGTCACATCATATATAGCCCTGGTATAGAAGTGGCTAGTTTTTTTGACGGTTATTTTTAGGCTGGCGTGTCTTTGGTCAAGGGACGCTAGCCAATTTATATTTTTTGGATATAAAGGATTTACCATGACCCTAGTTAGACCCAATAATGAATTGCGGGTGGGCGGCGAGATTGACGCCTATTGCGGCAAGTGTCATCTTGTGACCAACCATCGCGTTGTGGCCTTTGAGGGAAATAAGGTAAAAAAGGTTATCTGCCTGACTTGCCAAGGTCAACACCTTTACCGCAAGTCCGAGCCTAAGAAAAAGGATTCCGAGGCGACTTCCCCCGAGGCGATGGCCACCAAGGCCGCGGCTCCGGTCGTGGCTAAACTTAAATCCAAATCTAAATCTAAAATTGAGCTGGAATCTGGTTCCGCTTCGGTGGCCCCTTCTGGCTCCACTTCGGTCGCCGAGTCGGTGGCTGAGTCGGTTTCCGCTTCTGTCCCCGAGTCTGGTTTCGAGGCTAGCTCTGAGTTCGAGTCCAAACCAGAGTCCGAGTTCGAGTTCAAGCCAGAGTCCGAGTCCAAACCAGAGTCCGAGTCCAAATCAGAGTCCGAGTTCGAGTTCAAGCCAGAGTCCGAGCCCAAGCCTGAGTCCGAGTCCAAACCTAAATCTGAGTCCAAGCCCAAATCTGAGCCCAAGGCGTCCGTCCCCAAATCTGAGCCCAAACTTGAGCCCAAACCGGAGTCGGGCGTCGAGACCAAACCTGAAGCTGAGGCCAAGCCCAAACCGAAGGCTAAATCGCCTCGACCCAAGGCTAAACCGCGCGCGACTAAGGATTCCAAGAACAAATCCACCAAGACCATCGCCGCGGAGATCGACACGACCAACCGGGCGTGGCAGGATCTTCGCGACTCTTTCGGCAATGGTCGCTTGACGCCCTACGCTATTTATGGAACCTACCAAGCCGGGCAAGCCCTCAATCACGCCAAATTTGGGGTCGGTTTCGTGACCAAGGTTATTCTTCCCAACAAGATTGAGGTTCTTTTTGAAAATAACTCGAAAATCCTCATCATGATGGAGAAAGAACCCCTAAAGGCCTAAAGCTTTGGGGATTTTAGGGCCTTTTGGGGGCCTTTTCGGGGCGCTAGCCCCTTTTTTAAGAGAGCGGATTTATGACTGACACCATTGAAACCCGGCCAGTGCTGGATTTTCACACGCATACTTTAATTTCCGATGGCCAACTGGGACCGGCCGAGTTGGGTCGCCGGGCTTTTGTCAATGGCTACAAGATTATTGGCCTAGCTGACCACGTGGATCACTCCACCTTGGAAAGCTCCTTGACCAAGGCCCTCATCGCTTGTCGAGCTCTGCCAACCCATTTAGGGCTCAATATCCTGGCTGGGGTGGAATTAACCCACGTGCCCCCCGATCAGATCGAGGATCTGGTCATCTGGTGCCGGGAGTTGGGGGCCCAGTTTGTGGTGGTTCATGGGGAAAGCCCCGTGGAGCCGGTCGCGCCTGGCACCAACCAGGCGGCCATTGAGGCTAGTTGCGACATTTTGGCCCATCCAGGCTTTTTAACGCGCGAGCAGGCGGCTTTGGCCAAAACGCGGGGAGTTTTTCTGGAATTGACCGCCCGGCCTGGCCATAGCCTGACCAATGGTCACGTGGCTAAACTGGCCATTGAGGCGGGGGCCAACCTGATGATCAATTCCGACGCGCATGATATTGGCGATATCCTGACCCCGGAAAAACAACGTCTAGTGGCTTTAGGCGCGGGTCTAACTCAGGAACAATACCTTAACCTTATGGATGTCGTGGATCGTTGGGCCGGGTATAAACTTAAGGATGGGCTGGAAGAATAAGGGGCGCGGGTTTTGGCTTCGCCGCGGAGGGTTAGTTTTCTTTTTCCGGCCCTTGAGGATAATGTTCCCTATCTGGGGTATTTTTTTCAATAATTCTATTTAAGATATAACCACGGGTAGGGTGGGCCGACTATTTTCCGCGCCGGGCTTTTGGGGAGATGGCCACCCCGCCTCTGGGGTTTTGGGATCGTTAACGCCAATCGGGTCGGCTTTTTTTCCAGGGGGAGAGCATGAAAAAACACCTGATAAAATTGGCTATTCTTATTCCTGGATTGGCTATTCTCATCTGGTGGGGCTGGGTCGGTAACTTTTCTTTTCAAAGCGATTCTTTCTATCCTTTTGGGCCGCGAGAAGATTATTACTCCTTGGTCGCGGGCAAGAAACAACTGGGCTTCGCCCGACGTCTAGTCACTTTGGACGCCCAGACCAAAAACACGACCTTGTCCGAAGATTCCCTCATCAATTTAAATGTGGTCATCGCGGAGGGGGAGATCCGCTGTCGATCGACGGCGGTTTTTAACTCAAGCGGTGGGTTATTGTCCTCAAAGCTAACCATTGATTTGGGTCAGGGCGGAAAACCTTTGGCGGACGTGGCGGGGCGGATTGAGGCGGGCGAGCTTAAATACCGATTTCAAATCGGCGAGCGAGTTCGCGAGGTGACTAAACCCATCCCGGAAACTGGCCCGATTCTCCTTTCCGGGCTCATTCCCTGGCTAGCCCGACAACGGGAATTGCCTTTGGGACGACCGATCTTTTTTAGCCTTTTTGATCCCGCCAAATTAGATTTTCGGCCCGCTAGTCTGACCATCATTGAGGTCACTAATCAAGCCGAGGAGAAAAAAGTTTATAAACTGGCCCTTCTTTTGGATCCTGACCAAACCGAGATCTGGATTAACGCCGATGGCCAAGTTTTAAGTCAAAAAGCTTCCGGCTTAGAGTTTGGGCTGGATGTCTTGACCAACCCCCGCCTAACCGAACAAGCCAAAGCCGCCTTAGACGCTCCCCCCAAACCGACTTTACTTCAACACATTCCCCAGGCGTTTCTGGACATGATTATTAACCAAGGCGTGGGGGCTCTGTGGCCCGAGGTGGATCGATAAATTATGGGCGAGCCAGCCATCCGCCTGGTGGGCGTTTCCAAGAAATACCGTCAACATCTGGCGGTGGCCGATCTAACTCTTTCGGTGCCAGAAGGGCAGATTTATGGTTTTTTAGGACCAAATGGCGCGGGTAAAACCACGACCATTCGGATGTTAGCTGGGGCTTTGGCTCCTTCCTCAGGCCAGATTTTTCTGGCTGGCCATGATTTGGCTAAACAGCCTCGGCTAGCGAAAAGCGTTTTGGGCTATATACCGGATCGCCCCTTTCTTTATGAAAAACTGTCGGGTTGGGAGTTTTTGCTTTTTACGGCCGGGCTTTATCGAACGCCGGTCAAAGTGGCTGAGGC
>JAISYP010000089.1 GCA_031269825.1 Deltaproteobacteria bacterium
CAGTCGAAAATATTTTTTTGGGGCCATAATGGGCTAGTATTGGAAGGATAGAATAAAATCAAGAAGGAGAATTGGAGGCCCAGTCAGTTGGCCTGGGGGAGACCACGGTGAACGGGTACAAAAAAACTCTCCACGCCAAATTCCCCGTTTCACCCTCTAAACTCCCCACTCCACCCTCTACGCTCCTTTTTTCGCTTAAAACGCGCTGGCTCCTATCCATAAAATAGTTCCAAGCCCTAAAATTTTAGGTTTTCGGGCTCGACCGGTTGGTCGGGTTTAGTCAATTGGCGGCCTAGAACGAAGAAATTTTGTTAAAAAGCTTCCCGAACTCTTGACATTGGGCGGAACATGCTTATTTTTTAGTTCGCGGTCAGGTTGGCTACGCTGGAATTTAATAAATTCCCCCAGATCGGCTAAGGGGTTCAGCTTATGATCGAGCGGCTTGATGACCGACAAAGGCGGATACTAGCCGCTTTGATAGAGGAATACATCCGCGCTGGCGAGCCGGTCGCCTCAGGTTCCTTGGCGCGTTTGGGCGCCTTAGGCCTATCCCCGGCCTCGATCCGAAAATCTTTGGCGGAGCTGGAGGGACTGGGACTTTTGTGTCAAGCTCACTCTTCGGCTGGACGGACGCCCACGGAAATGGGTTTCCGTTGTTACGTGGATGACCTTTTGGCTAAGATCGCCTTGCCGGAAAAAACTAGAGGGCTCATAGAAGATAGCTTGGAGGTGAGGGACGCGGAATCCATATTTAGTCTTTGCTCGCGGGTTCTATCTAACCTCACCAGCCAAATGGGGCTTATCATGGCCCCTGGCGCGGATCTTTTGTGGTTAAAGAGGCTCTATTTCGTTAGACTGGGCCCAGGTGAGGCGTTAGCCGTTTTAGTCACGGAAAACGGGCTCATCCACAACCGATTGCTCTGCCCGTCCGAGGAATACACCCAGGATCAGTTGAACGAGGTCAACGTTTACTTAGAGGAACTCAAGCCGCCCTTCACTTTGGAGGAGATCCGGGAAATGGGGCTTTCGGCCATGGGGCGGGAGCGACACGAATTTGAGCGGCTCTTCCAGCGAGTTTTGGCTTTAGTTGAGGCGGCCGCGGCCAAAGGACGCGGCGAAGAGCGGGCTATTTTCCTGGACGATGAGGGCCGAGAGCGGTTGTTTGAGCATCCAGATTTAGCCGAAGCCGAGGCCATGCGGGCCTTATTTTTGGCTTTTGAGAATAAAAGGCGCCTGGTTGAGTTATTGGATCAGATCACTGGGGCCGGCAAGGTTCAGGTGGTCTTTGGGCCTTCGGGTCAGAAAGCCGATGGTTTGGCTTTGGTGGCTTCCCCGTATTTCCGCGGGGATCGGGGAGCCGGGGCTTTGGGGGTGTTGGGGCCACGACGGCTAAACTATTCCGAGATAGTGCCGGTGGTCGACTACGCGGCTCGCGTGGTCAGCGGTCTGTTCAATAAGTAAACAAGTAATTTTAATGGGGTAAATATATATGGATAACGGCGAAAACGGGGTTTTTGGTCAGGATCAGGCCCAAAATCAAGCCCAAGATCAAGCTCAAGATCAAGCTCAAGATCAGGCTCAAGATCAGGCTCAGCCCCAGACCGGGGAAACCATTGACCGCCAGGATGGCTCCATGGACGTCGATGGCCAATCTTTGGATAATTACGAGCCGGGCTGGGAAGCTGAGGCCCATAAATACCATGACCTGTACTTAAGAGCCCGCGCCGACGCCGAGAATATCCGCCGTCGGGCCCAGAAAGAACGGGAGGAAATCTGCCGTTACGCGGCCGAGGACGTTTTAAAGGGCTTGGTGCCGGTTCTGGATAACCTGCGCCTGGCCTTAAGTTACGCCGACGAGTCCAATCCCTTGGTCAAGAGCTTGGCCGAGGGGGTGCGGATGACTTTAAAAGGCTTTTTGGATTTTCTGGCGGAAAAAGGCTTGTCGGAAGTTCAGGCCGAGCGAGGCAAACCTTTTGATCCCAACATCCATGAGGCTTTGGGTCAGGAGCCAGATCCAGCGTTGCCGGAGTTATCGGTGTCCCGGGAAGTGGCCAAAGGGTACACCCTCTACGACCGTCTTATTCGGCCGGCTCAGGTGATGGTGGTCAAGAATCAAAACCCGTTTCAATAAAGGAACCCGGCTGGGCCAGAGGGTCTGGTTCCCACGATGGTTTTTCGCCTGGCTTCGTTTAGGGCGTCAATTCTTGACTGGTTTTTGGAAAAAATAGATCTAATTAATTAGATGACAAACTGATTTTAATCCTTTAAAGGTTAGAATATATTTTTGGAGGTTTTTTTTATGTCAAAAGTTATTGGCATTGATTTAGGCACCACCAATTCCTGCGTGGCTTTAATGGAAGGCGGTGATCCTAAGGTTATCGCCAACACCGAAGGCAACCGAACCACGCCTTCGGTGGTGGCCTTTACCGAAGGCGGTGAAAGGCCCGTGGGCCAGACGGCTAAACGTCAAGCCGTCACCAACCCCGAGGCGACCGTTTACGCCGTTAAGCGTCTTATTGGCCGCAAGTATGATTCGCCAGAAGTTAGAAAAGATCGGGAAGTGGCCCCATACTCCATTGTTCGGGCCGACAATGGCGACGCGAGCGTGGAAGTGCGGGGGAAGACTTACTCGCCGGCTGAAATCTCGGCCATGGTTTTAACCAAGATGAAGCAGACCGCGGAAAATTATCTGGGCGAGACAGTGAACGACGCGGTCATCACGGTGCCGGCTTATTTTAATGATAGCCAGCGTCAAGCCACTAAGGACGCGGGCCGGATCGCGGGTCTTAATGTCTTAAGAATCATTAATGAGCCCACGGCGGCGGCCTTAGCTTATGGTCTTGACAAGAAGAACGACCAAAAGATCGCCGTGTTTGACTTGGGCGGCGGCACGTTTGATATCTCGATTTTAGAGATCGGCGACGGGGTGTTTGAGGTTAAGAGCACCAACGGCGACACCTTTTTAGGGGGCGAGGATTTTGACAAACGCGTCATTGATTGGTTAGCCGACGAGTTCCGCAAAGAGTCCGGCATTGATCTGCTAAACGACAAGATGGCCCTCCAGCGCCTCAAAGAAGCCGCCGAACGGGCCAAGATGGAACTATCGACCTCCATGGAGACGGACATTAACCTGCCCTTCATCACGGCCGACGCTTCTGGGCCTAAACATTTGAACCTAAAGCTAACCCGCTCCAAACTGGAAAGCTTGGTCGATGATCTGGTCAACAAGGTGGTTGGCCCTTGTCAGACGGCGTTAAAGGACGCGGGACTAGCGGCGAAAGATATCAATGAGGTCATTTTGGTCGGCGGCATGACCCGGATGCCCAAAGTGGTCGAGAAAGTCCGGCAGATTTTTGGCCAAGAACCTCATAAGGGCGTCAACCCCGATGAGGTGGTGGCGGTGGGGGCGGCCATTCAAGGCGGCGTATTAAAAGGAGACGTGAAAGACGTTCTTCTCCTGGATGTGACGCCGCTATCCTTGGGTATTGAGACCCAGGGCGAAGTCTTCTCGCGCTTAATTGAAAAGAACACCACCATTCCCACTAAGCGCAGTCAAATTTACTCCACCGCCACCGATAACCAGCCGGCCGTTTCCATCCACGTCCTGCAGGGCGAGCGGGAGATGGCTAGCGGCAATAAGACTTTGGGGCGGTTTGAGTTGGTGGGCATTCCCCCGGCTCCCCGGGGCGTTCCCCAGATTGAGGTGACCTTCGACATTGACGCCAACGGCATTGTCCACGTCTCGGCTAAGGATCTGGGCACCGGCAAAGAGCAATCCATCCAGATCACGGCCTCGAGTGGTCTGTCGGAAGAGGAAATTAAGCGCCTCATCAAGGACGCCGAGATCCACGCCGAAGACGATAAGGCCAGAAAACAATTGGTGGAGCTAAAGAACAAGGCCGATACCCTCATCTACAGCACGGAAAAGAACCTGGCTGAGCTGGGCGAAAAAGTCGATCCGAACACCCGCAACCAAGTGGAGACCGCGGTGGCCGATCTGAAGGCGGTTCTGGATAAAGGCGATAAGGCCATCATTGAGACCAAAACCAACGCTCTGACCACGGCTAGCCACAAACTGGCCGAGCAGATGTACGCCCAGGCCAGCCAAAACCAATCCCAAGATCAAGGCTCTGGCCCAGGTTTTGGCGGATCTAGCGACCATGACGAGGGCGCGCGCCCTGATGACAACGTGGTGGACGCCGAGTTTGAGGAAGTGGATTCAGACAAGAAGTAAGTTGGAGGTACCCTAGAAAACCATCGGTCGCGCCGTTGGTGAGGATGGGCGTCAAGGTTCTCATTTAGTCATAAAAAAAGGCCACCTAGGGTTACTTGGGTGGCCTTTTTAGCTTTTTGGTAGGAAAAAATAACTTTAATTGTAACTTTTCATCAGTTGTGGACTCTAAAAGTGAAACTAGCCGTGGCGTTAGAGGTGTCGCAAACTTTTTTGTCTTGATAAGGCTCCTCGACCGTGACCTTGGCTAACCAATCCCCGGCCTTTAAGGCGATGAGGTTGACTATTCCCTCGGGCGAGGTATTGGCTTGGAAGAAAAGGGCCGCGTTATTTTTAACTAAACCGGCCAAATAGGCGGAAACTTCGGCCCCGCGCAATGGTTGCCCCTGGTAAAGGATCTTGACGGGGAAAGGTTGGCCGACCTTGATGTTGGTGGGGTCGGCTTGGGGGACGAATTCGAGAGTCTGACCAAAGGGTTTGGTGGCGAGATCTTGGTTTTTAGCCGCGCCCAGTTTAATGACTTCCTTGCCAAAACGCGTATTGTACGAGCAACTTTTCGCGCCTTTGACCTCGTTTTTGGGTTTAGAGGCGTAACCGTCCTCAGATCTAGTGAAAAAAGTTCCGTTGGTTTGGGTCGCTATGACGTAATACCCGGGGGCGAGTTTATCCACGCTGTTATAAGCGGTGTTTTTCTCGCCCGGAGCCAGAGCGAGCTCGCCGTTTTCCCCATAAACTTTTGGCGGGATAAATCTAGTGTTCAAATCCTCGGCCTTAAGGTCTTCGCCTTCGGGGAAATTGTGGCCATAGCCTATGGAGGCGGTCAATTTTTGGTTGACTTTAGGCGCCTTAGCCTCGGCCCAAAAATCGTGGGCTATGGCTTGGGCGGAAAAAGCCCCCAGGGCGAGGGCGAGGGCGAACGTGAAAAGATTAACTTTCATTTTTTACTCCGTGATGAAAGAGGTAAGTCCTTTAGTTTTGGAAGAGCTAAAGGCGGTCGGGGAGTCTAAGATCTATAGATCCTGGACGCTAATAGAGCCTGGGTCATAAATCATGGATAGAGCTAGTGGCGTAAATTAGCGCCAACCAGTTAAAATTTAAAATCGTTATCGATAAAATCGAAAAATCGATTAAGTCGATGAGCGCCGATTTAAACGCCAAAAAAAAGCCGACTCGCTTAGCTAAGGAGCTAGGCGAGTCGGCCTTCGTGACCAATATTAAAACTAGATAACTCAGAACTGATACGCCAACCAGAACCGAAAATATTCTATAGAATTAGAGCTATGAAAATAGACCAGTTAAGCTAGACCAGCGAAAAAGGGAAAAAAATAAACCAGCGACTGGTTAGCTCTATAGTTAAAAAAAGCCTTATGGTTTAACAAGAGCCTTCAAGCTCTATTTTTTTGGTTTTTTATTAAGGGCCATAAAGCGAAACATCAAATTAAAAAGCGGATCGCTTATAATTATAACGGCACCGAAAACTGGCCAAAAAAAGAGCGCCAGGGAGATCAAAAAAGAGGGTTATAAAAATAAGGCTGGTGGCCCGCCTCAATGGTCAATCAATTTATACCCAAAGCTTTGGTAGTCTGTCAAGTTAAAATTTGTAAAGGTTCACACTGGACTAGGTTCCATGGTAGAGCGACCTTTTACCAACCCGCGTGCTGGGTAGTCACACGATTGGTAGGAGGCTGGCTCATAAAGACCAAAAGTATGTCATCATTG